>NZ_JASAMU010000008.1:0-190665 GCF_029909885.1 Ochrobactrum sp. AN78
GCCGGCACCGGTCTTGGTGAAAGCGCCTGTGCCGGACAACGCCGAAGAGACAGTAAAACTGTTATTGGCGTCAACAATATCAAAGCCGCCGCCATTATTGCCCCAGTTGATGGTGCGAGACGTCTGGTTGAAGTCGGTGCCGGTTACCTGCAGTGTGCCACCGTCAAAGGTCAATGCACTGGCTGTAACACCAAGGTTGGCTTCCTGGGCGACCGAAACGGTTCCCGCAAATAGCTGTGTATCGCCGCTATAATCATTCTTGCCCGATAGCCTCAGCACGCCCGCGCCTGACTGCGTCAGCGTTCCTGTGCCGCTGATATCGCCATCAAGCGCGCTATCGCCAAGATTGGCAACCACAAGCGCGCCATTATTGATAATATCGCCAACAATCTGTCCGTCATGGCCGGGTGTTCCGTCCCCCAGTTGCAGGATCCCGGCGGCGATTGTCGTGCCGCCCGAATAGCTGTTTGTTGCGGCCAGCACCAATGTGCCGTCACCTGTCTTGCTCAAAGCGCCATGCGCAGCACCCAGATCGCTGACAGTGCCTGCAAGCGTCAACGTCTTGCCGGTGTCAACGAGGACCGTGCCGCCGTCAGTCGCGAGGTTAACCGCCCGGGCAGAATTTATCGTCTCGGTCACCTGCAAAGTGCCGCCGGAAAAGCGTAGATTTCCGCTGGCCTCACCCAGATTATGATCGGCAGAAACCGACAGGGTACCGCCTTGAAGGTCAGTCCCACCCCCATAATAATTGGTGCCTGTGAGAACCAGCGTCCCAGCGCCGGCCTTGCTCAGCCTGCCGCCCGGTGCTGCGGCAGTTCCAAGCGCCTGGCTGATCGTGAAGACATTATTCGCGTCAGCAATGTCAAACCCGCCGCCACCCGATTGCCAATCGATGCGGCGCGGCGTCGACGTCATCGTCGTCCCGGTAATCTGCAGGGTGCCACCCTGAAATGTCAGTGGGCTGATATCGGGGCCGGTTAAGATGCCAAGGCTATCATCCGAGGAGACCGAAAGCGTTCCTTTCTCAAAATAGGTCGGACCGGTATAGGTGTTTGTTCCGGACAAATATGCGGTTTCTTTGCCGTCTTTTCTGAGGTCAACGAAACCCTGATATTGAAAGCCGGCCTGATTAAGATCGGAACTGATACCGCCGGAAAAGCTGAAAGCCGTTTCTGCATTAAGGATCAGATGCCCATTGCTTGCTCCATTATCGTTACGACTGACCGCAACCTGGCCGATGATTTCCGAGCCTGCTTCGATTTGAAGTGTGTTGCCCGAACTCAGACGGATCGCCAGGCCATCGGCGCCGGCGCGCGCGCCCTCGGTCGCGTCGTTGCTACCGGCAGCACCACCAACCCCGGCAATGACCTTGCCACTGTTGATCACCCATCCGTCGCCGTCGATCGCTGCGCCGCCATCTCCGCCATTGGCGGCGTCGGTGGAAAATAACGAGTCTAGAGCAATATTGGTCCCACCCGCGCCGCCCGCCCCTCCGGTGATCGTTCCACGATTGGTCAGAGTGCCGGAAAACTCAACGCCGACCCCGCCTTTTCCGCCATTACCAACATTGTAATCGCCCTGTGAGTCCGATCCGCCATTCCCGCCGGCACCCGCCGTGATGCTGCCGGTGTTTTGAAGCGCTCCGGAAAAATGCCGCACGCCGTAGCCGCCGGCGCCGCCATTGCCTGCATCGCTGGTATTGGAGGAATGACTAAACTGCCCGCCATCACCACCGCGTCCCGCCGTAATGACACCACTGTTGTCGATAATCCCCCTGCCGCCGTAGGGCGCAAAACCGTCGCCACCCGTGCCACCAAGATTGGAGCCGCCGCCACCGCTTCCCGCCATCGTATTGGCGCCGTGCCCCCCGTCTCCGGCAATGATCGTGCCGCGATTTGTCAGGTTGCGGAAATTTCGCACACCATAGCCACCTGCCCCACCATTGCTGAGTAGCGTCAAGTTCGAAGTCGCAATGGTTCCGGTGTTGTCGCCACCATTGCCACCATTTCCCGCTCGAATGGTTGCCCCGGCCTGATTGGTGAGCGCCGGGGACCTTGTTCCCGCTTGAGCTGTGACGGCGTCGCCACCAGCCCCCCCGTCGCCACCATAAGCATGAATATCCGTCTGGTTCTCATAACCACCGAGGCCACCACTGCCACCGGCCCCACCGGCCACTGTCCCGGAATTGGTGACATTGGCTGCAGCACTGTAAATCCCAACCCCGCCATCGCCACCGCCACCACCAGCGCCGCCCTCATTATAGGTTGATTTACCCCCCGCACCCGCGCCACCGGCACCACCCCGGCCACCCTGGATGGTGGCGGCATTGGTAATGGTATTGGCCGGTACGGTGACGATCAGCCCGTAACCGCCGGCGCCACCGCCGCCGCCCGAGGCGCCCGTCCGGATGCCTTTGCCACCAGCCATGCCGTCACCTGCGAGGACATCGGTTGAGACACTGACATTCGAATTGACCACCTGGCCGTTGGCGCCGCCATCACCGCCATCGCCGGCTATCGGTTGAAGCGCCTCCGGATCGCTGGCAATGCCTTTTCCACCACTGCCACCACCCGCGCCGCCGCCGCCGCCGCCATTGTAGCCGCAATAATTGGTGTGCTGCCCATTGTTGGTTGCATTCTTGCCATCATAATAGGTTGTCGCCAGATCGGGTTCATAGTCGAACCCGCCTGCGCCACCGACACCGCAGTTTCCGGTATTTGCCGAGGTCGTACCGCCCTGGCCGCCTTTCGCCTGCGCCTGCGGGATATATCCACCGCTTATCATCAGGCTGATCACCGTTCCAGACAGCAGAGCGGCAATCCGTTTTCGGCGCCGATTTGCATGCGCTTTCTTTGTGGCGGATTGATCTTCAGCTGCCGCGATCAGCCCAAGATTCTGCGCGGAAGACACGCAACCGATGGTGTGCGGAGGACGATGACCGTCAATCAGTTCACGCATGCAACAACTCCGGCGTCTGCGCTTGATGTAAAACAATAACAACAATTCATTTTCAACCGAGTAATGATTTTCTGTGTGGTGACCGCTAATCAGCAATCCGCAAATCATTATCCCGAGTATTTCGTGTAAATATTAGCATTTGCGTATATAAATCCACAGATTCACGCAGTTGATTCTAGTATCTCTTATTCCAAAATTCTCTATACATTAATAACGAAGGTTGAAAAACCGATTTACTGCGGGATTTAATTGAAGAATTGCTAATATAATGAAATTGATTTTTTGATTACGCAGCAATCAATATATCTGTCGCGGAAGAGACTGTCGATTGCAGGTCGCGGTCTGTCTTTTGCGCAGGGCGCGCATACCCGCGAAAGCTTTGATCACAGGCCAAGCCGTCTCAGACTGGTCTCGGTGATGCCGCTTTGATCCGAGACGTCAGCTTGTCCTGAGCGGGCCTCAACTGCGGTCTGCAGCTATGGGGCCCGTCGATGCACAGATCTGCGCGGCAATAATCTTTGGACGTCAATTGCACAGGGCTTGGCTAAAAGGTTCAATCCGCTGAAGGGGCGATCACAAGCAATGGGACCATTCACGCCAGTGACGGCTGCTCACGCTCGGTTAGTTTCAGTCCGGATTGCGATCGGCGTCGGCGATCAGCATGGACAGACGCACCAGCTCGGCAAGAGACCCCGCCTGCATTTTCTGCATCACATGGGCTCTGCGAACCTTTACCGTGATTTCCTTGATGCCGAGCTCTCCAGCAATCTGCTTGTTCAATAGCCCCTGCACCACCAACGCGAACACATCGCGTTCACCCACAGTCAGGCTCTGCCATTTGTTCCACACCGCCCGACGGACGCCGTCGTTGTGCAGACGCTTTCTCTCAGCTTCGATCGCGCGATGGACAGCGTCCAACAGATCATGCTCGCGAAAAGGTTTCGACAGGAAATCCGCCGCGCCGTCTCTCATCGCTCTCACACCCATCGCGATATCACCGTGGCCGGTGATGAAGATGACCGGCATATCGATGCCAAGACCCGACATCTGCGCGAAGAACTCCGTCCCTGTCTGAACCGGCATTCTAACATCCAGAATGAGGCAAGCCGGTCCGGGCGGTCGCTGATAGTCCAAAAATGCGCGCACCGAGGAAAAGCTCAACGCCGTCATGCCGATGGACGCGAACAGGTCATCAAGGCCCTGGCGGACCGAACGATCATCGTCGATGATATAAACAAACGTATTTTCTTGCGGACTCGCGGCCATGCTCATTCTTCTCCGGCCAGAGGAACTTCCACAACAAAACTTGTGCCAGTGCCGCCCGCGCTCTGCATTGCAATTGCATTCACCCATATACGACCGCCATTCGCCTCAATAATCGTGCGACTTATGGTCAGTCCGAGGCCGAAGCCGCCTTCCTTTGTCGTCCAGAAGGCGTCAAAAAGCCGCTCACGCGCCGCGACCGACAGGCCTGGTCCCGTATCAGCTATCGTAAATCGCAGAGAACGGTGTTCACCGAGCGATGACGCTATCCACAATGAACGTTGACTTTGCTCGGTCTGCGCCAGTGCTTCGATCGCATTGAGGATCAGATTGCCAAAAACCTGCTGGATCTGCACTCTGTCCGCCGAAACGGGCGGCAACGCTTCAGCGAGCTCGATTTCAAAATGAATATCATTTCGATAAAGCTCGGCCCTGGCAAGCTCGACCATCTCCTGGATTGCCGTATTGAAGTCAAAGCTCGCTAGCTGCGGCTTGTCGCCCTTCGACAAACGTCGAACGCGGTCGAGTATCTCGCTGGCCCGATGGGAATCGAGCGATATGCGTTCGAGCGCTGCCATCGCACGATCAACATTGGGCGGGCGTTGTGCGAGCCAGCGTTGACCAGCGCCGGCGCTTGTTTCAATCGCAACCAGCGGCTGGCTGACCTCATGCGCGATTGAACCCGTCAACTGTCCCAGCGTCGTCAGCCGCGCAAGGCGCAACAAACGCTCGCGCGTCTGATAGGTCTCCGCCTCTGCATCCACCAGTTTCAGGCCCAGATAGGCCGTACACGCAACGGCGAGAATGCTGATCAAGGTATTGATGGCTCCCACATCGTAGGAGCCTGAACGCGTCAGAAAGAAGCTGACGATGGTTAAAACGATACAGCTTGCCGCGACACCAATTACCGTGCGATGCGAAAACAGGCGGGTAGAGACCAGCACGACCGCCGTGTAGAAAACAGCGGCCGCGATGGCATAATCAGTGAGAGTGTCAAAAATGAATATCGCAGCACTGACAATCGACAGAACCACAGATGTTGCAAGCATCCGCGGCGACAAAGGACGATAGAATTTCTTTCCCATCAATATCTTCCGTTCAAACCGCAAGGGCGGCGCTTGCCTGAAATCCGACAGCGTCACCGCATCGGTTTTACCACGATCCCTCCATAAGCATACGGACAGATTTAGCGTGTAAGCGCGTCGCAAGCCGCAAGAGCCAGCCTGTCTGCGCTTGATCAAGAACACCAAAGCGCGACAGGGCGTAGGTCGCACTGGCAAGCTTCGTCGCCAGCACAGCCAACATCCAGCATAAAAGCCGATGCGGGTAATGTCTGATCCCTGCCCAGGCTCGTTTCGGTCGCGCAGGAAATGGCGTGCGCGGCCCTTTCGGTTCGTATGGCTTGAAGCGTTTTCCCCCACCCCCCGGTGCCCGGTCCTGTTGAGGGGGTGCGAAGGCGGACATAAAACCAGTGATCATGTTTGTTCTCCTGACACGATCGTGTTGTGAAGCGTGAAGAGATGACCAGAATCCAGGCTGGTCATCTCGGTCGATGCGACTGCATGGCACCGTCAAGGTCTCATCCAGTCATCACCATGCGACTTAGATCTGAACCAGAAGGCTGGAGCGTGCCCCGGTCAGGACAAAGCGTTAGAACCCGCGTTCAAAACCACTGACCAAAGCGACGAATGTAGAAGGTCTTCATCGTCTGAGCCACGACACAATAGGCAAGCAAGGTGCCTGCAAGCCAAGGAAAATACTCCCATGGTAGCGGCTGCAATCCCACCATCGCGCCCAAAGGCGAGAAAGGAATGTAAATGCCCATTGCCATGATGAGGCCCGTCATCAGCATGACCGGCAGCGCCGCCGTGCTCTGGATGAAAGGTATTTTCTGCGTGCGCAGCATATGCACAACCAGCGTCTGAGACAGCAGACCCTCAATGAACCAGCCCGATTGAAACAGCGACTGCATTTCAGGGGAGTTGGCCGCAAAGACATACCACATCAGTGCAAAGGTCGTGATGTCAAAGATCGATGAAGTTGGTCCGATCCAGATCATGAATCGACCAATATTGCGGGCATCCCACTTGCGCGGCTTGGCAAGAAACGCCTTGTCCATGCGGTCCCACGGCAACGACAGTTGCGAAATGTCATACATCAGGTTCTGGATCAGCAGATGGATCGCAAGCATCGGCAGAAACGGAATAAACGCGCTCGCCACCAGCACCGAGAATACGTTGCCGAAGTTCGAGCTCGCCGTCATGTTGAGATACTTGATAATGTTGCCAAAGGTCTCGCGGCCTTTGATGACCCCTTCTTCCAGTACCATCAGGCTTTTTTCAAGCAGAATGATATCGGCGGACTCCTTTGCGATATCAGTGCCGCTGTCGACCGAAATACCGACATCGGCGTCACGCAACGCAGGCGCATCGTTGATACCGTCGCCAAGAAAACCAACCGTATGGCCATTGGCCTGCAGCGCTTTGAGCACACGCGATTTCTGCAATGGTGTCAGCTTCGCGAAAACCGTGGTTTGTTCAACAGTGACCCGCAGAGCCTGATCACTCATTTTTTCGATTTCACGGCCAAGGATTGGCGTCGCCGGTTCAAGCCCGACTTCGCGACAAATCTTCGCCGTCACCACCTCATTGTCTCCGGTCAGAACTTTAACGGCCACGCCATGTTCGGCCAAGGCTGCGATGGCCGGACGGGCGGTTTCCTTTGGCGGGTCAAGGAAAGTGAGCAAGCCCTGCACCACCAGTTCTTTTTCATCCGATATCCCATAGCGCGCCATGGTTTGTATCGCCGCAATCTCACGCGTCGCAATGACAAGCACACGAAAACCATCCCGATTATAATCACGAGCACGTTCAATGAGCGCATCACGGCGTGAATCGTCGAGCGGTATGACCTCATTGCCATCGCGGATCGCGGTCGAGATCGCCAGCATTTCCTCAACCGCGCCTTTGCAGACCAGCAGATGTTCGCCCTGCGGGCCTTCAACGACAACCGACAGACGACGACGCACAAAGTCGAAAGGCAGCTCATCAATCTTGTTGTAGAACTCTACCGACGCCGCCAGGGAAGGCGTAGCGTCTGCAAAACGAACAACGGCCTGATCCATGAGGTTTCTCACACCGCTTTGATGCGCGCTGTTCAACCATGCCAGACGCAGAACATTTTCATCACGAACGCCGTTGGTGTCGACATGATGCTCCAGAATAATCTTGTCCTGCGTCAATGTCCCGGTCTTGTCCGTGCAAAGCACATCCATTGCGCCGAAATTCTGGATCGCGTTGAGACGTTTCACCACGACCTTGCGCCGCGCCATCGCCATAGCGCCCTTGGCGAGGTTGGACGAAACGATCATTGGCAGCATTTCAGGCGTCAGACCGACAGCGACGGCGAGAGCGAACATGAATGCATCTGGCCAATCGCCTTTTGTGAAGCCATTGATCAACAACACGATCGGCACCATCACCAGCATGAAACGGATCAACAACCAACTCACGCTGTTGACACCGCGATCAAAGGCGGTCTCCGCACGGGATCCAACAATGGCTTTCGCGAGCGAGCCAAAATAGGTACGCGCACCTGTTGCGACCACCACGGCCGTCGCCGTACCGCTTACGACATTGGTGCCCATGAAACAGACAGTGGGCAGATCGAGCATGTCTGTAGCATCGCCCGAAGCGGCTGTGGCATGCGCGGATTTTTCTGCGACAGCCCCCAGTGTGTCGTATTTCTCAACCGGCAACGCCTCGCCGGTGAGGGCTGCCTGGCTGACGAAGAGATCGCGCGATTCAAGCAGCCGCACATCGGCAGGGATCATATCACCGGCAGACAGCTTAACGATATCGCCGGCGACAATCTCGGCCATCGGGATTTCAACCGCCTGGCTTTTCTCATGCTGGGCCGGCCCACGCTGCTGGCGACGCAGCACCGTTGCCGTGGTGCGCACCATTGCCTTGAGCGCATCCGCAGCTTTGCCGGAGCGAAATTCCTGCCAGAAACGCAGCAATGCACTAAGAATAACCATCGTCATGATAATCGTGACACCGGTATATTCTGCTTCTTCACCATTATGCAGCGGCAAGATGATGTCGGTCACACTGGAGATAGCGGCCAGAAGCACGAGAACAGCAATAAACGGGTTCTTGAAGGCCATCAAAAACTGGAAAAGCGGATGCAGACGCTTTTCATGCGCCACATGATTTGGTCCGTCTTTGATGAGACGCTCTTGTGCTTCTGCCTCGGTGAGACCGTTGAGGCTCGTTTTGAAGTTGGCAAGGGTCGTATCGACGCTGTTTTGCGCCTCGCGCACGGCACGCATCGAGAGTTTTCTGTCATCCTTGCGCGCGTTTGCTGGTTGGGGCTGTTTCACTGTTACATTCATGTCTTTATCCTATGCCGCGACAGACGGCACGGACACAGACATGCCCACCCAGCTAAAGGATGTGCACCACCATGCCGTAGCGTCGAAGCGACGTCCGGTTCACTTGGGAGTAGAAAGCGTGCGAAGTCCGCTCAGGCCGCATCACATATGCGAACTGAGCGGACATACTGGGGTCGTCATCCATTGTTTTAATCCTCTGTTGCGGTTCTATCGTCTTGGTAATCGCCTGAAGGCAGACACGGCCTTCGCTTCGAACAGAACCAGAAGCGGGCAACATTGCCTGCCCCAAGCAAAATGGAAGCGCGGGTCGGTGCAGAGCCCTCAATGGCACGGCTCATCCGTGGATGCGGTGTGTCGCCCTGCTCTGCTGGCTTGCGGCAAGGATAAGTCCATAGCGCTCCAGAACGGGCAATGCCTGATAGGAGGCGATGTCCTCAGGATTCGTGGTCCAATGGCACTCGACATGTCCGTTTTGCGGATTGACCTGCCAGAGGGCTGTGAGCCTTGCAGGCTCGGCAGGTTTGATTGTCAGGTCTTTCATGCAGGCATGGCCTGCGAATGCATCGTTATCTGGCACGTTTCTACCGAGACACGTGCTACGCAGGTCAGAGCGCATGCGCATAACAAAGCGCGCACCAAAATTGGCGATGGTCCTAATATTCATCTCTTACCTCATGACGCGCCACTTGAGCGTCTGCGTAAGAGCTTCAATCAACTCTTGCCAGACAACCCCAGTGGCGACCGCTTTCGACTACTGTCGCTGGACATTGTGGTTTCCTGTGTTGAAGAGCCAAACCCTCGGCTCAGACACATTGTCATTACCAGAAGCATCAATGACAGACCACGCAAAAGCTGTCGGATCAGCAGATGCGTTTGGTTATGCCGCGTATACGAAAGTATATTTGAAAGGGTTTTCGCGTTTCTTTTACCGGTAAGCAGGTCGCGTTGTCCGATCGGCAGAAGCGCACAGACACCCGGAACCGGTCATGCGCGGACCATGTGTCAGAAAAGACGGCGAAGCGAGGGATCAATCCGCTCTTAAGGTCAAAACGGGCGTGCCTTTGGGTGTTCTGCGGTGGATCAGCATGGCGACAGCACCGACCGTCCCCTTGCGTTCAAGGTCGTAAGAATTCTGGCTCTGACAGCCAACACGTGCTCACTCGGCCCCGGCCCCATTGCGGACCAAAGCCAATGGCGATTGCGTTAATCCACACCAACGAAACAGCGTTCTGCAATCTGACATGGACCGCCGCAGCTAGATTTGAGGCCCGATCGCAATCCGTTCGAGAAATTTCGCAACGACGACAAAGCAGCAATGTCTGGGCTTGCGCCCGATTGCGACGCCATGAAATGCAACCCGACCTGCAATTGAAGGCAACCCTTGTAGATATTGACGACGGAGGAGCCTATCGACGCGATAGGCGAACCAAACGCGGGGCGCGCTGCTGGTAGATACGCTTGATGTCGATGTTTGTCACCAAGCAAATCCTTTTGGCGCATCTACCCGCCTTGCACGAGAATTCTTAGCATCCTCTCAGCCTAACGGTCCGCGATAATCACCCATGAACCGGTCGATCAAGCGCTGTGCAAAAGTCAGTTGCCAGCATATCCGCTGCGTTGAGCGTATCAGGCTCGGCATCGGTGTCAGCAAAGAAAGGCTGGAGAAGCTTGCCTCAGGGATCGGAAACACTAAATGAAACCAACCATTTTCGAAGCCCGCTTGGAGTTTCAGCGATTGGTTTTCCGCGGCGATTGCCAGAAGAATCTGTCTGACTGCGGGGGTGAGTAGTTCAGTGTCGCTTGCACCCTTGTCCGCGTGAACAGAAAATACCTGATCAAACTGCGGATCACCGGTATGAACACGCCTGTCAGGCCTGAAGGCATCTCTCGTGACCGTGTCAAACAGGCTGCTGATGGCTGCAGCAGGCATAATTTCCAGGCGACCGACAAACGGCAGAGGAACGGAGATTTCTATCAAGTAGTGATAGCTTGCTGGTTCTCTGCCTGCTGTCTTGTTCAGCCTCGGATGAGAAATCAACTGCTCGCTGAACCGGTAGGAGACGTCTCGATAAAGTCCCGCTGTTTGCCAAGAGGTCGACTTGGAGCCGTTTGAGGCGAACAGATCCTTCAGCCACTGCTCAAAATCCAGCGCTTCCCACCCTGTTAAAAAACGCGTCTGCCCGAAGGACGCTCCAATCTGAGGTGCAATGAGCCTTAATGCGCTTATACGCCAAAGGCGATTGGAACATTCCCAGCATAAAGCCGCGATCATCAACGCTGCCACATACGGCCCGATAATCGCGACATCGAAAAGGCTGAGTTGCGAAACCTGGGCGCCAAACCCAAATGCGAGACACAGACTGGCGGATAATGCCTGTTTGCGCTTGGTTTCTGCCTTCTCCAAAAGGTCCAGAAGCGCGGTCTGATCAAGGCGATCAGAAAAAGGGGCGGATCGCGGATCCTCTAACGCTGTCGTCATAGCGGGTTTATATCTGATTCTCGGCAAATGCTCATCGCACGTAACACGTTTCACTGCTCCGAAAGCTGTCCGACATTGGTCGGAAGCCGATGGCGTTTTTCAGCGAGCAATTCCGCAAAGGCATAACAATTATTCCCTGGAGGAGTGGACAGCGCTGGGTGCGGCTTCTTTCCAGCTTAGCACATCATTAGCAAAGGTCAGGCAGCCATGGGACCTTCATCTTCATCCATGATTAAGCGATACCTGCTCTTAGGCTATCCTGCCGGTGGCCTCCCCCGGGCCCAGTCGAAAGCACAACTAAAACCTTGCCCAAGATGAATGATTGATGATAGATTGTCGGCAGCTGCGGGCCCTTTTTGATCACATGCGCGTCGTCAGGATTTCGATTAAAATCTTTTAAAATCCGAGCCCATCTCCCTCGTCGATGTTGCGAAACCAATTGCGTTATTAGCTTTCAGTCGACTGCTTTTCTCCTTGGTAAACAAAGACATATTGCGTTGTTTCGTTCAGTCAAAAACAACGCGAACTTCCTTCCTCTGAGCTTTATCGGGCGGGCTCGTAAAGGCGGGCAATTTATCAAGCCCGTGTCGACAGGCTTTGGTCGACAAATGAGATCAAAGCCGCAAACCGTGGTCCTGAACCCGCTATGAAATATTCAATAGTTTCATCTCTGGTCGCGTTTCACTGCGACATTGCAGTCTGCATCTGCTTGACGGGATCCACCAGAAGCAGGTTTGAAACCGACAAATCGCCGATCCGCGCTTTATTGAGCAGGAACCGCAAATAACCGCCAGCCGACTGGATCTTGGCGATACGTTGCAGCAGCCACGCGATGATCGCAGCGGTTCTTTCCTGCCCCAAACACAACTGCGCCTCTCGATAAGCGGATTCCGCAATACCCAGAAAACTCGACACGACACGACACGCATCGCTTAATTCACGCCAGGACCTGATAGGCGTGGTGGCATAGTCATGAATGTCAGGACAACATCGTAGAACGAGATCCAAAGAGACATCGACATTCTGTAAACCTGCCTTCGCCTGACTGAGGCCCGGCATTGGCCTCGACGATTGAGCCGGCTCTTCCTTCAAATCAAACAGATTTTCCTTATTATCTTTAAAAAGAGATTCAGGTTTTGATTCATTATGCTGCCGCTCAATCTGAGCATGATTGACGCTCAATTCTTCTGCATCATCCTTGAAATTCATGCAGTTAGCTATTTCCTGGCGAAGAAAGGACAATTCGGTGAAGATAGCGTCCAACTGCTCGACCGCCGCGCGGCGGGGAATGCGATCAACGATCACCCGGTATTGGTCATGATAAGCCCGACGCACATCGCGCTGCTCCAGCATTTCGATAGTGTCGAGCAGCTGCAAGCAATCCCTGCGGCAAAGTGTTAGACGCTCTCTGGTGCGCTTCAAATGCTTGGCTTCAGTCACAATTGTCTCAGCAACTTTGGCAATTTCTGAAGCCCGTTCTAACAAAGGAGCAACGGAAAAGCCGAAGGCTTCCTCGATCTCACCGGCCTCGGTCTTATGGGCGTAACGCTTGCCGTTGGGACTGTCGCGCCGGATAATAAGCCCGGCATCCAGCAATGACGCCAGATGACGACGCAGCGTCGATTCCGGCATGCCATGCGCCCGCAATGCGAGTTGTCGGTTTGACGGAAACACCACCAGTCCGTTTCGGGCACTCAGCTCGTTTTCCGGGTAGAAGGACAGCAGGGCATTCAGGACAGCAAGGCAACGATCATTGATCCCGAACGTCGCCTTGGCGATGCAAAGATGCTTATAGACCACCCAGCGGTTGACCGTCCCGGCGGGGGAAATTTTTTGGCAAGCAATTTTCATTTGGGCGAACGAAGCCCTTCGCCCACGAAATGTGGACGTGACATTCTCCTGAATGTGCATTTTCCTTCACCTTTCATAAGGCAAAAGAAATCTGCCCGCCAAATTGACGCCTAACGCTCTTGACAGTGATTCATGGAAATGCGATTCTTGAAGCGACCAAACTTGAGGAAGGCTTCCATGACGGCAACGTTATCGGGGGCCTTTTTCTTTTGCTGTTAATCTCCGTTGTTTTGCGTTCTTGCAGTTTTATATTCGTTGTAGAACCGATCCATATTCCCTGATAGCCAGTCACTAAAAGGCCGCGCTTCTGCGCTGGTCAATTCAATAGCCACGCTCTTCGGCTTCTGTTTCATGGAAAAACGCACCGATTTATCATCGGAAGCCCAGGATTTCTCAATCACTGCCTTGGCCGGTACTTTTGCCGTCGAACGGGCACTATATTTCTTCAGATAATCGTGCAGCGCGTCGAAACGCTCGTCTTCTGGCAATGCCAGGAAGGCTTCGGTGTCAATTCTCTCAAGGGCTATATTCAGATAGGCCGGATTGAGAATGATTTGGCGTAGCGAGAGCCATTTATCACGACCGATCTTTTTGGAGGCACCCAATGCCAGGGTCATCGCCGAGGGGATCGTCTCGATGACGCTGAGCATCTTTGACAGCAGCGCATCATCGATACCGATGGCCGATTTGACTGTCTCCTTGGTCATGCCGCTGGAAAGCAGGTTCTGAGCGAAATAAGCCCGTTCAATGAAAGAGAGATTGGATCGGGCCGAGTTTTCCTGTCCCTGAGCGATCGCCGATGCAATATCATCAAGTTTCTTGACGACGGCCTTGACCTTAACGCCCAAATTCATCGCAACGCGGGCACGGCGATGACCAAACACCACCATATAACGTTCCGAATTATGCGGATTTGGACGCACTAGAATAGGCGAGGTCTGGCCATGATCCCTGATCGCCTCTTGCAAAGCGAGAAGTTCGCCATCTTCGTCGGAGAGACGGTCGGAAGCGAAAGAAACGTCCAGCAATTGCGGCTCAATCTCGACAATGGTCTCACCATCCATAAGACGCTTGGTGTTTTCAGCCATTTCCTCGATTGAGCGGACTACCGTTTTGGCGGCACCAGTCATACCGTAGCCGCTCTTTGCCGCTGGTCCAGTGTTGCCGATCGAAGAAAGATCAAGATTTGCAAAGGGGTTCTTACGCGACATGGACTGGGTCCTCCAGGCTCATTTTGAATAAGTCTCTGAAAAAAGGAGATAATTTACCAAAAAGAACGGCTGACAAATGCATCATTTCCGCCCCCAGGTTTGATGAATGAGTTCTGCGACCTCTCCGTTGGAGGCATTGAGGCTTTCCATTGCGCGTTCGTAGGTCGATCGCACGAAATCGCCCTTCTCGACCTCATAAAGTGTCTGCTTCTTGATCGATGCATCTGAAATCGCTGTCGACTTGAGAACGTGGTTCCGCAACATGTTTTGAGCAAACATCGATTGCATGAAACCCACCATCTGAGCCTGCGGGATGTCAGTCGGTTCGAAACGGGTAATGAGATAGCGAAACCATTTGACCCTGATTTCGGCGCCTGCATCTGCAACCGAGGTCATGATACCGCCGAGCATCTGCAAGAACTGCGACATCGACATGATATCGAGCATCTGCGGATGAATGGTGATCAGGATGCCCGTTGACGCCATTAAAGCGGTAATGGTGAGATATCCGAGCTGCGGTGGACAATCGATGACGACGACATCGTAATTGTCTTCAATTTCCTTGAGCGCATTAACGATCCGAAGATGAAACAGCCGCCCCTCCTCGCCCTTGCGTCCGGAGATGGCAAGCGGAACGTCATACTCATATTCCTGGAGCAGTAGATTTGCCGGGATGATGTCCAGGTTGGGAATGTTGGTTGACTGCACCACATCGGCGATCGGCTTTCTTTCCTCGTCGAAACGCAGGGCTTCATAAAGCGACGCGATTTCGTCGAGCTCAGGCTGGATCCCAAAGAGCGACGTGAGCGACGCCTGTGGATCGAGATCAATCGCCAGCACGCGGTGGCCGGTCAAAGCAAGATATTGAGCGAGATGGGCGGATGTCGTTGTTTTGCCGGACCCACCCTTGAAATTGACGACAGAAAGAACCTGCAGTGGCTCGCTCGCCTTGCGGCGCGGCAGATAGATCCTCTTGTCAGATTTCTTGTTCTCTTCAAGATAGGAGCGTAATTCAAGCATCTGCTCGGCAGTGTAGTAACGGCGACCAGAAACCACCTCGATTTCGGGACCCTTGCCTTCGCTGTGCAACTGCCGCAAATGCGATTGCGTGACGCCGATCAGATCGGCAACCTCCGGGAGCTGAAAGCGCCGCAGGGTCTTTCGCGCGTCAGGCGGATATTGCTGCGTGCGCAACATGTTGAGCGCACCGGAAATCTTGGCGCCTTGGCTGGCAATTTCGTGGTCGAAACGGTTCGCATTGTGTTCGGTCATTTTGAGAACTAATGTCCTTGCTTATGACACTTTCGCAAAAAAGCGCCCGGCATTCATATTTTCGCAACTATAATTCCGATTCTGCCTGCGCTGCAAGGAGTTTAAGGTTAATGAAAGATTAACGGGCTGCGGATAGGCGCTTCATACCAAGTGACGACTCTCGCTCCTTCTAAGCCGTAAATGTTTCTGGCGGAGAAACTGCACCGATCTCTTGGGAAAAAGCGACAGTATTTTGGTGCTGATGCCCACAGGAGTGGGTATGCACGCGATATATTACTATGACAAAAACGATGCGCATTGTCGTCAAGCTATTTGGATTTCCCGAAAGGATGCGCGCCGCTGCCTGTCAAACAATGGGCATAGTTAAGCCTGGGCTGGCAATCTGCCACGTCCTGCAGGCGCGCTCTTCTGTGATACGCAGAAATAGCACGGGCGTTTCCTTCTGGCTGTGGCACATTACTCGCCAATGCATGATGCAGCAGAAGAGCGCATTCGCGAAACTGTCTGAAAACTGTACTGGACAGATTGGTCTACTGTACTGAAGACGCACGCTCACACAGATCATGTTTGCGCCCTTTACCAAAGCGCCGACCAGTGAGCGCTAAACGCGATCAATTCTCCTAACTACCAGAAAAATATACGCTTTTTGGCAAAAAGTACGGCTGACAAAAGTCTGGTGCCGGCGTGCCAGCCAGCACTGGCCCACAACCCTATGCCGGATCGACTGTTGCTCTAGGCTTTGAGCAGAAATGCAAACCAACAACAAGTACTCGCCGGGATGTTTGATCAACCTCGGAGCGAGCAACGGCGCCCGACAATCGTCACCTAGATGATGTGCGCGCGGCTGACCGGATGATAAATTGTGCGGGCATCGCGACCTGCCTCAGGCGCAAGGTCGATGATGGAAAGCATCTCAGCACGATGCATGTTCGAGGCCTGCCGAACCGGTTCCATTGCTTTCTGGTGAGCTTCGCATTCAGGACGGTGCTGATGGCCGAGATCTCAACGAAGCCATCCCATCGCTGATGCAGATATGGATAAGCGCATGGTGGCGAGAGGGTTTGCCTTCAGCCTTAGCCAAATGGCCTGTCCTGATTGACCGCTTCGGGGCTAACCCCGCACACTGTGCCTGCGGCCACAATCCTTATTCTGCGACGTATAAAAGTTAGGACAACGAGTGTCGCTTCAATCGGGTTTTATGCGACAGTTCAGCATAGCGGATATATTTTTGGGCCCGGGAAAGCGATATAGTGTGGATGCGTATAAGCGTTATCAGCGGCTTGTGGGCTGCATTTTTGAGTGTTGGAACAGCCACTGCGTTTCCGGAGAATATGACGGTTGACCGCTTTCTTGCCATTTGCGAAGCGACCGGTTTGCAAGCGGCGACGGAAAAAGGTGATGATCTCGGCTGGCAGAGGCTGACCGATGCGGAAACAGAAGAATGGCGTACCCATTTCGTTGGTTACAATGGAGGCTCTGTAGAGGCCGTTGGTTGGCGGCGGCAGACTGCAGGTCAAGCCGAACCATTGTCATTCTGGGGCGCGGTCGGTCCAAATGGACCCAAAGCATGTACATAATCGACGGCCAGACCTGACGGATTGCTGGATGCCTTGTCGGTGCAACTTGGCCTTTCTCACACTCTGGAAAGGCGGACTCTATAGAAATGATATCCGCTTACTAGCATGGTGCTGTCGCGTATTCCTTCACTCAGATAGGATCGTCTATTACCATCGCTGTCGGACCGAGCAGATAAAGCGCCCAACGCACCCATCATCAGCCGCACGGTTCCTCGCTTCTGCGACGAACCGCCTTCCATGTTGGGATTCCAGAGGTTTGTCGCTAAACTAGGTGGTGAAAGTCGCGGTTTTGCCCCCGCTTTTTTGCTATGGCCCACGACCGGTTGGGCTTTAAAGCAGCCGCGACGCGCGTCCGCTGCGCCGTTTGGCATTGTTGTAATAATCGGATGCCTGCTGCACAGAGCGATGGCGAGACTGTTCCATGGCTTCGGGGAGGGGAATGCCCCGATTGGCGGCTTCGGTGAGATACCCGGAACGCAGCCAGTGCGCAGAAAACTCCCCCGGCTCTAACCCGGCCATTTGCGCGCGCTGCTTGACGATCCGGTTGATGGCGCTCGGCTCGAGCGCTCCTGCCGAGACATTGCCCCAGTGATCGATTTTGCCAAACACACTGCCCTTGTCAATGTTTGCCGCTTTAAGCCAGCGGGTAGGCGCTTCGACGGGGCGACCGGTCAGATAGACGACCTCGTCCTGATCGGCACCGCTGGTTTTGGTTCGACCAAGATGGATGCCGAGAGAGGGGAGGGTAGGGCCATCCTCATCGGTGATAGGGGCCTGTTTGACCAGCTGTTCTATGCGCAAGCAGGCTACTTCGCTGCGCCTTCGCCCGCCGGAGGCAAAGGCTACCATCAGGATGGACCGGTCACGAATCGCGGGCAGATCATCGCCGGAACAGGTCGCCAGCCGCTTTATGAGGACATCGCCGGTAATAGCATTCGCGCTCTTGCGGCTTCGCGGACGGTTGACGGCACGGACGGCAAGACGGATTGCAGACTTGACGGTCGGCGACGAAAACGACCCCTCCAGTCCGCGCCAGCGGGTCAGTGTCGACCCGTTGGCAAGACGACGACGGACCGTTGCCGGCGCATGCGGTCCCGACACGCGCAAAAAGCCTTGTCGGCGCAATTCGTCTTCCACACTGGTCGGCATGCCGTGACCAGGTTCGATCTCCCGCTGCTGTGGTCGCCACAAATGATGGGCAACGAATTTTAACAGAAAGGCTTCAGGCGCAGGCCAGGGGAGGGGGTGCCGGTTGCAGCCGTCGACCAGGTTTCGAGATAGGCCAGATCTGAAGTCAGCGCGCGAAGGGTGTTTTCGCCCATGCCTTCATTGACCAGATGACGCAGTGTCTCGATATCCTCATCGGTTAAAATGCCTGCCAGCATGTCGCGACGGTTTATCGGCAGGACAGCAGCATTCGTGTCGAGTTGTTCCGCCCGGCTCCCGACATTTGAAGACATGGGGTTCGGTTTGGTCATTGCACAATGCTTCTCGATTTAAAAACTTCCGGAAAACCCGTGAAATCCGTATATTACGGACAACGGAGGTTGATCATGACATCCACAGTAACAGCAGCAGCCATTTCCAAGAATTTTGGCGCCTACCAGGACGCTGCCGTGCGCGATCCGGTTATCATTACCAAGAACGGTCGCCCGTGCACCGTTCTGCTCGCATACGAGGATTATCGGCGCGAGCGTCGCGTCGAATTGACTGGTACGCTGACCGAAGACGATCTCGCGGCTGTTAAAGCCGCCTCCACGGAAGCAGGCCTTGAGCATCTCGATCGTGAACTGAACGAAGAATATCATGATTCCGAGTGAGCTCAAGGTCGGTTGGATTTTCAGATATTCCTATTTGCGGCACTGGCAGTTCGAGCAGAGACGGGAAGAGGGCGATAAGGATCGTCCTGTTCTCGTATTAGCTATTACGACGAAACTGGAAGACGGATCGCCGGTTGTCAGGGTTTTGCCCATCACCCATACGCCACCGCAACGGGATGACGAGGCAATTGAAATTCCCGCTGCCACCAAACGCCGCCTCGGACTGGACGATGATCGTTCCTGGATAGTGCTCAGCGAAAGCAATCGCTTTGTCTGGCCGGGACCGGATCTGCGACCTGTGGATGACGATACCGGTTATTACGGTCCGCTACCACCGGCGCTGTTTGCCGAGATCCGAGACCGTTTTGTTGCACTCCGCTCGTAGCGCGCGTCACCAGCAAGCGCATCGCTCGGAATAGGCTTTTGTGCGTCATTGCCTCCTGTTAAACCGCTGCTTTGGGCCTGACTTTCGCTGATTTGCGGCTTCAAATCAATAACCTCCGATAACCTATACTTATCGGAGGCTATAAGCCAACATGGTTAATGTCGCGGTAACCATACTTATGAGAGAGTTAGATTTCGCAACGGCTGGAATCCTATATGATTTCAGATGCCTTATTGCGCAAACTGTTCCCAGTTCAGACCATAACGGGTAAACCGCAACTGGCCGCTACGCGTCAGAGCACCCTTGTCGACCATATCCTGCAGATCGCGGGTGGCAGTGGCGCGTGAGGTTTTCGTGATGGCGAGATAATTGTCCGCACTCAAACCGCCAACAAAGCCATCGGGTCCGGCTTCAAACAACCGTGCTACAACCTTTTCCTGGCGTGGACTGAGGGCACCGCGGAACCGATCATAAAAATGCGCCTTGGCAATATAGAAGCGTACGCGCTGCAATGTGAGTTGCTGCGCTGCCAGAACGGTTTCGGCAAACCACACCAGCCATCCGGTAACGTCGAGGGTCCGTTGATGTTTCTCCAACTGCTCGTAATAGGCTTTGCGGCTCTGTTCGACGGTAAAACTCAGCAGGATCAGGCTGGGCTGACCCAGCGACTGGGCGAGGGCCTTTTCGGCCAGTGCCCGACCCAGACGCCCATTGCCGTCTTCAAAGGGGTGGATGCTTTCAAACCAGACATGGCTAAGCCCGGCCCGGGTCAGTGCGGGGAGGGGAGACGAGCCATTGGGTGCCGTCTCATTGAACCAAGCAATGAAACGGCCCGTTTCGCCCGGTACCTGTTCTGAAGGCGGCGCTTCGAAATGAATCGTGGGGCGCTCCAGCTGTCCAGAGACGATCTGCATGGCGTCAGTATGCGTCCGGCAGGCACCGATGGTTTCAAGATGCCGGTTGCCTTGCATCAGCATCTGATGCCAGCGGAACAAGGTGGCGTCATCGAGTGATGACGCATAGGTTCCGTACACGTCGATCATCATTTCTGCGATGCCGTGTTCGCGCGGTTGCACCGAACGTCTGTTCGTGTCCAGGCCCAGTTGCCGCCGCAGTGATGACTGGACGCTCAAGCGGTCCAGAGTTTCTCCTTCAATGGCGCTCGTCTTGATCGCTTCATCGCTCAAAAGTTCGATGCGCAACAGGTCGCGCTGTTGCGGATTGATGTGGCGCACCGCACCGATCACTTCGCCGGAGGAGAGCAGGAATTGCTGCTCCAGACTTTGTAGCGCCGAACCGTCATAACGAAAATTTGGCCAGTCCGGTTGCGTCCAGTTCCACGGCATGAGCGATAACATCCTTTTCTATCGCTCTAAATATCACATAACGGTGAGCAATAGAAGCAATGACTATCGCTCAAGCTATCAAGTCAGAACACAATCGCAATGGCCGCTTTGCGCCTTCATTGCAGACATTACCGTACAATTCACACACACTCCAACGCGGTCATTCCGCTTTTTCTGCTACTAACGACCATTATTAGGCGGAGAGGAGACAGGCAGGTCTTGTTAAGCCCACTTTGGCAGCAGACTTCATCCAATGCCAACGTCTCGATCTGTGCGCCCATTCTGCTGAAGCGCTGCGCGGATGGCCGCCACAAATGCGTCGTATACCTGTTTGTCGTCCCTCAACGCGTTACGAAGCCCAGCCTTGAGTTCTAGTTGAACGCCTTTTCTGGAACGGCCTCGATTGCAGATGTTGAGCGGTTCGGTTCCAGCGTACGCTCCTGATGTCTCGATCTTGCTATCGAACCCCGCAGCTATCAGAGCGTCATGAATTGCTTTACCCAAAGCGCCATCGGCACCACCGACTTTTACCGACTTAGCGTTGCCGTCCAAGCCGTGGACGGTCACGACACGATCGCAACCGGCGATCAATGTGAGCGCACGCGCTTCTTTGAAGCGGTGCGAGGTTATGTGCAGGTCCCAATTGCCATCTTTCTTGACGCCCTCGAATGCATAGAAATTGTAGTCGCCGCCGGCAATTGAGCGTGCTAGCGGAAGCGTCAGGAATTCGATGCCTCCGCCATGAGGCGCAAGGATCGCCGTAGCGCTTCCTTCTATGCGCCGCACCGAAATGCGATAGTCTACATTCTCGGTCGCGTTCTGCATTAGCTCATCCCAACTTGCATATTTATCGCGCTTCGCCATTTCCCCTCCAAACACATCTTGAACCGCGAGGCTCGAAGCTTCTGTGACGTTGTCGTAAGACTTATCGTCGCGACCCCGCAACCTGCCATTCGTTAATTGGTTTCGCCGCAGTAGAGAGAACGGTTGCTGGAACCTTATTGATATTCGTCTTCGAAGCGACTTTATTTCAACCGGGTTTGGCTGCGCAGGCACTCGACCGCTGCTTCAAGAAGCTTCTCATCGGGTTGCAATGTGCCCCACTCCTTCCAAAATTCTCGCGTAGCGCTGTCAGGCTTCACCTGCGGCCGATCCAACTTAATCCGCGTGGGAAGTAGGACCGCATCGCCGAGCAAAAGTGCTTCGCCCGTGTCGAGAAGCGGAAGCATTGCCGTCAAACCGACGAGAGAATCCGGCATCAAGCGCTTGATGACGTTCTGATCGCTGTCATTTGTAAGCCGCAGGGCAAGGAAGTTGTTGCACTGGGAGAGGATTGTTCGGCTCACGTCGGATGGGCGTTGGCTTACCACAAGAAGAGAGAAGCCGTATTTTCGACCTTCCTTAGCAATGCGCTCAAACGACCACAGGGCCTGCCGTTGCACAGCGTCGGCATCATCCTTCACAGGAAGATAGAGATGCGCCTCATCGCACAGCAGTGTAATTGCTGTGCGTGACTCCGCGTTCATCCAGAATTGGACGTCGTAGAGCAGGCGGGCAAGCGTGCCGGTCACGACCGGCAGCACGTCGGCGGGAACCTCCGAGAAGTCGATGATCTTAATGCCGTTACCGGAGTCGGCCCGCAGCAGTTTCACGATCTGCTTCGCGAGCCACCCATAGTCGAGCGCTTCAACAGGTGGCGAGAACATAAACCCATATCGGCGATCATCGAGCTTCGCTTCCAGGCGGGAGATGAAGCGCGTCAGCTTATCTTCCCAATCTCCCTTTATGGCGGCACCGTTTTTACCGATTCCTTTAGCCGTATTGTCGGTCTCCAATCGGTCGACCAACTCCGACATGGCGTAGGGGATTGGAGAATCGACGGTGAAGGTCTCCTTGACAGTAGTCTTTTTCGCCATGTCCAGCGTTGCGCCTTTCAGTTCGCGGACATGGAGGGTGAAGCGTGAGGCCTGATTGGGCGCGTTTTGATCGCTGCGATCCAAGATCATGGACAGCATCTCATCGCGGTTCAGGAGCCAATACGGTAGAAAGAGAGTGTCGTCTTTCGGTGCAGCGAGGTCTCCAGGGCCGGCAATCCTGAGGCGCTGCGCGAATCCACCTTTAGTCTTATCAGCAAGGGGAGCGTACTCGCCATGCATATCAAATACGACGAGATTGGGGTATTTGAGCTTGGCTGCTCTCTCAAGAATGAGGGCGACTGCCCAGCTCTTACCAGAGCCGGTGCTGCCGAGAATTGCGGCGTGACGCTGGAAGAAGCGATCACCACTTGCAATCGCTTCAGCGCTTCGATCGGCGACAAATGTGCCTAGCTTCAAGCGCTCCTCCTCAGAAACGTTGGCACCCAAGATCCCCATGAAGCGCTGTAGGTTGCCGCCCTCGATGACAAAGCAATCGCGGTCGATCTGGGGGAAACTGTCCGCGCCGCGTTTGAAGGTGTCTACCTTGTCACCATCAATGGTTCGGTAGGTACCGATGACAAAGGCCTGCATGTGATCCGCAGGCGAAACGGTCAGCGCGCCGAATTCACCGCCTTCTGGATCAGGGAGCTCTTCGCGAAGAGAGCGAGTGACCCGGTCGGTCATCCCGATAAGAAATTCCGCCTGTGTCGCGCCTTTAATAGCAATGAGTTGCCCGATCCCAACGCGCGTCAGCATTTCGGAATTGGTGACGTCTATCGCTACACGACTGGTGTCAACACCGGCCACGCGCCCGATCTGATCATTCTCCGTAAACTCAAGTGCCGGACTAGTCATGCCGCTAGAACTCCCTTCACAAAACCATCGAGGTCCCAGTAGTCGATACCGGGATAGAAAACTTCCGCTCCATCGACGATGATGCGGGCACCGGCATTTCCACCGTTTTCGTGAAACTCCGCCGCAACTACGTTTTTGTTTTCGATCGCTATCTCTCGCGCCTTGGGGGAAAGCGCATAGGTCAAAATTACGGTCTTCACGCCCGATTTGATGCGTGGCGTGAGATGGGTTTCCAAATGATCATCATTAAACCCATAGCCTATAATGAGAAAACGGCGGGCCTTGTCGATGGCGTCGTTCCCTTTTTCTCTGTGCTTGTCGAATGGACTCTCGTAGCCGCTGCGGAACTTGTTCAGTCCGGGCGTGATGATTAAGCGCGGCAACGGCAGTGTGCCTGCATAGCGGACCGGATTACCCTCCCGATGGTACCAGTCCAGGCTGCCGTGAGGCTTGAAAACATTGGCCTTTGAGGCAAACTTGTATCGCACGTTCTTGCCGACGAGCTTCACGTGGCGGCAGAAGCTCCAGTAGCTATCCTCCGGATCGAGTCGAGCAGCGAAATGGCCGGAAAACATAGTATCGACGCCCAGTCCGGCTTCCTCGCAGGCTAGCTCGGCAAGACGATCATAGTTCGTCGTTACGATTGGAATGCCGGTACCTGGTTTCAACAAGTGCGGGATAAGCTTGGTGAGCCGAAGTGTCCGCGTATTGTTGAATACTTCCGCGATGATGTTTGCCTCGGAGGCAGCGATGAAGTCTCCGGTGCTCTGTACGATGGCAGCCTCAAGGGACGGAGTAGGCGCGTGTTTCAGCAGCGCCGCTTCCAGACCATTGGTTTCGATGAGTGGATGGATCTCTTCCCAGAGTTTCGTGTCTTCCAAGGACAGGCTGGCTGGTATGTGTGTCACCAGATGATGCCCGAGCGCGCCCATGCCAGGAACGCCCTCGGCACAGGACAGCCCTGAGCCGACTATCAGAACCAGGCCATCGCCAAGGTGTTCCTGAAGCTGCTTCTTTAACGCACTTAGTTCCACGAATCCCCACTGACGTCACAGCGCCATCCCCGATTGCAAAGTACATTGCGTCATTGAAGGGAAGCAAGTGTGCCTTCCACAATATTTCAATGTGCTGAATTGTTCTACGCCGTGCATTATTCCGGAAATGGAATTGGCTGCCCAACTCCATTTGTTTGACCTCACGCTGAATGATCTTCTTGCTTTGGCAAAAGAACCGCTGTGCAATACTCGTAACAGGCACTTGTGGCGGAGGGCCGGCGGTTGCCCGATGCAGACATTCGAGGCAAGCTTCTGAGGTTGGAAAGATCATAGTGAGCAAGTTGTCCGAAGCCAACGAGTTTCTAATGCAGTGGAGATTTGCTAATCGGTGAATAGAACAGGGGCAGGGAAAATGGACTTCAAGGATCTTTTTACGCATCAGCAAAAGATACTCGAACTGGAGCTAGAAGTAGCGCGCACTCGTTTTGAACATCTCGGTTTACGGGGTAATGCACTCGAGATCGCCTCCCGCGACTTCTTCGAAAAGCACCTACCCCGATCCGTAAACGTGGGTACGGGCGAAGTGATCGCTTCGGAAAGCGACAACGACAGCGCTGGGGCCCGATCGGGCCAGATGGATTTGGTGTTTTCGAATCAGTCGCAACCGTTCCCGACGGCACGAGATATTCCGACACTTTTTTTCATCGAAGGGGTACTAGCCGCTGGCGAAGTGAAAACCAGTTTGTCGCGCTCCGTCATGCCGGACGAATTGAGGAAAGCTCGGAAGTTTCGTGCATTACGTGCAAAGAACATGTCTCGGCTAGTACAGGTCACTAGCCCCGACGTCTGGGCTTCCTACTATGTTTTCTATCGCCCGTACTTCATCATAGCAACCGAGACGAAGTCGCCCTGGCAATCGATCCTATTGGAGTTGATGGAGTATATCGACAGTGAGAGGGTCCTCCCTCTCGACGGCATATTCCTTCTGGACCAGAACGTCGCCTTGATCTTGTCGCCTCACCAGGAAGCACCGTTCACACAAGCAATCGGTCTACCTTTCCTTCATAAGGTTGGTGCTCTGGACGTAAGTGGCTTCATTATGCCCTACAGCACCGATACTCCTCTTGCCTTCCTCATGGCTTGGTTGTCTCTGTTCAGAACTAGTTTCTTTGAGGATCAACAACCGATCGGCTTATATCTGCAAAACATGGTCAACTCGTCTTTGAAGGAAATGACACTGTTCGAAACTCAAACGCCTGTGGAAGAACTAATGCGCGCGATGGAGGAAAAAGGTCTGTGGCGTTTCAACCTTGACACGCTCAGAGAGAAGTATCCTAAACGGTAGCCATAACACTCGGAGACTGACGTGGGATTGAGTTAGTAATCCCCTCGGGGATCGTTGTTTTTCGTACGTTAGCAAATTGAAGCGGCCAGCCGCGTTTAGGCCCCGCCCGTGCCCTAGGCAGAACGGAAAGGATGGCAGGTTTTGGGTGGGGATGGCAGCGCGCCGAATGGCTGACATGAAGTCGCAACCGACCGATCGGCAACGCGCTTTATTGCTGTTATCCATGCAGATCTGGCGAACACCGATAGCAGCCTTTCTACTTTGGCTGTTGCTGAAACCGAGAAGGGTGGATGACGCCCTGTCTATTCGCTTTCGGTTGCATTACCGAAGACGTCCTGCCTGCAGCACAAGAATGGAGGCAGGCAACTGTGGCATCTGGACCCTGACTATGACCCCGGCAAAATGCATAAGCGTCACCTCCAACATTGCGGCGCTTTAGCATGCGGCGATCAGGTTTTCTTCAGGGGCACCGAATACCGATCGATGAACATCTTAGGAGTGAAGGCATGGGTCTTTAAGAGAGCACCGATCCGCTCCACGTCGTTCAGGACATTCGCGTCCCCTAATGCCTTGGCGAAGTCTAGCAATGCATTTCGCAGTTTGTTGAGCTGATCTTCTGTCATCACACGAGCGCCTTCGATCATCGCCGCACCAGCCCCGGTTGTCTTCATGGGGTGCACGATCAACGCCGTCTTCTCCGCCACCTGGGTGTATTTCTCCTCGAACCAATCGATGCCCTGGCCTAATTGCCCCAGGTCGTGCTTCGAGATGCCCTGCTCTGTGGTGGCGCCGTTCTTGCATTCTATAATGAGGAAGCTACCATCGGAGAACGCCCAAAGATTGTCGGGGCCCTTCTCTGATGTCTTCTCCGGCCTCTGCGAGCCAAGGCCGAGCAGCCTGCCCGTCTCGTGGATCGCAGCCTCGAACTCGTTGGAGGTATTGGGCTCGAACCGCAGGTCATCGACTAGGCTCTGGAACCGTAGCATCCTGTCGACCGCTTCGAGAAAGGTCGATCTATGGATTTCTTGGACCTTCGCGGCTTGCTTACCGGCGACTGGGGCAAGTTTCTGGTACGCGATCCCGTCGATTGGACGCAGAACGTAGTTGTTGAGCCGGTGCGCTGACAACAGGATCTTCTGTGCGTTCGCTGGGTCGATATGATGAGCAACCTCCGCCTGCCTGACCAACGTCAGTGCCTTCTCGTCCGCATCGTCGAGCCGATTTCCGGCTGATCTGAGCTCCTCAAGTGCACCGGGATGGTCACCTGATCGAGCCAGATCAAACGCCGTGCGCAAGGCGACGGCCGTAGGATCGAGAGCGAGACCTTTCCCCGGCTTGGCTCGAAGGAGCGCCTTCTTGCTCACCTTCACCCAGCCAGCGTCGCGGCCGAGGCATTGGTGTATGACCTTCCGTATGCCATCTATGTCGGTACCGTCGAGTTGCTTGGCGAGGTTGGTGGACAGCTCCAACTGTGCCTGTGTGGCACCGGCCAGCATCTGTCGACCCTCGACCGACTTGATGCGACTGGTCAACTTGGCGCCACACAATAAGACGACGCAGTGGTCGTCATTGGACCGTACTCCTCTTCCCATGCCTTGCTCAATGCGCTGCATCTGACGGCGAAGGCCGGCCTTCGAGTCCGATATGACTGCCATGTCGGCTGCCTCGCGGAGTGAGGAGACCTCCGGTAGATCGAAGAGCGCCAGTACCCGACATGCATCGTCGGGAAGGTCGATACCATCGTAGCGGTTCACCAGAACTGTCAAACCTACATGCCCGTTCCGGAGCTTTTCGACGCCCGGAGCTACCTTGTCACCAATCAGGATTTGATCCGCGACATCCTTCCAAGCATCCGCTGCGGGCTTGGATGGAACGATGACGACGACATTTTGATCCTTGGCCAGATCGACAAGCAAAGCTCTAACTTCAGCAATGTCTATCTCCGGATTCAGCTCCTGCGGCATCAAGATCATTCGCTCGCCCATGAATTGTGAGGACACAGGTACGATAGGATCCTTGAGCGCCTTGGGGTTTGCACCAAAATGGGAGACGAGGACGCTGTCATCGGCAAGAGTAGCCGTGAGATAAATCCGCCTCTTGGCTTTGAAGAACGACCTGATGAGGTCAGTGGGTGGGCAGATGGGTTCGATCTCGAGGAATTGACCGCCTATAACGCAACGGCAGTATGGCAACACTTCCCTCAGCAAGGGGTAGCTGAAGAGCAGTTGTTCGGATTCCCTATGGACATGCAGAGCCTTCAATATCTCGTCTTGATTGTCCTTCCATGCCCAAAATGGGACCTCCATAGTCACCCTCGGATCGCTATCCTCGAGCTCAAGGAATCGGGACGGGCTCTGGCGCTTCAACTGATTGGCGACAACATGGAGGATCTTGCCGTAGGCTGGGTGAGTATTCGGCAGGGTGATGCGGAATTGCTCGCCGATGGTCGCCACACAGGCGTGCGCGTCGTCCACCACGACGCTGCCGATTGATATTTTGACCTGCTCCAGCCCGAATACGGATTTGCCGTTGAATAGCTTGTGGATGGTTGTAACGCAGATTCTCTGGCCCGCAGCATAGGCGGGGTCGCGTGGGTCCTCGACGATCTCGAGTCCAAGAGCGCCTGCTTCCTCAATGACCTGAGACACCAACTGGTTGTCGGGGCAGATGTAAAGGGCGGGCCCTTTGCCGTCGTTCAAGGAGCTCTGGAGGAGCAGTAGGCCGACAACGGTCTTGCCGCTGCCGACGTTCAGCTTGATAACGGTGTCATGATTGTTAGGGTCTTGGAACCAAGCTTTCATTACCTCTGTCTGGATATCTCGAGGGAAGGAGAACCGCTTCGCCCGATCCAGCGTGAGAAAAATATCACGCGGGTCGGTCACGGCTACTTCGTCGTCTCCCAACAGGTCTTCGAAATTTATCAAGATCCGCCCTTCCTCGAAGCATTCTCGACTGCATTCCATTGCCGAGATTTAGAATAGTTGCTTTGCTGGAAGCAGATTAAACACCCTCTGCAGCATTGTCGAATATTTCCTCGTCCGGAGGTGGTCCAGGATATCTGCTTTCTCGCGGCATGTCCGTGCAGCGGTCAGTCGGCTTCCGGCCCCATTGCTGACGTTTTCGGCGAATGGGTTTTCTTGACTGGCAATCAGCTTTAATTGGCTTGCGTACAACACAACGGTAGGAGTTGATAATAAATTGACAAACTTTGCCAATCTGTGAATATGGATTGCAGCGAAAGGAGAATTTGATGGCTACGATGAATGTTTCGCTCCCTCATCCTATGAAAGAATGGGTTGAGGCCCAGGCTAAAACAGGACGCTATTCGAACGTAAGTGACTATGTGCGCGACTTGATCCGTAAGGATCAGATGCGTGGCGATAAGATCGCAGCACTGCAGCGATTTGTTGATGATGGCCTGCAAAGTGGTAAGGGAACTCGTTCGCGGGATGATCTCTTCGCTATGGCAATTGCTAACGCCGAAAAATCTCTGAAACGCAACTAATGGTATTTAATCTCTCTGTTTAGGCGGAAGAAGATATCATCGCTATTGCAGAGCACGGCATAGCAATGTTCGGACCTATACAGGCCAAACGATATCATTCGGACCTGTTTAACACGTTGGATCTGATCGCCAAAAATCCACAAATGGCACGTGAACGAGAAGAAATCTCTCCGCCTGTCCGGATTCATCCGTTTAAAGCTCATCTGATTATTTATCAAATTGAACAAAACGGAGCGATATTTGTAATTAGCATACGGAATGCATTTGAAGACTGGATTAGCGATCCTTTATAACGTTTATTCTGTTCTCACAAGTCTTCGGAAGAGCAGAAGCTGTCACTAACTCATCTTTTCTAAGTTGCGAGAGTTTTCTTGACTCTGACTCTAGATCAGAAACCTGACATTAGATTTCCCTCGGATCCCCGGAGCATTTACGTCTTAGATAATGTCTGCCGTGAGCCGATGATGATCGCGTCTGGCGACGTATTTGTGTGGACGACCATTCCGTTGCGCAGTGCTCGGCGCTGTGCAGAACCCAACGATGACTTTTGTCTAAATCGCATGGCCTCCGGGATAGAGAAAACTTATGCTATCCTCGGACCAGAGACGCCCTTTTAACCGCGCTTCATAGCACTTGCGATGATATCGCCGTCTTCTTCTGTGATCTCGAATAATCCGAAACTGAATTTATATAATCATTTCAACTTCTACGGCTTTCGCGCTGCCTGCACTGAAAACGAATATAGAGTTACACGACGCGGGCCAAAGGCCTAGGCAGCACTTGCCGGCCCAAAACCAACTGGCCAAGGCTGCTACTCTGACGGCCTTCTACTGTTGACCGGATTACTAAGTATGATAAAGTATGCGTAAAAGGAGCTTAGTCATGTCTTCAGTGGAACGTCTAACCATTACCCTGCCCACAGAAATGGCAACGACAGTGCGCGATGCCGTTGCCGGCGGCGAATACGCCTCCACAAGCGAAGTCATCCGAGAGGCGTTGCGCGACTGGGTGCGTGCGCACGACACCGAACGTCGGGATCTTGAAGCCTTGCGGGGAGCTATTCGTGCAGGCCTGGAGAGCGGCCCTGCTATTCCCGCTGAAGAAGTCTTTGCAGCCCTGCGTGCCCGCTACACCAAGGCCTGACAATGACGCTTTTCATTCGTCCAGCCGCACAGGCAGACCTTATCGAGATCGGCGATTACATCGCGATAGACAACCCGGATCGGGCCTATCCTTTATCGCGGAATTCGAAGCGCTCATCTTTAGCGCAATTGCGGTGCGCCCGGACAGCTTCCCGGCACGACCCGACCTCGGCGAAGGCCTGCGCGTCGCGCGCCATCATCGCTATCTTGTCTTCTTCACACACAATGCAGAACGCATCGAAGTGCTGCGTATCCTGCATGCTGCGCGTGAGCTTCAGTCCCTTCTGAACTGAGCCGGGAAGAGGGCATGCATGAAAGTCTCCCCTCGCTTTATCACCGCCATCGCTTCTCGCCTGAGATTATCGCTGACGCAGTGTGGCTGTATTTCCGGTTTCCGCAGAGTTTTCGTATGGTCGAGACAGGCTGGCATATGAGAGATCATCATTACCCGAGAAACAGTGCGCGAGTGGGTTAATAAGCTCGGACGAGATTACGCCAATGCAATCCGTCGCCGCACCCGCACACCGCATTCTTGACTGGATATCATAGTTATTTTCTTTGATCCTTCACTAGGGCTTGCGCGCTTTTCGCTTTGAGCAGCTTGCTCTTTGACGGGATCATAGTCCATCCATCACTTTTTCAGCAGTCTTTCCACGATATCGGAGGCTAGTGTTGTTTTTTGGGCAATCTCGAAAGGCCACTGACGATGCTTTCTTTCCATGGGTCACCGCGGTTCAATGCTTCTTCCCAGGCATCTGTTAGCTCATCACCGTGACGCTTTTGCACCAGAGCTTCGAAGAGCAGGGCAGCCTGGGTAAGGTCCTTGTCGGCCCTCAAACGGCCTAACGTCTCTGTGAGCCTCCACGAAGACACAATCAGTTTGTGAATGGCATATCTCTCCGGAGCAGGAACGACGACGGTGACGCCTTGACGAAAAAGAAGCACCGTGCGGATAGGCTCGTAAATAAGATAGTCGGGGAAACGAAGGTTTTCCGCCGAGGCGACACCCAGTGCCGGCATCGGCGATGGCTTTCCTGTGTATTCGTCTGATCCCGGGTTACTGGTCAGGAATTCCACTCTGTAACCTTTGCCATTCACGAAAGCGGTTACACTGACTTTATCTGTCTGATGCGGAACAGCTCGGAATTATAGATCAACCGACTGTAGTATTTCGAGGATTGGCGGCAGACTGTCCTGGACCTCAGCTGATATGGCGAAGCCCTGGGCAACATCCGCGTCGCCTGTCTGCATCGCTGTGGAAGGCAAGCGGACACCTAGCATTCCAGCGTAAGTGCTGAATGCCACTGACCCGATCTGGATAGCGCGCAAGCGAAACAGTCCGGCCTCGGCTAAGGCTTTCGTGACATCGCCACAAAAGGATCAGGACCGGGGAGGCCCGCGTCGCAGCGTGCTAACCATGCGCCTTCGCTCCCTAATGTTGTCCCTGATCGCTTCGTCACTCGCAGGTCCGACGTAACTTCGTTTATCTTTGCCTTCGGGTGTAGGGAGGTCGAAATATCAGTAATCACGATTTTTGACTGTAACGTTCACGAACCATCCCTCCAGGGGAAAGTCTGCTGTAAATTGTGCATCCATTGTCTATCTGAACACCGACTTGACTAATCAGAACCGCCACAAGGAGTGAGCCGGCGACGCCACCCAGTTGAAATTTCCCGAATTGAATTTTCCTAGCGCATAACCGCCAGCCAGAGATAGAAACAATGCTATCTCAGGGGCCTGCTGAAGTATCGACTGAAGCCACTGCATGCTGCCCTCCGCGTCACAATCAGACAAGGATGGAGGGCAGTGCTTATGAAAAAGACAATAAAAATAGGTTCCGGCCAATTGCAAAAAGCCGCATCACCTATCGAAAACCGTGAAGACTTCTAACTAATATAGCCAGCCTGGACAACAGTGATGGCAATCATGTGGAACACATCATCAGCGCTGCAACCACGGGACAGGTCATTGGCGGGTTTAGCGAGACCCTGCATGACAGGCCCGATAGCAGTCGCGCCACCGATACGCTGGGCGATCTTGTAGCCAATATTTGCCGCATCAAGATTGGGAAATATGAAAACGTTGGCCCCGCCGTGCAACACTGATTGAGGTGCCTTGGCGTCGCTGATTGCTTCAACGAAGGCGCTATCGAATTGCAGTTCGCCGTCGATGATGAGTTCGGGCACGGCAACATGGGCGAGCCGGGTTGCCTCCACCACCTTGGAAACCTTTTCATGCACAGCGCTGCCAGCCGTTGAGAACGAAAGCATGGCCACTTTTGGCGGCTTGCCAGCGAGGGTTTCAAAGGAACGAGCCGAGTTCACAGCGATATCGGCGAGACTAGCCGCATCGGGTTCGACCACAAGGCCACAATCGGCGAAAACGAAGATGCCTTTTTTGGCATGGTGCGGCGCGCACAGCATCATCAGGAAGAAGCTCGATACAAGGCCCGTGCCGGGCGCTCGACCAATTGTTTGCAGTGCGGCGCGTACTGTGTCGGCAGTTGTCGCTATCGCTCCACCCACAGTCCCGTCTGCTTCACCCTCGCGCACCATCATAGCCGCAAAAACAAGCGGGGAACGCAGTGCCATAGTGGCTGCTTCTTCATCAACACCCTTACCCGCGCGAAGAACATGATAGGCCTTAGCTAATCCCGGGGCTAATTCGGACGAGATTGGGTCCTCAATCTGGAAGTCTTCGGGTATCGCCCCTGCCGCAGCAAGGCTTACCTCGATAGTCGAGCGATTACCAACAAGAATGATCTCAGCGACCCCCTCCCGCGTGGCGCGGATCGCTCCCTCAATAATGCGCGAGTCCTCTCCCTCGGCAAGCACTATCCGGCGCGGCGATGCTTTGGCAGTTTCGATGATATGATCAAGCGGTTTCATCAGGCGAGCCCCAGATAGTGAATGCTGACAAGGATAAAGGTGCCGTAATGCCACGGTAGCGAAGGTAGCGAGGTCATTCAGATCACCCCGCCGCTCCCGCCCGGGGTAGCCCGGGCAGGCGCTTGGTAATCAATCTGGATTAAGCTCGCTTTTGGACGCGCATGTCCGCGCGGTCAATTCCGGCAACCGGCACGGGCTTTTTCATAGCGTCGCGCCGGAAGGGTTCACCGAGTTCCTGATTGAGGATGACTTCTATGAACGTCGTCACGCCCTTTTCCTGCTCTGAGATCGCGGTGGAAAGCGCTTCGGTGAGTGCCGTAGTCGTATAGACGGAAACTCCCTTCAAACCACAACCCTCGGCGATTTTCGCATAGCTGAGATTGGGATTAAGTTCGGTGCCAACGAAGTTGTTCGAATACCATAGTGTCGTATTGCGCTTTTCCGCACCCCATTGGTAATTGCGGAAGATCACCATAGTAATTGCAGGCCATCCTTCTCGGCCAATTGAGCCCATTTCATTCATCGAAATCCCGAAGGCACCGTCACCTGCAAAGCCTACTACCGGGACATCCGGGCAACCGATCTTGGCGCCGACAATCGACGGAAACCCGTATCCGCAAGGACCGAACATGCCCGGTGCAAGATACTTTCTGCCAACTTCGAAAGTTGGATAGGCGTTGCCGATTGCACAATTATTGCCAATGTCGGTCGATATGATTGCATCCTTTGGCAGAGCAGCCTGAATAGCGCGCCAGGCCTGACGGGGTGACATGCGATCAGGTTCGCGTTTACGTGCACCTTCGTTCCATTCAGTTCCGACATCATCGTCCTCGTGGTCCATTGAGGAGAGCTGTTGCTGCCACGCAGATCGGGTTTGATGGATCGCCGCTTTACGTTCCTCACGACCCGCATCGCCAGCCGAGGGAGCAAGCTGCTCAAGAATCTGCCGCGCAACCTGTTTGGCATCACCGCAAATGCCAACCGATACTTTTTTGGTCAGCCCAATACGATCAGCGTTGATATCAACCTGAATGATCGCAGCGTTCTTCGGCCAATAATCTATGCCGTAGCCCGGCAAGGTCGAGAATGGATTGAGGCGGGTACCAAGCGCCAACACTACGTCAGCTTTTGAGATCAGCTCCATCGCCGCTTTCGAGCCGTTGTAACCGAGCGGCCCGACCGCAAGACGATGACTACCGGGAAAAGCATCATTGTGCTGATAGCCGCAGCAGACCGGTGCGTCGAGCTGTTCGGCAAGTTTCATTGACTCCCCGATAGCGCCACCAATAACAACACCAGCACCGTTGAGGATGACTGGAAACTTTGCTTCCGACAACAGCTTTGCCGCTTCCTCGATGGCCTGCGGACCACCGATCGGACGTTCAAAACGGACGATTGCCGGTAAATCTACATCGATTACCTGTGTCCAGTAATCGCGAGGAATATTGATCTGTGCCGGGGCGCAACCCCGCAAGGCCTTTTCAATCACCCGGTTCAGCACTTCAGGGATGCGCGAGGGATCACGTACCTCTTCCTGGTAACAGACCATCTCCTTGAACATGGCCATCTGATCAACTTCCTGGAAACCGCCCTGACCAATCGTCTTGTTGGCTGCCTGTGGTGTCACCATCAAGAGCGGGGTATGGTTCCAGTATGCCGTCTTGATGGCAGTAATAAAGCCAGTAACACCAGGGCCATTCTGGCCAATGGCAATTGACATTGTGCCTGTTGCGCGGCTGAAGCCATCTGCCATCATGCCGGCATTGGTTTCGTGAGCGCAGTCCCAGAATTTAATGCCAGCCTTTGGAAAAAGATCTGATACCGGCATCATCGCCGAGCCGATGATGCCAAAAGCATGTTCTAAACCATGCATCTGGAGAACTTTGACGAAGGCTTCCTCGGTGGTCATTTTCATGGAGAGTTCCTTTCTGAAAGGATTGGCTTCAATTGATTAGAGGATTTCGTCGCGCAGCGCGTACCAGCGGTACATTCCCCACTGCCCTATCCGTCGAAACGGCGTCAGCAGACCATGGCTTGGCAGAGGAGAGGTAAAAATCGGAAGCTGCAGATTGCTTCCTTTGCCCGCGACCAGCTGAGCCATTCGACGGCCAGCCTGAGCTGAATACATGACGCCGTTGCCGCCATAACCCATGGCGTAAAACAACTTTTGCGAAGGGTCCGGCTGGAAGATTCGAGGCATCATATCGTGGCTGACATCCACCCAGCCCCACCAGGAGTATTCGACATTGACACCGCGAAGGGTCGGAAACTTGCGATAAAGGCCATTCAACAGCAAATCGAGATGCTTCGGATTGGTTGCGTCGCGCCCTGTGATGGCGCTGCGACTGCCGATCTGCACCCGGTTATCCGGAAGCATCCGAAAGTAATGGCGCAGTGTGCGCGTGTCTGTAAGGGGAATGCGTGTCTTGAAGTTGAGCAGTTCCCGTTCGCTATCCGTCAAGGGTCGGGTGACAATTGAGTTTGACAGTATCGGCATTAGCCGATGGCGGGTCAGCGCATTCATGCCTGGCGATGTATAACCGGCAGTGGCGATACAAACAGCGCGTGCACGAACCGTGCCGCCGGGGGTTGTAAGATAGTGCATCCCCCCTTTGGTCGTGCAATCGAGCACTGGACTGGAAGTATGTACTTTAGCCCCGAGCCGTCGTGCGAGGCGAAGATATCCGAAAGCCAGCTTCGCGGCATGGATGCCCATACCGTCTGGCTCATACAATGCGCCGCGTGCTTCTTCGTCTCGAACAAAATCGCTATGGATTTCGTTACGCGACACCATGCGAGCCCGATAGCCGAACGTCTTGTTCAGCAGGTGGACTTCACTTTCAAGCGACGGCAGCATCTTGTCACGATGAGCAATGTAAAGATGACCGCCATCCTGCGGCTCACAATCGATCTCCGGCTCCCGTATCAATGCCCGGAAGAGATCGAAGCCTTCGGCAACCTCTGCATGCATCTTGCGCGCAACATCGACACCCCAACGGGCAATCCATTGCGAGCGCTTCAGACGTCCGGCGGAAATCTGCGCCTGCCCACCATTGCGGGTGCTACAGCCCCAGGCGACGCCGTTTGCCTCCAGAACCGTGGCCTTGATACCGTGCTCTCGCGCCAGGTGTATGGCGCAGGAAAGACCAGTATAGCCCGAGCCAATGATAACAACATCGACATCCAGATCGTGCGTGACAGGACCATCGTCCTCTGGTGCCGGCCCTGCTGTGCCGATCCAGTAGGTAGGCGCATAGTCTTTACCAATACCAGGGCTGGACGAGTGGTTAGGATCGTAGGCCGGATCGAAGGGCTGTCGCTCGGCCTTTATGAAATTGGCGTGCTGTTGCATGGCGTTGTTCCGGTATTATTGACGAGGTTGTAGAACCGGGCGGTTCTTGCGAAACGCCTGCTTGCGCACGATCTTGCCGCCTCGGATGGTGAAAAGATCACAGCCCTCTGCTTCAATACGACTGCCATCAGCTGCCGTGCCGGAGAAGGTCCACTCTGAAACGCCGCGATCTCCATCAGTAAAGTGGCTGTGATTGACCCACTCAGCATCCGGCATCGATTTCCAGACCCCGCTGAATGCAGCTGAAATCTCCTGACGCCCCGTGAAACGAGTGCCGTAGATTTCCGGTCCACCGACGGCGTTGAAGATGCAATCTTCAGCGAAAAAGTGCATGACTCCATCAATGTCGTGCCTATTAAATGCATCAAACAAGGCTTTGAGATCATTTGCGGTCAGTGTCATCGTTATCTCCTTTGGTATGTCAGAAGGCATAGCTCCGCCGGGCCAGTAAGACCGCCCTGCATGGGCTGCGATGGCCAAGATCAAAAGAAGTGGTGGGGCTTAGATACGCCCCTTCCAAGGGATCAGTGCTTTTTCGAGGTATCGGATCAAAAGGTCGAAGGCGAAAGCGAAGATACCGATGATGAAGATACCCATGATCACGGTATCGCTTTCAAGATTTTCGGCCGCATTCAGAACCATGAAGCCGAGGCCTCTGTTCGCCGCGACCATTTCAGCCGCGACCAGGGTGGTCCAACCAACACCTATACCGATGCGCATGCCCGTGAAGATTTCGGGGAGAGCCGCTTTCATGATCACTTGGCTGATGACCTGCCAACGGGTGGCGCCCATCGCATAAGCCGCATGTATCTGCTCTATAGAGACTGATCGCACACCAGCTCTCGCCGCGATTGCCATGGGCGCAAAGATCGCAAGATAGATCAGGAATACCTTGGGAAATTCACCAATGCCGAGCCAAATGATGACAAGTGGCAGATATGCGAGCGGTGGTAACGGCCGATAGAACTCTATGACCGGATCAAACAGGCCCCGGACGACCCGATTAACGCCCATGAGAACACCAATGGGCACCGCCGTGACGAGTGCCAACGCAAAGGCACCAAATACGCGACCTATGCTCGCCAGTGTGTGCTGCCAAAGAGTCGAGTTCGAGACTCCTTCCGTTAGTGCCAGAATGAACTTGTCCCATACCGCAAGAGGTGAAGGCAGGAAGAGCGGTTTGATCCAGCCAGTTTCGGTAACGAGGAACCATAGCGCGATAAGGAAACTGGCTGTCGCAAGGCTGATCATGCCACTGGCACCGTCACCAGGAGCGCCAAAGATCTTACCTGCCTTGACGGGCTTGGTGGATGGGGAGCGGGTTACACGGTCAAGCATGTGCCACCTCCCGATCGGCAGACGCTCGCTCGTCACCATAAATAATGCCCAGAACTTCCTCGCGCATACGGATGAAATCGGGGCTGGACTTGATAGCGCGAGCGTTGCCTTCCTCGAGAAAGCGACGGTTGAAATCAAGATCGTAGGTATGGGTGATGCGGCCCGGGCGCGGTGACATGACGATCAGTCGGGAACCCAAAAACAGTGCCTCCTCCACGCTGTGTGTGATAAAGAAGAACATCTTATTGGTCAGCTGCCAAACTTTGAGCAAGAGCTCCTGAATAGTTTCGCGCGTCAGCGCATCAAGTGCTGCCATTGGCTCGTCCATCAACAGCATGGCGGGGTCGCATGTCAGCGCTCGCGCGATTCCCACGCGTTGCTGCATTCCGCCCGAAAGATGGTAAATCATGTGGTTATGGAAATCCTGCAACCCCACCAGAGCGAGGTTTTTGGTGGCCAACTCCCGACGTGTAGCCTTGTCGACGCCGCGTAGCTTCAAACCAAATTCGGTATTTTCCATAACATTGAGCCAGGGCAGAAGCGCATGCTTTTGAAAGACAACCCCACGTTCGGCACTTGGTCCATTGACGTGATGATTACCAAGCGAAATGTCACCTTCTGAAGGCGCCATGAAACCCGCCATGAGATTGAGAAGTGTTGTCTTTCCGCAACCCGATGCTCCGAGTGCCACGACAAAGTCGCCACTGTTAATAGTAAGGTTCACTCCCTTGAGGGCGATTATCGCCTGATCCGAGTAAAGCCCCGGGTAGGTTAGACCGATATTTCTGACATTAAGCGTTTCCATACGATATGCCTCCCTGCACCTTGGTCAAGGGCAGTATAGAGTTTCACGCAACCCCAAACGCAAACATTCATTCATGCTCACTTGAATTGCTCTATACGGATGAAGAGGGCACCGGCCAGTTAAGACGGCCGATGCGAGATTAGCGGAGGCGCTATTTAGCGGCAGCTTTAGCAAAATCAGCATTAACAAAGGGCGAATAATCGTCGAGCGCTTTGCTTATCTGCTTCTGTTCTGCCAAGAACTTAGCGCTTTCATTGAGTGCGCGCACTGCTCCACCACCAAGCCAGGTCTCCGATGCCTGTTCATCCGCATTAGGGAATGAAAGCAGTCCGAGTGCCTCAACTGTGCTTGCTCCATCGCCACCGATAAGCTTTACAATGCCCTTTACTGGCGCGGAATCCTCCGTCCAAGCTGCCTTGTCGGCATTATAATCGGCATAAGACTGGGCCAGCACTTTAGTAAATGCCTCCATGAATTTGGTGTTTTGTTCTGCCCATTTCTTATCGACCACAAGACCGTCGAATGTGGGCACACTGGCCGCACCAATGACTTCGGAGTCGGAAATTGTCTTTCCAGTTTTCTGGATCACCGAGAGCGCTGGCGGCCAGACATAAGCCGCATCAATATCGCCCCGCTGCCAGGCAGCAACGATCTGCGGCGGTTTCAAGTTCAGGATTTCGACTTCTTTCGGGTCGACCTTCCACACCTGATTCAAACCCACAAGCAAGTGGAAATGTGAAGTGGAAACAAATGGCACCGCCACTTTTTTACCCTTGAGATCTGTCGGCGACTCAATGCCCGATCCGTCGCGGGCAACGAGTGCTTCAGATTTTCCGATATTGTCGAGAACCCAGAAGAGCTGCAACTCGACGCCACGCGTTGCTGCCGATGCTGTGCCGGTGGAGCCGATCACTCCGATCGGAACATCGCCAGAGGCAAGTGCTGTCGTAATGTCGCCAGCGGAGCTGAACTGACGCCAATCTATGGCGTAGCCCGCTTCTTTAGCTGCGGCGTCAAAGCGGCCGTCGGCGATCGCGGCGATGAATGGGCCCACGATCTGTTGATAACCGACGACCAGTCGAGTTTCAGCATATGCCGCATTCGATGCCAAAACGCCCGCGACAATACTCGCCGTGGCCGCCAGGCTCTTAATAGTCCTGAAAAGCATGCTAACCTCCATTTGATGTTCCCCGCCGGCTTTGCCGGTCTTGTGCTTATAGAGATAAGCAGTGTATTCCCACTTGCGTTATATCCAGATTGGAAGTTGAATAGGTCCAGATTAAGTAATTGAGTCAAAAGCGCGAAGCAGTTTTGCTCCGGCTAATGGCTAAACAAATAGATAGAGCGGTTGCAACGGTTCAGCCATCACTGGAACCGCTCTGAGGATGGACCTCGTGCAAACTCATGTCTCCGAGACAATCTTCTTCATCGACCGCGAAAGCGGTTTGGGGCTTCAGGCTCAGCTGCGAGAAACAGTTGTCTCGGCAGTTCTCGCCGGACGCATCGTGCCCGGCGCGCAACTGCCTTCTACACGTCGACTTGCCATCTATCTGAACATTTCGCGCATTACCGTTACACTTGCTTATCAAGAACTGGTCTCTCAAGGTTATATGGAAGCGGTTGATCGAAGCTCGTATCGCATCGCACGCAATCCGCCGGGCCGAGCACTTGTAACCGATCAATTGCCCTCTCAAGCTTCAGAAGTTGACTGGTCCCGCAAGGTTGCGCTCGATTTCAGCGTAGTGCGCCAGGTTGAAAAGCCGCTCGACTGGAGACGCTATCCCTATCCGTTTCTCTATGGCCAGATGGACCCGACTCTCTTCGATCTCAACGCATGGCGCGATTGCAACCGGCGCGCACTGGCGCGCGAAGACTTTATCTCGATGGCAAGTGATTTTGCGGCTGCGGACGATGTGCAACTTGTCAATTATATTTGCTCGCGCACTCTCCCTCGACGCGGTATCCACGCCAATCCTGACGAGATCCTTGTAACCGTCGGTGCACAAAATGCCTTGTGGATAGTGACGCGGCTGATACTTGGCAAGGGCACAACCGCCGTTTGCGAGAACCCTTGTCACCCCGATATTAGCGCTTCACTTCTATTAAGTGGTGCGGACGTTACCACCATCAATGTCGATTCCGAAGGCTTGCCCCCGGACAATCTGCCGCCAGCAACAGACGCCGTCTTCGTCACCCCCAGTCACCACTCTCCGACAGGCGCAACGATGCCAATCGACCGCCGTATGAAGCTCCTTCAAGCGGCTGCGGAAAAGGATTTCGTTATTGTTGAAGACGATTATGAATTCGAGATCAGCTTTCTTGCGCCACCCTCCCCAGCCCTCAAATCTTTCGATACCTCAGGCCGCGTGCTCTACATAGGCAGTTTCTCGAAATCACTCTTTCCCGGCTTGCGGCTCGGCTATCTCGTTGCACCTGCACCCTTTATTCGTCAAGCGCGTGCTCTACGCTCGCTGATGTTACGACATCCGCCGGGGCATCTCCAACGCACCGCCGCGTACTTCCTTGCCCTCGGGCATTACGACGCCGTATTGCATCGTATGCGTACCGAGTATCACAAGCGGCATGTGTTGATGGCCGAGAATCTCAAGAAGCAAGGTCTTGTTGTAGCAGGATCCTCATCTTTTGGCGGCACTTCGTTCTGGATGGAAGGACCGAAGGGGCTGGACGCGGATCGGCTGGTGCGAGAGTTGCGGCAACACGGGGTACTCATAGAATCCGGCTCCCCCTTTTTTCCACGCAATGAAGCCCCATGTCACTTCTTCCGTATGGGATATTCTTCCATACCAAGCAGCAATATATCTGTGGGGGTTGCCCGTGTTAAAGCTGCGATTGACACTCACTTTCGAGGTAACAGTTGACTAGAAAGAGCTTGGCTCACCTCAATTCTTTGAGGTAGTTCGTATCTGACATGAAGGGCGCTCTTCGATCCGGCTGAATGCGGATGTCCAGAAAGAAGAGCACCATGCAAAGCGCAACCATCAGCCACCAGACAGGCGAGAGGTCTGCCAGATTTTTGCGCAGACACTCTGTGACAAGTGGAAATGTGAGGTCATGCTGAAGCGCGACTTTTGCGTTTTGAGTTTACTCATAACGATGTCTGTTTAAGATGCGTTTCTGCCGAAAGACTTCTGCAGGTGTTTTCGATCACTGAGTGTCAGCGGATCAAGGTCTCTGGGAAGCCAGCGTCTTGTGCGTCTGTTGGTATTCTCAACAGTGCCTTTCTGCCAGGGGGACTGCGGATCGGAAAACCATGTTTGTGATCCAATCCCTGCCTGCAGATAAGCCCATTGTGTGAACTCAGTGCCGCGATCAAGGTGATCGATCGGCGGGCCATTTGGGGCAGGGGCTGGAATACCCTAATCACGCCATTCATCACCGGTCGTGACTGACGATCATTGTTACGTAGCAATACCGTAAAGCGGCTCACCCGCTCGACCAGAGACGCCACATTGGCGTTGCCAAACTTCTTGCGAAACTGGATAGTGTCACATTCCCAATGGCCGAACTGCTTGCGCCTGGCAACCATGTCTGGACGATAAAGGATGCTCAGTTCTGGTGGAAAGCGGCGCCCATGATGACGCCGGGCATGACGTGGGCGCCGTATGGCGCGGCGTTCCGGCAGATACTTCCAGCTCTTCTTTTCGACCATCCGCGGAATACGCAAACTGATAGATTGTTTCATGACTGAGAGCGATGGGATGTTGCTCCAACCGCATTCTCCCGGCAATCTGTTGCGGTGACCATCCATCGCTGATGTGCTGGATCACGGATTGACGTAGCTCATCAAACCGAACGAGTTTGCGTTGCTTCAAGCGACGCTCACGGGATTTCTGGTCGGCAACCGTGCAGTAATAGCCGGTAAGATCCACGATCTCATCATCGTTAAACTGATTACGTTTGAGTTCACAAAAAATCGTCGAACGGTGCCTTCCCAATTTCTCCGCAATAACGTCAACGGAGAGCTTCGCGTTTCCGCCGGTTGCTCGTATCGCGCCTATTGGCAAATCAACAACCGAGGAGACTCAATTTCCATCGAGGAACTGCATGGGCATATGCAGATGATGAAGGAAGAACATTGAGTGACCGAGCCACTTTTCCGCCTTGGCCTTGCTGATCCTATCCTCAAACGGAAAATGATCACTCTTCTGGTCGAGGCCCAGAAGACGTTTGATAGACGAGACGGACTTTCTCCTGCCGCGACATTTAGAGCGTCATATTGCGGAGCCGCGAACCACACCCTCTATGAAGGACGGGTGTCATACCGACTTAATGGTGCCGTTTGGAGCCGGAGTTGTACAGTGGTTTTTTGTTGTGCGGAATCGAAGCAGAACTTAAGAATTCACAGGTCTCTTAGAAAGACCATCTATTCTGAATGCATTATTATTTATGGGACTAAAATGAGAATCTTGTTCACTACACTCGGCGTCGTCCTTGCGATAACGTCCTCAGCCATTGCTGAACGAAAGCCAACCATTCTTGATCTCGTTGAGAAAGGCTATGAAATCAAAACGTCGACGGGAAATTATGTTTTTCTGCAGAATGAAGAAAAGATTTATATGTGTTCATTTCTTCAGGTAAGTGAATATAATGTTGCTTCAGGAGAGATTGATGCCATCAAATTCGATTGCGCTGCTGTTATTAAATGACGGACAGGGATATGTTGGCAGTCGCAGTACCGTTATTTTCCAATATACAACCAGAACAGTCGGTTGAAAAAGAATGAAGATTACAGTGTTCATTCTCGGATTAGTTCAGATCCTGATTGGGTTATTGTTCATTGTTGAGGCTTCGTCAGTACAAAGACTGATACTTGGTACATTATCATTTGGGCTTGGGTCTGTTTGCTTCGGCATAGCAGTGATCATTGGTCGACTGGATGAAATCCGCGCAAGTTGTGACGGTTCCAAACTCCGATGATAGGCAGGCGATCCAGATCAACATCACAGAAACCTTTTGCCCGGCCTGAACTGTTTTAAGTTTGTCGGGGATGGTTTACTTGAGTTACTAGCGATAATCGGCAGGTTTGTCATGTCGCATGGTGGCGGTCTGGCCTGTTGCTAAATTATTGATAAGTGAATTGATGGCTTTATGTACTATAGGCATCGTTAATACACGACTGACACTTGTGCGCAGGCGCTCCCACCTGATAATTTTTGCCTTCGGTATCTAAGATGCCGAAATTTTACGAACGGCATTTCTGAAAGGTTTTAATGATGAATAGTGCGGATGGAATTAGCGCATCGGTGTATACACGCTGGCACCAATTGGCGGTTCCTTTTGCCTTTGCACTGAGTGCGGGAAGTTTTGTGTTGGTGATTTTCAATCGTGGTTCGTTGGGCATCGCGGGAGTAGTTGCTCTGCTGGCCCTGTTGGTACCATTGCTCATAACCTTCAAAGTCTTCCCAACCCGCCATCTGATTAAGATCACCCCCGACGGTTTAGAGTTTTCACGCCGTGCACCAATTGCATTTTCTGATTTGACGCGTTGGGGTGATGACGATCTCCTCAAGCTGGTCCGATCGGGTTATCCAACCCTGCTGGTGAGTCCGTTGGATTTGCCTAACCGGAAAATTCTGTTCAGCCAGTTTCGAAATGCGCTCGAAGATTGGCAGAAGAAGCAACATCCCGGTAAGAAGCCGGTACAGCGAACGCATTTCTACGGATCCACGGGGGCTCGTCTTATAGGTGCACTGATTGCAACGTTAGGGGGCGTTTCGGCCATGATGGCGATGAATCTGCGTGAACCTTCAATTGCACTTGCCATAGTCGCTACATTGGGGGCGTTGTTTGGGTTAGCGATGTTGTTTGGTAAGCGGGTATGAAGCTCTCCCACATTGGAACGTTTCAGCAGCATTAGCCTGCCTAGTGAGCAGGCAGCTTTTATAGAATCTAAGGTCAGGAATGGGGACTACGCTTCCGTTGGTGAGGTTGTTCGTGCTGGCTCCGTGCATTAAGAGAGCGGGATGAAGTGATCGAACGCTGGCTACACAATGAAGTTCGTGCGTCTTTCGATGCAATGAAATCAGACCCTTCTCGGGCGGTGACTGTTGATGCTGCTTTTGCTTCAATTCGCAATCGACATGCTCAACGCATGAAGGATCATAAGTGATGTGCAGATCGGTAGTCTTGTCCCCGGAAGCTGAGGCAAATCTTTTGGCTCTTTATGATTGGATAGCCGAAAGAGCCTCGCCTGATATTGCGCCTGTTTATATCGATAGACTTGAAAACTATATACGCGGCTTTTAACTCCGCCTCTGAGCGAGGCACTCTACGTAACGATATAGGTGAAGGGCTCCGAACTGTTGGTTTTGAACGTAGAATAACAATCGCCTTCAATGGCACGGAGCGAGAGGTTGTCGTGTTCGGCTTGTTTTACGGCGGTCGAAATTGGCAAGTTGCTCTATCTGAGCATTGAAATCGCTGCGGTTTTCTTTACTCCAATTCAATAATATCAAACCGCCGTCAAACTTCCCCTTACCTGCTGTCACCGAAGGCGCGCGCCAGCGAGGCCTTGGCGGGTGTTGATGAGAATCTTGCGCATTCACGGGCTGGCGAACGTGTGCGTTCGTTGGGTGCCTTCGCATCGCTGTGGCTTGATGGTGAGTTGGTCGAGATGGAAGATCTCGTCCTGCACGACGACGCAGAGCGCGATATCCGTTCGCCAAGCTACCAATTAACACTCAGTCGCCCAGTTGGGCGTAATGCCATTTTTGCCTATAATTCCACAACCGACTTCTGTTTGAATAAACTACACCGTAAAAGCTGCACTCAGAAGCACAAAATGGAATGTAGAAACTATCAATCGTTTCTTGTGCGCCTTGCCTTTCATCGCGATGTAAACAACCGCACTAACAGCAGCAGATCCGACATAGGCTGCGACCATTTTAATCCCCCTCGAACCGCTTCCAGCATCGAAGTTTTCTGGTTGGATATCGTGAATCATGTGAATAGCGGCTTTTGTTCGAATTGACGGCGCATATAAACAAAGGAGACATTGCGAGCTCAATTTGTCTGTTGTGACAAGAATACAACAACTGCGCATCATTTTGTTGCTCGCTTTTGCAGGCCTGATAACAGCTCCTCGATAGACTCTGTAGAAAAATCAACGCTAAAAGCTCACAAAACTACTCATGTTTAGTTGGGCGCGTTTTCACTTTTGATTGGTTCTAAATGGTTGCAGTTGAAAGGCTCGTCATAAGTGACTAATGCGAATGATTATTGCGGAAAATGTTCCTGCGAGAAATTCAGATTTGTTACAGGCGTGTTTTGATGTCCAAAAACTACGAGACCGGGCTTAAAATTAGCCGAACTAGGCTCCCAATTCAAAGCGACCGTCTTTATGTCAAAGCAGCGGTTGTTATTGAATGGCTTTTGCACGTTGCAGCTTTTGGAGGCGTGAATGTCAGCGGCTTTAAATGCGTTATTTGAAACGCATCGGCGGTCGCTCATGTGGAGCGTCATGAGGATTGTTCGCGATGCTCAAACTGCAGAAGATCTGGCGCAGGAGACGTACATTCGTGCGCACAAGGCAGTTGAAAACGGCAGTGTCGAGCACCTCGAAGCATACCTTCACCAGACCGCGAAAAATCTCGCACTCGATCATCTTCGCCGTCGCAAGGTGAGCAAGGCAGTAGAGGCTGACGGCGTTGATGAAGGAACAATCAACGGCGTGCCGCACAATGTTCCGTCGATTGAACAGATCATTATCGATCGGCAGGAACTTATGTGGTTCAAAAACGCGCTTTCAGGACTTCCGAAGCGCGCGAAGGCAGTAATTGCATTGAGCCGTATCGAAGAATGGCCAAATAGTCGCATTGCAGAGCATCTTGGCGTATCCGAGCGCACGGTATTTTCAGATTTGAAGCTGGCGATGGCGCATTGCCGCGACGCAATGGCGCGTCACGAGCGGAAATAGATAATTTCTTCAGAAACAACAGTTTGTTCTGCCTGCCATACCAAATCAAACCGCATCGATGTGCGCGCGCATATTTATTTATTTTTTTGCCGGATTCCCAATCCTCGGTCGTCTAGGTTATAGGAACTGAGATATTTGAATGATGGGACGGATCAGGGTGGGACGTAAGAGTTCGGATGACAAGCAGATGCGGGACGATGGTTACGCGCACAGCGACCCTGTCGTCGATGCAGCGCTTGACTGGTTCACCCGACTTCGCAATGTCGAGCCGGATGACATCACACGCCAGCAATTTGAAGCGTGGTTGAAAGCAGATCCTCGTCATTTGCGAGAGTTTCGCGCGCTTGAGGTAATGTGGGGGTCAAAACCTTTTGTTTCGGCGGTAGCCTCTCTTAATGCGGCACCACTCGATGTCCCCATGTTACAGCACTATCCACTTAGCCGTCCGTCGCGATTGCTGCCTCGAACCTTGGCTGCTGCGGCAATTGTATTTGTGACACTGGGCGCGTGGAAATTGCCGGACATTCTTCTGAGATGGCAAGCGGATTACGTCAGCGCGACGGGTGAGAAAACGACTGTCACATTGCCCGATGGTTCGATAATGATCCTGAATACGGCATCTGCTGTGTCGTTGGATTTTGAAGACGGTCGCAGGACGGTAAACCTCCTGCAAGGCGAAGCGTTTTTTGATGTTCAACATGATGCAGAGCACCCATTCCGGGTTGCGGGTGGATACGGTGATGTTGAAGTGAAAGGGACTGCTTTCTCCGTTCGCAGAAATGACGAAGAAACCGAGGTGGTACTCGAACGCGGGCACGTTGATGTAAGCTGTCTTTGCGATGGGGCTGCGCAAGCGGAGTTGCGCCCCGGTCAGTCCATTGTAGCGACATCGCGCGAACTCTCGCCAATCCAATATGTTGATGCACAGCGCAAATTAGCATGGCGAGACGGTCGCATTAGCTTCGAAAATATACCACTTGGAAATGTCCTTTCTGAACTCCGCCGGTATTATCCTGGCAAAGTGTTGGTGACTGATGGTCGTATCAACAGGTTGGTGGTTACAGGCAACTATCGGCTTGATAATATTGAAGGCGCAATACGTACCTTGGCAGATGCTGCCGGTGTCTCGATGAACCGAATTCCTGGTGGAATCGTAATTCTGCGTTAAATACTCAAGTTTTTTTTCCGATTGCTGCCCCCTCCTGCGTCAAGGTATTAGAGGGGCGCGTTTTCGTAAGGTGCGGATCGGTTCCTCGGCAGTTTTAAGAGGGTAGCCGACGATGGATCAACGCAGGGCAATGCTGCAAGCCGGGAATATGAAAACACAGTTTGACGGACGGCAGCTCGCAAAGGTCCTATTGGCATCGTCCGTTCTAGGCTGTGTGTGGACATTGGAATGCTCTTCGGCTTTTGCCCAAGCCCAACCCGCTGCGGCATCCTCTCAGAGCATCAAATTTCAGATCCCGGCGCAGCCGCTTTCCTCCGCTATCAATGCCTTTATCAATCAAAGTGGTTGGCAGATTAGCTATTCTTCCGAGCTGGTGCGCGGCAAACGATCAAGTGGACTGAGCGGTTCGCTGGCGCCCGCTTTAGCACTCCAACGCCTTGTTGCGGGCACAGGCATTTCTGTTCGTGTCGGTTCTGCTGGGTCCGCAGCCCTCATTAATCCGAAAGTAGGCGCTGTCGAGGCTGCATCGGTGGGTGAAGGAGCGATAATTCTGGACACGATTAGTGTTCAGGGTCAGGGCGCGACGACTGAAGGAACAGGTTCGTACACCACCTCGCAAATGACCACTGCTACGGGCCTGCCATTATCCATCAAGGAAACACCGCAAGCGGTAACCGTTGTTACCCGGCAGCAAATTGATGATCAGGGCGCGCGTTCGCTATCCGAAATTCTACGTGGCACAACTGGCGTTTCCGAAAGTGCGTATGATTCAGAGCGCTCTTCGTTCAGCTATCGTGGATTCGATGTCGATAATTATCAGTACGACGGTGTTCCCACGACCTTCAACAACGCGTTTGCAGCCGGCGAATCCGAACTTGATTCCGTTATTTATGATCGCGTCGAGATTGTTCGCGGTGCGACAGGATTGATGAATGGAGCGGGCAATCCAGGGGCGTCGATAAACCTTGTCAGAAAGCGGGCTTCCAGCACCAGTCTGACTGGCGCAGTCAGCGCTTCTGCGGGTTCTTGGAATAATTATCGAAGCACAGTCGATGTATCCACGCCTCTTAATAAGGCTGGAACACTGCGCGGCCGCTTCATTACTGCGGGGCAGCTCGGCGATTCATTCATTGACCGATACGAAAAGAAAAAGGGCGTTGTTTTCGGAACAATCGAAGCCGATCTCACAGAGAATACTACATTGCGCGTCGGTGCCGATTATCAGATCAATCGACCAAAGGCATCCACCTGGGGCGGTGCAATGGGCGCTGGTTGGTTCAGCAACGGTGAACTGATTGATTGGCCTCTCTCGTTCAGTGGAGCTCCAAACTGGTCGCGTTGGAACAGCAAAACCCAGTCTCAATTCGCAACACTGGATCATTCATTTGACAACGGTTGGAAGGGCCAAGTTGGCTATTCCCACAGCAAGCAGAATTTTGATGCACGGATGGGTATGAGCATCGGCGGACTTGTCGATCCGATGACCTGGACCTCTCAAACCAAGAAAGTGTATTCTGAGTGGTATGAAGGATACAGAGAGCAACACGCTATCAACGCTAAGCTCGATGGTGACTTTGAGCTTCTGGGTCGCAATCATGAATTTATGATTGGCGGAAGTTCAGCGTGGCAGCAGAATTACGGAACTGTTCGTACTGCGGCTTTTCGGGAAGATTATAACGGCAGTCTGCTCGACTGGAATGGCGATTATGCAGAGCCCATTTGGAATGATCCAAAGGGGCAGCTCGACAATGACACCCGTCAAATTGGGCTTTACAGCGCGGTTCGTCTCAATATTTCAGATCCGCTGAAGCTTATCCTTGGTGCACGCTACACTGACTACAAAAACACTCAAACGGATACGTTTAAAGTGGTCTCCCCCTATGCTGGCATTGTCTATGATTTGAATGACAACCTATCGGTTTATGCGAGCTATACGGACATATTCCAACCCCAGGACTACCTCGATAAAAATGGCAATTTTCTAGATCCACTCCAGGGTTCCAACTACGAGACTGGCGTTAAGGGTAGTTTCTTTGATGATCGTCTCAATGCATCATTTTCGATGTTCCTGACTAAACAGGACAACGTTGCCGAGGCAGAACTTGATGCTTTGGTGCCGGGGACTGGCGGGCAAGCCTATTACGGAGTTGATGGAACACAAAGCAAAGGTTTCGAGGCCGAAGTCGGTGGAGAGATACTACCGAACTGGAACATCAGGGCGGGCTATTCCCGGTTCAATCTTAAAGATCCTGAAGGCGTGGAACTGAACACGCCAACGCCACGCGAGACTTTCAATTTCTATTCGACTTACCAATTTTCCGGCGCGCTCGAAAAGTTGACAGTTGGCGGTGGCATGAGGTGGCAAAGTGGTGTTTGGGCTACCGTATGGGGTGCGGATGGAAGTGGTGAAACCGTGCAAAGGCGTGCGGAGCAAAAGCCCTACGCGATTGTCAACTTGATGGCTCGCTATGACCTGACCGATAAAACTGCGCTCCAGTTCAATGCAAATAACATCCTTGATGAGCGTTATTTTTCGCAGGTTAATTTCTACAGCACCCGCAATTATGGTGAACCGAGGAATTTCACTCTGAAGTTATCTCAGAAATTCTAAACATTGTGGCTGTGGTCGGCGATGAATTCTGCACACGGCGTAACGATTTAAACGATCAAACCGTAGGGAGTACAAAATAATTAAGCTATCGCTCGCTCCCCTAATGATGAAGAGACGATCTGTCTGCGCTGGCCTATTAGCATCGATGATGCCTCTGGGCGTACGAGCGTTTTCAACAGATAGAACGGGTTCATTTCCTCGCAGTCTCAACCATGAATTTGGTGAGACAATTCTTACAGCTGAGCCCAAACGTATCGTTGCGCTTGGCTGGAATAGTGAAGACATTCTTCTCGCACTTGGTCATGTGCCGATTGCAATGGAACACCGTGCGCTGTTTGATTCAGGAATTTTACCTTGGAATGAACAGGTTCTTGGCTCGGGCAAACCTGTTTTACTGCAGGCTGAGCTTACAGATTTTGAACAAATAGCCTCTTTGAAGCCGGACCTAATCATTATTCTGTCCGTATTTTCAAAGTTCAAAGAAGCCTCGTATAAGCGGTTCGCGCAAATTGCCCCAACGATTATTCATCAATCGACAGACGCGCGTTTGGCATGGCAACAGCAAACAATGTTTATTGGCAATGCACTCGACCAAAGCAAAGATGCGCAGGCACTCATCCAAAAAACCGAGAATTTTTTGGATGAACTTGCAGCCTCACGCCCTATAACGCGGAATAAATCATTTGTCTTCGGAACCTATGCGGAAGGTGAAGGAAACATGGCGGTCTATCTCCCGGAGGATGCGAGAATAGCCCTGCTGCACAGGCTTGGACTTCAGGTTGCTCCCGCAATCAAATTGCTTGGCGATGAGAACCCTGGAAAATGGCGCACGAATTTCAGCATAGAGAATATCGATGAGCTTGAAGCCGATCTCTTTATTCTCGGTTATGGTGAGGGTATCGCCGATGCAGTCAAAAGCAGCCCGCTTTTCATGCAAAATCGCGCGATTCGGGAAGGACATAGCGTCTTCCTTGATGATCCAACGATGATATGGGCCTCCTCTGCACTGAGCGTTTTATCGATACCTTTTGCGTTTGACATTTTTTTTGAACGCATCGCCGCTTCACTTGAAAGTCATTGACCGTGGACGATTCTAGATATTTCGGGGGTGGGGGGGAGTGGCAGAATACTGCCAACACATTCGACAGTTGGGTCTCGGTTTGGTCGACGTCGGCTTTGAGTATTTTGTCTAAGCCGCATGGGTGCCTTCAATTTTTGCCGCGTTTGGCTGATGCCGCACGCAAGTCGGAGCAGCAATAATGATGCATGATGATACGCATGGACACGATAGTCATTCTGAAGAACGCGATCACGATTATGATGATGGTCATCATCATGAACCTTATGTGGAGGATTATTTTCTTGGCCAGACGATTGGTGTTGAGCGTTTGTCGCCGTCGCTTGTTCGGGTCGTTTTAAAGATCATTGATGGTGAACGCCTGATCCCATCGGGCCATAATGATGAGTGGGTGCGGCTTGCATTAAGAGCTGATCCCGACACGCCTGTTACGCTTCCTGTTGTTATGGAGAATGGCAAATGGGGCCGACCGGATGGGTCAAAACATTGTCCAAACCGTCCTTATACGATCCGTCGCTGGGATGCGTTACGCTGCGAGATGACCATTGATATCGTTGTGCATGAAGGCGGGGTTGCTGCAGGTTGGGCCATGAATGCCAAAGTGGGTGATGTGGTGGGTATTTGTAACCCTGAAGGCCATTTATGGATTCCCAAGGGGAGTGAGTGGATCTTGATGATCACCGACATCACAGGTCTGCCCGCTGTTGGTCGTGTTCTGGAAGAACTACCCGAGGGGTTTAAAGCGGTTGTGCATGTGGAAGTACCGCATGATGCCGATAGGCAGGAGATCGCCACCAAAGCCAATGCGGATATTCACTGGCATGTCTGTCATGGCGTGAGGGAAGAGCGTCCGGGCTATACGGAACTGCCACGCATCGCTCAGAGCATTGAGCATCTGCCGGATGGTTCAGGCTATATTTTTATCGCCGGTGAAGCGCGTGCCGTTTCGAATTGCCGCAAGCATTTTCGCGATACGCTTGGCTTCAACAAAAAGCGTATTGATGCGATCGGCTACTGGATTGAAGGGCAGGCGCGGGTCTGATGTGCATGGAAAAAAGAATGCAAGCATGACAGAGCGGGATGTGACGAGTTCTGCCTCAGGTCGGGTTGAGAAGCAGAACGATGATCAGAAGAGCGGGTCGTTCGCGCAAGCTCCGGTCCTGGAACTGCCGGGGAGTACTCCCGCTCGGACAAGGCAGGCTGGCCTTCTGTTTTTGCTCTGCGGACTTGGCGTGTTGATTTTGGTCTGCTTTGTCAGCCTTGTTGTGGGAACGCGGATGCTTTCGCCTTTCTTGTTGGTTGATGCCTTGTCTGGGCAGGATAAGACATCCACTGAACAGATTATCCTTCTTAATTACCGTCTTCCAAGAACTCTACTTGGGCTATTATGCGGCGCAGCCTTTGGCGTTTCGGGTGCCCTTATTCAGGCTGCAACCCGTAATTCCCTGGCTGATCCCGGTATTTTAGGCGTGAATGCCGGTTCTGCTTTCTTCGTTACACTAGCAGTCGGCCTTTTGGGCTGGCAGTCGATTGATACCTATATCTGGGCAGCCTTCGCTGGTGCGATTGTGATTACATTGATTGTCTATGCGCTGGGTGCCACAGGTCAGGAAGGTGCAACGCCCGTCAGGCTTGTTCTGGCTGGTGTCGCGCTTTCAGCGGTTCTCGGCGGCATTGGTTCTGCCATGGCATTGCTCAATCCGCAGACCTTTGATGCGCTACGCAGCTGGTCGATTGGTTCACTTGCTGGCCGTGACATGCATGTGGTGACACGGGTTGCGCCGTTCATTGTCATAGGGCTTGTCGTCGCATTGTTTGCAGCGCGACCGCTTAATGCGGTGGCACTTGGTGATGATCTGGCGCGCTCATTGGGAACCGATATTCTGCGCGCCCGCATTCTTGTGGTGACTGCCGTCACGCTGCTTGCAGGAGCGGGAACTGCAGCATGTGGTCCGATTGGTTTTGTCGGATTGATGGTGCCACACGTGGTGCGATGGTTTACCGGACCCGACCAGCGCAGGATTATCGCGTTGACGCTCGTTTTTTCACCGATCCTCTTGCTCAGCGCTGATATTACCGGGCGTCTGGTACTTTATCCGGGAGAGCTTGAAGCCGGTATTGTCACGGCCTTCATTGGCGCACCGGTGCTCATTGCGCTGGCACGCCGCAGAAAGGTGAGCGGACTGTGACCCAAACAGAGCGCTCACGCCCCACGACCATCAAACCAATTGGCAGCAGAACGCCTATGCGCCTTTTTGGGGATCGGTTCTCTCTTCATCTGCATCGCCGCAGCCTGCTGACTGGGTCTGCTCTTCTTGCCCTGATCCTGCTTGTTGCAATAGCCTCGCTCACCAGTGGAAGCTATCCAATACCGATCCCTGATGCGCTGCGTGCTTTACGCGGCGAAGGCGACGATATGGTGCGGACGATTGTTATCGAATGGCGATTGCCGCGTGTTCTGCTCGCTGTTTTTTTGGGCGCATCGCTTGGCATGAGTGGCGCTATCTTCCAGTCACTGACCCGCAATCCTCTAGGCAGTCCAGATATTATCGGCTTTGCAGCCGGGTCTTATAGCGGGGCGCTGATTGTCATTTTGCTTTTGTCGGGCGGCTATTACGAGACTGCAGCGGGTGCTTTGATTGGAGGGGTTCTCACGGCTCTTGCCGTTTATCTGTTTGCATGGCGCAATGGCATGCAGGGCTTCCGGCTGATCATTGTCGGTATCGGCATCTCGGCCCTGCTATCCGCTTTCAATAGCTGGATGATCAAGGCGGCTGATCTTAATGTCGCTATGTCGGCTGCCATTTGGGGGGCTGGTTCGCTCAATGGACTCGGTGTTGATCAGCTTGTCCCAGTTGCGATTGTTCTCATCATCATCATGCCGCTGACCATGCTGCTTGCCCGGCCAATGCGACAGCTCGAAATGGGAGATGATGCAGCGCGCGCCTCAGGTGTGAATGCCAATCGAACGCGGGTGTCGCTGATGATCCTTGGTGTTGCACTCACTGCAATCGTTACAGCTGCGGCTGGTCCGATTGCCTTTATTTCGCTTGCCGCGCCGCAGATTGCTCGACGTATCACCCGCTCTGCCGGAGTTGCCCTGATCCCCTCCGCTCTTACCGGAAGCGGGCTGCTCATAAGCGCTGACTATGCTGCACAACATGCCTTCGCAACACAACTCCCTGTTGGCATCATGACTGTCAGTATCGGTGGGGTATACTTTCTGACATTGCTAATCCGGGAAGGGCGTAAATGACCTATACGTTGAACGCTAAATCGCTTCATACAAAGTTGGGGCTGCCCACTACGCATAGTCTTGAATGCCGTTTGAAAGCGGATGATGTCACGCTAAGCTATGACGAGCGCACAATCTCAAGCAGCTTGACTGTCTCAATCCCGGACAAGTCCTTTACTGTTATTGTTGGTCCCAATGCCTGTGGTAAATCGACGTTGCTTCGGGCATTGTCGCGCTTGCTGAAGCCCTCAAATGGCGATGTCATAGTGGACGGCAAAAACATTCATACATTCAAAGCCAAAGAAGTGGCGAGCCGTCTCGGCCTTTTACCCCAAACCTCAATAGCACCCGACGGCATCACAGTTGCTGATTTGGTGGCGCGCGGACGCTATCCACACCAGTCGTTTTTCCGGCAATGGTCAAGAGATGACGAAGACGCTGTCATCGCATCCATGCAAGCAACGCGCATCTGGGATCTCTCGGCACGATTGGTAGATGAACTCTCAGGCGGCCAACGGCAGCGTGTTTGGGTCGCGATGGTGCTGGCACAGCAAACGCCGATATTGCTGCTTGATGAGCCAACGACGTTTCTTGATATCGCCCATCAGATTGAGTTGCTTGATCTTCTTGCCGAGCTCAATGCCAGTGGCCGCACAATTGTAGCGGTTCTGCATGACATCAACCAAGCCTGCCGTTACGCATCGCACCTGATTGCGATGAAGGATGGGGCGATTGTTGACCAAGGTGATCCATCCGCGATCGTCACCGAACCACTCATAGAAGATGTTTTTGGATTGCCATCGATCATTATTCCCGATCCGGTTTCAGGCACGCCATTGATTGTGCCAAAGGGAAGACGCGCAACAAGCACCTTAAACAACCCGGGCACTTCATCCAATCTGAGCACTTCTGGCTTGGCTCACACGATCAAGGAGCCGCGTCATGGCTGATCTTCTCAAGCGTTTTGCCGCCTACTACCGTCCGCATCGGCGTTTGTTCGTGCTCGATTTTTCTTCCGCAGTTGTTGCCGGTTTGTTGGAACTGGCGTTTCCGATTGCTGTAACGCTGTTCATTGATCGCCTGCTGCCCAGCAATCAACTTGGCATAATAGCACTCGCTGCTCTGGGGCTTCTGTTGATTTATCTGGTCAATGCCGGCCTCCAGATCATTGTCACCTATTGGGGGCATATGCTTGGTTTGAAGATTGAGACCGAGATGCGCAGGAAAGCCTTCGATCATTTGCAAAAGCTTTCCTTCGGCTTCTTCGATAATCAAAAGACCGGCCATCTCGTAGCCCGTCTGACCAAAGATCTCGAAGAGATTGGCGAGGTCGCCCATCATGGTCCTGAAGACCTGTTCATTGCGCTTATGACGTTGATCGGGGCTTTTTTCTTGATGCTCTGGGTGCATGTTCCGCTTGCACTGATTACCGCAACTATCGTGCCTGTTACCGCCATTGTCACAACAATCTACGGCAAGCGCATGACTGCCAATTCGCATGCGCTCTATCGTCGGGTGAGTGAGTTCAACGCGCGTATTGAAGAGAATGTCGGTGGCATTCGCGTCGTACAGGCATTTACCAATGAGGATCACGAACGGGCCCTTTTTGCCGAAAATAACCGTAACTACCTGCGTACCAAGCTCGAAGCCTATAAGGTGATGGCAGCATCGATGTCGCTGTCCTACCTATCCATGCGTTTCGTCCAGGTCGTCGTTATGCTGGCAGGCGCTTGGTTTGTCGTTCGCGGTGAATTAACCGCGGGCGGCTTCGTGGGTTATCTGCTACTCGTGGGCGTGTTCTTTCGCCCAATTGATAAGATTAATTCGATCATCGAAACTTATCCGAAGGGCATCGCTGGCTTTCAACGCTACCTACAATTTCTTGATACGAGGCCGGACATCGCCGATCGTGACGATGCCCATGCTGTCACTCGTTTGAAAGGCAACATCGAGTATCGCGATGTGCGTTTTGGCTACAATCCCGACAGACAGATATTGGATAGTTTAGATCTGTCCATTCGGGCTGGCGAAACGGTTGCCTTTGTCGGTCCGTCGGGTGCGGGAAAGACAACGATTTGTTCGCTGCTGCCGCGGTTCTACGAAGCAACACACGGTTCGATCAGCATCGATGGCATGAACATTCAGGATATGACGCTTAAATCCCTGCGCGCCAATATCGGCATTGTGCAACAGGATGTGTTCCTGTTTGCAGGTACGATCCGAGAAAACATTGCCTATGGTAGGCTCGGTGCAACGGAGGCAGAAATTATCGACGCATCCCGGCGCGCGCGCTTGGAACGTGTCATCGCATCACTCCCTGGTGGTTTTAATACTGTCATTGGCGAGCGTGGCGTCAAGCTATCCGGCGGGCAGAAGCAGCGCCTTGCTATCGCACGCATCTTTCTGAAGAATCCCCCAATTCTTATACTCGACGAAGCAACCTCAGCACTCGATACCGAGACCGAACGTGCAATCCAGCAATCACTGGCCGAATTGTCTGAAGGCAGAACAACACTGATAATCGCCCATCGTCTTGCCACAATCGCCAATGCTGATCGCATTCTGGTTGTCGAGACCGGAAAGATCGCTGAAGAAGGAACCCACCAAGAATTGCTGTCGCTCAAAAATGGCCATTATAGAAATTTGCAGCGCGCTCAAAGTTGTAACCAGGCCTCTTAAGAGCAGTTCGTCAATCCAAGATGTAGATGTGTAGTTTTTTACGAGAACGGTGTTCCATAGAAAACAATTCTTCAAGAGGGCTCGGACGAACAGCAGTTTAGGTAATAAGTGATGATTGTTTTCCAATGGCCGTCGCTTCAAGTTGATCGACTGCTCCCGGGCCCAGTGCTGCCATTTGGGTCAATCGCATGCTCTTGACTGGCAATTTTGCAATATCGCAGCGCCTATGCTCAGGACTGGTAGAGCGTCTTCTTGTCTTCGACTCAAAGACAAAACCCCAGCCCTAAATCTGTCCCGCTTACGCGTAGCGGTAATCGGGGCAGATTTGGTGGGAACGCCGGTACAAACCGGCAAGGAGTAGATGGTGAAAGTCCGTTACGATGAAGGAGTAGCGATCCACATCCACCTCGAGTCATGCGAGGGCAGTCGTGAGGCTGTACGTGAAGTGTTGACAGGGGAGCATGCAGGCCAGCCATCGAGCCGCGAAAGACTGGACATTCGCCGGTTGGCACAGGACTCTTCAATCCACCAACCGGTTCCTTTCCCCTCGGAAATAAAGCGGGTGTTTATAGAGAGGATTGCGATTGATATACTTATCTCGGTCTAAGGATTTTCTTGCGCAGAACCACATAGGGCAATTCCTCCCGATCATAAATATATCCTAAAGACTCATATAAGCGGCGAGCAGGATTTTGAGGTAAACAGCCCAACTCCAAATCGTGGCACCCAGCCACCGCTGCCTCATGTTCAAACCTGACTAAAAGGTTCGTTGCTATGCCCCTCCGTTGGTGGCTAGGTTCAACACTGATGGACGCGAGTATCGCTGTGTCGTCTTCTCTTTCCCAGAATAAATAGCCGATAGGTTCATCAAGGGTTTCGACCGTAATTGTCTGTGGAAGAACCTTCACCCACTGTTGTAAATGTCGCTCAAGGGCGGACAGCCATTTCTCCAATTGAAGTGGCTCCATAGTCTCAATGTACAGTCGCTCCAGCCGATAGATGGTAGGCAGATCGTCAGGTCGTCCACGACGAAAAGTAAACATCTGATAGCACTCCAAAAATGTTTCTATTGGCGGGGCTCATTCGCGGGATTTATTGCAAATCAACGCCGACACTTGAGCAGCAGTTGTAAAACTCGGCGAAATGATGAATACAACTTAAGTTCACTGCCGCTGCAATTGGTTTTCTTTGCGGCGCCGCCACCTGGTTAGGCACCCGCCCAAACGGTTGGCCTCCTGTTTATCCACGGCTCCGCGCGCTCTAGCTGACCTGCCAGGCTGAACAACAAGTCGTCACGGCCAAACCCGGCAAAAAATTGCGATCCGACAGGCAAGCCGGTCACAGGATCGGTCGACAGTGGTACGGACATGGCGGGGATACCTGATACATTTGCCACAGCGGTGAACGGCGAATTGCTGAACACCTTGTCCACCCAGCCTGGACCGTCGAGGTCGCTCTGCCCTTGATTGAAAGCGCCAATCAATGATGGCAATTGCGGCAGGGTGGGCGTCAACAAAATGTCAAACGATTCAAAATATGTGCCGATGGCCCGCGCGACCGTGTTCCTGACATCAAGCGCGCCGAGAAGGTTGAGGCCGCTGACCTTGCGTCCATATGTGTAGACGGCCATGGTCGCGGGTTCGAGATAGTCCGCTGTCGCACCGCGACCCATGGCGGCTGAAATGGCATCGATCCAGGCTGTCGTGTTCACGGTGAACAGTTGGGTATTGGCAAACACAAAGGCTTCCCAGGAGACACCAATGTCGAGCGTCACATCCTCGACAGCATGACCAAGTTGGTCGCACAACTGCGCTACGGCTCCCAACGCAGCCGCAACAGGAGCCGAGGTGCGAACGCCGTTCAAAGGGTTTGGCATGAAGCCGATCTTGAGCCTCGCTGGATCTTGCTCGACTTTAGACAGGAAGCTCGCCTGTGGTGCCGCAGTGTAGTAAGGTTCGCCAACGCCGCCGCCCTGGACGGCATCCAGAAGTGCAGCGCTGTCCCTAACTGTTCTGCTAACACCGAGCTGGACAGCAAGGCCGCTCCAAACTTCATCGACAGCAGGTCCATTGGACACGCGGCCCCGGGTAGGTTTCAGCCCAAACAGGCCGTTCACGGATGCGGGAACACGGATGCTGCCGCCACCATCAGTCGCGTGAGCAAAAGGGACGATACCTGCCGCGACGGCGGCGCCAGACCCACCACTCGATCCGCCGGCGCTACGATCCAGCGCCCAGGGATTACGCGTAACACCGGTAGCGGCACCTTCCGTTGTCGAGCTTATTGCGAACTCCGGTGTGGTTGTTCTACCGATCGGGACAAGACCCGCATTGAGGAACCTGGACATCAAAGTCGAGTCGGAAGCTGCAACAAGGCCTTTGGCAAGACGGCTACCCAGCTCACTGGGTCGACCGGCGCGTGTGATGCCAAGGTCCTTAACGAGAAACGGAACACCCGCAAAATGTTCGCCGCTCTTTTGGTCTCGCAAGGAGGCTGGCGTCTCGTCGGCCCATGTCTCAACAACGGCGTTAATCGCAGAATTTACGCGCTCCACCGCCCTGTGGCTCGCATTGACCACCTCATCGGCGCTGACCTCTCGCTTAGCTACCAGCTCGGCTAGGCCGAGGGCGTCGAACGACACATAATCACGTAGTTTCATTGCAAAACTCCAAAATGATACTCATTGGTATCAATGATACTGTATGGTATCTTTGTCAATAGAGCTCGAATCGTAAATGGTGCCCACAATGAAGAAGCAGCCACTACGGCAACGCATTATAGAAGCGGCCTTCCGGCTTTTCGATGAAAGGGGTATTCAACACGTTTCGGTGGATGCGATCGCCGTGGCGGCCGAGACGACGAAGATGGGGGTCTATCGCCATTTCTCTTCGAGGGACGTACTCGTTGACCAGTGGTTGTCCGCGACGATTGCGAAATATCGCGGAGTCCTTGACGAAATCGAATGTCTTTATCCAGAAGATCCGCATGCCCAGCTTCGGGAATGGGTAACCCACGTTTTGGAAGGGCTTCCCACCGTTTCTTATCGGGGGTGCCCCTTTGTGAACACCATCGCAGAAGTCTCGGACCCGGAGCATCCGTTGCGCCAAAAGATTCGAAACCACAAGCTGGATCAGGTTGAGCGGTTGAAGGCCTTGTGCAGGAAGGCAGGGTTTTCCGATCCCGATGCTGCCGCGGCACACATTACGTTTATGTTGGAAGGTGCTCAGGTCGCGGCCCAGAACGGCAGTCTGCCTTCTATCGAAAAATCGCTAACCACGCTAACGCGTCAGATGCTTTCAGAACGACAATAATCCGGCCTTTCGGGTAGGGCGATATAGAGGAAGAGCTGGCCCGTACACCTCAATGCAAGCCCTGGACTCGAACGAAATTTTATCGCGATGTTCGCCTGCCCCAGAAAAGCAGGGGCCTGAATGGGGAGGATATAGCGACGCCAGATTTTGAAGGATGCTCGAGGCAACTGCAGCTGATTAACCAATGTATCGCATGAGGTCATTCCGAGGCGCCGTGGTCGCGGTCGGTCTGGTCGTGATCGGCGGTGGATCACTTTGCAACCCACCCTGAGCCTTGCTGCAGGCTGTCAGCGTGGCGCTTTGAAGAGCGACAGGGGTTTCAAATCGGGTTCGTTGATGCTCTGTGGGCACATCGCTCGTCTGCCGCGGCACGCTAATGACCGCCAAATCCCATCAGTTGGCGTGTGTAGTCCGCGGTCGGCTTCCTGGACACCTGGTCGGTCGGACCGGTTTCAGCTCTACGACCGCCCCGCATCACGACAAGGGTGTCGGAAACGTGCTGAACAACCTTGAGACTGGGTCACAAACAGCATCGACGGTCCGAACTCCTGCTTGAGATCGGCGAGGAGGTTGAGAATTTGCACCTGAACGGAGATGGCGAGCGCCGATGTCGGCTCGTCCAGGATGAGGAGTTTCGGGCTGAGCATCAGCGCCCTGGCACACAGCATACCGTCTGAGAGTTCGTGCTGATAGCTGTTTATCATCCACTGTGCGTCAGTCAGACTGGAGGCGGCCCAACAGCTCATCTGCGTTCGCGCGATGCTGACCGCGCGGCAAGCTCGTATGACTGCGCAGGATGTCGTCCATTTGCCGACCGATCCGCAGCAAGGGATCTAGTGCGGCGGCAGGATGCTGCGAAATCATGGGCTTGGGAGTATTCAGATCGACGCCACAAGTGCATTCAACGTACGCAGGACTGCAGATTGCTGCCCGGCGAATGCTTCACTCGCATCGATTTGGCCGGAGTTTGCCTCAATGATCGATTTCGCCAACGTGAGGGCGGGCATCTCCGAGACAACGTGCATCTTGATGCCGGATAGGACTTGATAAAGTTGAGCGGCGCACTTGCCACCGCCGTGCCCACCATAAGTGATAATCGCAGCCGGCTTATCGCACCATTCCCTGTAGAGGTGATCGATCGCGTTTTTAAGGGCCGCTGGATAACCCCAATTGTATTGAGGCGTTACAAATACAAACGCATCTGCCAGTGATACTTTTGTGCTCCAGGCGTTCGTCTCGTCGGTAGAATAGCCAGAATGCGCAGGAATGTCGGGTTCGGCATCCATCGGAAGTGGCCAGTCACGAAGATCAATAATTTCAAATGTCACCGCGGGGATCGTCTTTTTCCCCAACACCGCAACCCAGTCTGCAATCGTGGGGGAAAGCCGGTTCCGGCGAACACTGCCCATAATGATATAAATGAGTCTGTCTGTGACCACATCAATCTCCGGCTTTTTGCGCCTATCCAACGAACCTGCGCTGAAAAGCACATTGAATGAAAAGATTACACCACAGCCAAGACGCCGAATACACCCAAGTGCGCTTAGATCTTTAAAGCGAAGAAGACATTATCAGTTGCCACTTGATCCGCATCAGCCCCTATGTCACGCAACGCCAGTGCCGTGCGCTCACAATGACCGCGACAAGCGATATCCCTAATCGGGGCAAATCCGGCGTGGCCATTTACATTTCGGCTATCGCTTGGCGCATCGGGACTGCATTGGTTGCTGAGCTTGAACGCATGCATCCACGTTTGCTAATTGATCGTCATAACTTGGCAACTCCGCACGAGGCCAAATGAAATCAGTGTCAGGCATTCTGCTCGCGCCCCGGGCGCAGCTGATCCAGTATGAGATCAGCCAGCGCCCGTAAAACCGGATCGTTCGCTCGATCGATCGAACAGACAATATAATATTCTCGCGCTGCGTTGATAGTTGTGTTGAAAGGCTGAATTAGCCTTCCGTCGTTCAAATAGTTTCTCGTGAGGACGTCCGACACCAAAGCTACGCCGCGACCTTGAACGGCCGAGGCGATTGCTTGTGCAACCGAGTCCACGCGGACACTTATGTTTCCCTCGAGCGCGATTCGAGCTGCTACGGCCCATTTTGCCCATTCTTCACCATCGTCCTCGTGCAACAGCGCTACAGCGCTTAGCTTTCTATCGCGACTACGGAGGTCGAGGCGAGGAAACAGTGTCGGTGAACAGACGGCGCAGAGGCGAACCTCACTAAGCGAGCGCCAGTATTTTCCGGTAAAAGGTGGGTTATCGTAAACGACCGCCAAGTCGTTGTGATCCCAATTTACTTCTGCAGCCGTCTTTGCCTCATTGATGGTCAGAGTGGCGATTTCGTTTGATTGAGCAAAATCGACCAGAGCCGCAGTAAGCCATGCAATGCCGAGAGCAGTCGGTACAGAAACCGACAACGAAGCTGGTTGACTGCCGGAAGTTAGTTTTTGCGATGCCCGAGTCGCTGTGTCTAGCTGTACGAGGGTTAGGGCGACAGTTTGTGAGAAATCTCTGCCCGCCTGGGTGAGAGCGACCTTCCTTCCAGACTTTTGGAACAAAATGATACCCGTTGCATCGCTTAGCTTCTTCAACTGGAGGGAGATCGCGCTTGGGCTCAGGTTTAACTCTTCTGCTGCGTGCCGCACACCACCAAGGCGCGCAGTTGCTTCGAAAGCGGGAAGGTATTGCAGGTAGGGCGGAAGGCGGCTCATGCGGAAACCATTCAAACTGTTTGGAAAATTAGAACAATATTGGTGATTATAAATTGATTTTTTCAAACTGTTAAGAGTGATATTCAACGACAAAGAGGAGATCATTTATGATATCGGCAAAGCCATTCGATTATCCCTACGATGGGAAACTTGATCCAAGCAAAACCGCGCTCGTCGTAATAGACTTGCAAGAGGATTTTCTTTCGACCACTGGGTATTTTGCCCGGCAAGGTTATGATCCCACACCCCTTCGTGCAATCCTTCCAGCCGTAAACCAGCTGATCGCTGCGTGCCGCGGAGCGGGGATCAGTATCATTCATACACGCCAAGGATACCGTGAAGATCTGGCGGACATGACGCCTTACGAAAAATGGCGCAGACAACGATCTGGCCTGGACGGAACGAAAGCGCTTCTGCGGTCCAGCCCCGGATTTCAGATCGTTCCTGAGCTTGATGTGGATCCGCAGGACATCATTGTCGACAAGACTTGCAACAGCGCCTTCACCTACACGGATTTCGAGCACGTACTACGCGCTAGGGGCATCACGCACCTGTTGTTCTCAGGTTGTACCACTGATGTCTGCGTTCATACGACATTGCGTGAGGCCTGTGACCGTAACTTCCAATGCCTGACTATTTCCGACGCCTGCGCCAGCGGGGACCAGTATGCTCATGAGGCCGCTCTACACATGGTCACCGTCGAGAACGGAATTTTCGGAGCGCTGACGAATTCGGGAGCGGTTCTTGAGGGCCTGCAAAAGCTGGAGGCGTCGGGCAGATGAGCGAGGTGCAGAAATATGTCTCGCTTATGCGCCTGACGCAAAAAGGGCTCGACGAATTGACCCATAGCGGGAAGCGCCGGAAGGTCAGCGAAGATCGCGTCGCAGCGCTTGGTGGAAGGTCGATCGCCTTTTATGCCCTGCTGGGGGCCTATGACTTCATGCAGGTTTTCGAAATGCCGAGCAATGATGCGATGATGCAGTACGTGCTCACGGCGCGCCGAGACGGGCATGTCGAGCCGCTGATCCTCCCCGCCTTCGACACCGAAAAGTATGGCGAAATACTCAACGCCCTCGGGCGACCGCTCGCGTAACTATTCGCAAGCGCCACAAGGCGACGATGCTGTCGTAAGGAGGTCGTCAGCCAAAATGCACAGGCTTGAGCACCGAAAACCAAAAAAGGGGAACCTGGGTATGAAAGCAACATTGGGAAGAAAAATTTCGCTGCTTGCAGCGACTGCGCTTATTGTCGCCGTGAGCGTCGACGCCTCCTTTTCCGCTGACAAAAGGCCCGACTTCGCCTCCGGCGGCGTCTTGAAAGTATGCACCAACGGCGAATTCCCGCCGTTGGAATACTATGAAAACCCCGGAGACAAGCAACTTGTCGGTTTTGAGATTGACGTCTTGGATGCGATCGCCAAGCATTGGGGCGCAAAGGCTGAGTACGTTGTCGGTGACTTCAAAGGTCTACTTCCCTCGCTGGACTCCAAACGCTGTGACCTCGTCGCAAGCGGAATCATGATCACTCCGGCACGTCTCGAGAAATATGATGGCGTCCCATATTTTGGGTCTCATGTTGTGTTGGTCACCGCGGCTAGTGACAAGGAGACAAAAGTTCCCGCCGATGTCAGCGGCAAGACCATGGCGATCGAAGCTGGTACCACCTACGAAAAGACGGTTGCCGATCTCAATGCAGAGCTTGAAGCGGCTGGCAAAGCACCGGTTCAGACGCAAACCTATCCGTCAGCTTCCGCCGTGATTGAGCAGATCTTAGTTGGCCGTGCGACCGCGACGATAACCCAAGATACCACAGCCGCCTACCGCATGTTGCAGGTGCCCGACAGCTCGGCATTCGCTACACATATGAGGAGAGCGAAAATTACGGCATTTACTTGCGTAAAAGCGATGGTGACCGACAGCTGCTCAAGGAAGCGCTCGAGGCTCTGCGGGCCAGTGGCGAGATGAAGGCGTTCCTTATGAAGTGGAAACTGCCGGAAACCTCCACCGACATCTCCCATGACGATAAGCAGGCAGGTTAAATTGTTCCAACTCGACCTCTTCCTACATGCCGTCTTCAGTACCCCTCTTTTCAAAGGGGCGCTCCTGACAATTGGCCTCTCAATTTGTGTTATGGCCCTAGCCCTGGTCATGGGCCTCGGGCTGGGGTCAATGGCAAACTCAACACGCGCGCCTGTTCGTTGGCTTGCGACGTTTTACGTTTGGCTTTTCCGGGGTTCACCTGCATTGCTGGTGCTCCTCTTTGTCTGGAACGGTCTGCCGCAGATCTCGCCAGCGTTTCGAGGGAGTTGGTTCACACCATTCTTTGCTGCTTTCACGGCACTGTCCCTGATCCAGATTGCTTATCTAGCCGAAATACTGCGTAGCGCCTTTGCTGCCGTCGGTCGCGGACAACAAGAGGGCGCGGCTGCTCTCGGAATGCACCGCTGGCAGACTTTCCTAATTATTAACCTGCCCCAAGCGCTGAGGATCGCCGTCCCTGCACTGATGAACGAGTTCATCTCTCTGTTGAAGACCACGTCGCTCGCGACCGTCATTTCACTTAAGGAGTTAATGACGGTCTCACAGTTCGCAATCGCTACGAGCTTCCGCTTCCTCGAATGGTATGGAGCAGCTCTGGTCTACTATCTTGCAATCGTCTCCGTGCTCACACTAGCACAGAACCGTATCGAGTATGTGCTTTCGCGCGGCTATCGTTAATCATCACAAATCTACAGGTGCAACATGAACGAACAAGCTGCTATTCAAGTTGTTGGCGCCAGCAAATGGTATGGGGCGTTCCAAGTCCTAAAGGGAATAGACCTAAAGGTGAATAAAGGGGAGCGCATTGTAATTTGCGGCCCGTCGGGATCCAGAAAGTCGACGCTCATCCGATGTATGAACCGCCTGGAAGTTCATCAGGAAGGTTCGATCGTTATCAACGGCGTTGAACTCACGAGTCAGTTGAAGCGTATTGATCGCATTAGAAGCGACGTCGGTATGGTCTTTCAGCACTTCAATCTATTTCCTCACCTCACTGTGTTGGAAAACTGCACGGTCGCTCAGCGTTGGGTCCGCAAGCTGCCAAAGAACGTAGCAACGGAGGTCGCAATGAGATACCTCGAACGCGTACGAATTCCAGAGAAAGCTGACAAATATCCGGGCCAGCTTTCGGGCGGGCAGCAGCAGCGCGTCGCCATCGCCCGCGCTCTTTGCATGAACCCGAGTATCATGCTGTTCGACGAACCGACCTCAGCGCTCGATCCCGAAATGGTCAAGGAAGTTCTGGATACGATGATTTCCCTTGCGGCGGATGGAATGACGATGGTTTGTGTCACTCACGAGATGAACTTTGCACGTGAAGTTGCGAGCGAAGTGGTTTTCATGGACGCAGGCCAAATTATCGAGCGCAACGCCCCGGACATTCTGTTCTCGTCGCCTACGCATGAGCGGACAAAACGGTTTCTTGGCAAACTACTGCATTGAGGAGACCGCATTGGTGAGCCGCGCACAGACAAGGACGATCTGGTCACCACCAACTTCGGTATCGATAACCGATAGGCTGGTTTGACCATGACAAAAGGGAGACACGGATGAGTTTTGGCAACAAACGGCTCGAAGAACTGCGAGCAAAGTTTGCGAACAGTGCTGGCGGCGCGATCTTCGATGAGAAATTCAAGCGGATCGGTGACAAGATATTTAACAAAGCGGGCACACGCGCCGCGCCTTACGCTGGCCTGCCGACGCTGCTGGATGTGCCGCATCTCCTAGTCGATGCGGAAAATCCGGAGTTCGGTGACTTGCAGGTAGCCCTGATCGGCATGCCAATGGACCTTGGTGTGACGAACCGACCAGGTTCGCGTTTCGGACCGCGGGCGCTGCGGGCTATCGAACGTATTGGACCTTACAATCATATTCTGGAATGTGCTCCGGCCCACGAATTGCGGGTGGCCGATATCGGCGATGTCCCGTTTCGCAGCCGCTATCGGCTAGAAAAAAGCCACGAGGATATTGAGAAGCGTATTGGTCAGATCGTTGAAGCAGGCGTGATCCCGCTGTCGGTCGGCGGGGATCATTCGATCACGCATCCAATCCTGAAGGCGGTCGGCAGGGAGGCTCCGGTAGGCCTTATTCATATTGACGCTCATTGCGACACAGGTGGACTTTTTGACGAGACAAAATTCCACCACGGTGGCCCGATGCGTAATGCTGTCTTGGACGGTGTATTGGATCCTACTCGTACGATCCAGATCGGAATACGCGGAGCTGCCGAATACCTTTGGGAATTCTCATACGAGTCCGGGATGACTGTCATCCACGCCGAGGAGGTAACAGGAATGGGGATTCCGGCGATTATCGAAAGAGCTCGAATGATTGTCGGGAATGGGCCCACATATGTTTCTTTCGATGTGGATAGTGTCGATCCAAGCTTCGCGCCTGGTACAGGAACGCCGGAGATTGGTGGTCTCACCACGCGCGAAGTGCTCGATCTCATTCGTGGCTTGAAGGGGATAAACATCGTCGGCGGCGATGTTGTCGAAGTTGCGCCGCAGTATGACGCGTCCACCAATACGGCGCAGCTGGGAGCACAGATCCTCTTCGAGATCCTCAGCCTCATGGTCTTTAGCCCCTCAGTGCACACATGAAGGAGGGCGGTCCAGGTGCGCACAGCGTCAATCGCGTGGAAACAAGAGCTGCCTTTGGATGAGTCAAGATATCAAACGAGGGAGAGGAGTGTGTGGGACGGCATCGATTCTCGAACTTCGCACCGCCCTCGTCAAACGTGTGGATGTGAATGAGTTTCAGCCTAGAGTTTTCGCAATTCGATAAAACGGCCTCCTAAGGTGCCGTTATCGGAACTGCTCGGTAGACGGCGATCTGGTTCGACTTGATCTTTTCTTTCAAAGTAAAAGATGACCCGGAACTAGTCTTTATTTCCCAAGCTTTGACCGCCTTCCCAGCTTTCGCATTGAATCCGGCCTCCGGAACTGACTGGAAGTCGTTATAGCGATACAGTTTATAGGACACACCGGGAACCATCCCAGAAATTGTGACTGTCAAGGTCAGATCTTGCGGTATGGGGCGAATACTCGACCCATCGCGCATAATCGGTTCCTCGTAATTCACATTTGTCGATAGTCGAACAGGCAAGGTTTGGCCGTCGTGGTCGATGATGCCCATTATCGCGATGCCGTAATTTCTGTCGACGTCTGGTAGCGAATATATCGGATGAGAAACCGAATTTGCTTGCCTGCGGTTGGCTCCCAAATCTTTGAAGTTGGACGTATATAAAAATTCCGGTTTGTCAGCGGGAGACCAAAGCCCATGATCGGTGAACGTTATGATGTCGTCGGCGTAGTAAGCTGGCGGTTCGAAGGCATGTTTAGATGAAACACCGGTAACTAAGACGATATGGTCGTAATGCTCGTCTCCGGCACCCGGCTCGTTGGATTCCTCGAAAGAACCTGCATTTTTGAAAACACCGATGATGACCGGATATCCTGCAGCGACTTCTTTCTTAACCCATGTCAGAAAATTCTCAGATAGAGAAGAACCATTCCACCGTTTTGCCTTCAAGTGCATCTGAGATGCTGCGTAAGCGTCGTTCACGCCAAGCAAAAACTGGCTCTCTTCCGCAGACTGATCCGCATTTTTGCTTGCGATCGCGCGGGCATCGTATTGGGAAACATACTGGCCGTAATAGAGCCCTGCGCTGATCAATGAGACCTCGCCGCAATAGCCGTAGTTTGCTTCCCACTGGTGCCTGGGAGGAATATCATTGTCTTGAGCGTATCGTTCTACAGCCTGATCAGACATGGCTGCAATCGCATTTGCCGTCAATGTGCTCGCCAATTGAGCCACCAGTGTGATGGCAGCGAAAATGAAAAGCGATACAGGGGAGGGATGTTCGATTCGCCAGGACTTAAGATTATTCTGATATGCAGGATTAACGTGTCTATAGTCTGCGAATTTAGACAAATGGTTTTCCTCAAGCATATTCCATACAGGTCGCTCGCATTAGGCTGTAGAATATTGGTAATTTGGTGGCATCAATCTTGTCACTGGATGCCTCGTTTTCTGCAAAATTTCCCCAATGCGGTACGCGCCTGGACTTCGGACTAAGTATCAAACCACGACCCTTTCGAAGATAAGTTGAGCGGGTAGCTTGCTAGGGAGTGCGGGTCAGGAGGCTGCTTCCGCGTCAAGCCCGACGAGCCCCTGTTCGAACCATCGCTTACGCGAATGGTAGATCGTCGATTTTTCGATCGATCTAAAAGGAAAGCGCGTTGCCTCAATCCGCAATGCGGCCTCCGCTGTTCATTATTTGCCAGAAAGCTCATGGGCAGTTGGGCAGCTGACGGTGTTTCAACGCACGGCTAACTGGATCATGCCATGCAAGCGGAATTGCGCTGCAGTCAGATAGAATTATACCATTGCTCGATTTTGCTTGCCGGCGAAGCTTTTTCAAGCCTATTATCATGTGTCTCCTTCAGAGAGACCGTAAGCGTTAACGTCACTCAACGCGCAAGCCTGGGGCCGACTGAGTCGGTTTTTTGCAATTGCGCTGAGGTTGTCGTCTAATGCTCTTCACGGGGTATTTTATCGAAATTGGTCTAAAAGAGTCGCAGTCTCGGTCCCGGGTGCTGCGACGGGCTTCGGTCGTTCTTTCAGCAACGCATTTGCAGGGATCGCTAACGCATTGGCCTTGGGTTCTTCAATCTCATGGAGAGTTCAATGACGACGACTTTTATTTTACCGCCGGTGTCATCCCTTATCACCCGACTATTCGACGAGGCCGATGCTGTTGAGGGATCTTACGATCAGCAGATGCAGGATGCCTCGCCCGAAGTCCGTAATGTGGACCGAGCGGATTATCGACAGTTCTACGCACAGCTGAGAGACCAACCGTTGGCGGTATCTCGTGAAACCGGCACCCTGCTCTATATCTTGGCCCGATCCATCGGCGCTCGCACCATCGTCGAGTTTGGCACCTCGTTCGGAATCTCAACAATTCATCTGGCTTCAGGTCTCCGAGATAACGGCGGCGGGCGACTGATTGGCAGTGAGTTCGAGTGCTCGAAGGTGGAGCGAGCGCGCCAAAACATTGAGACGGCTGGCCTATCCGATCTGGTCGATATACGCGAAGGCGACGCGCTAGAGACATTCGCCCGCGATCTACCGGACACGATCGACCTCGTCCTTATGGATGGCGCCAAGACGCTCTACTCTTCCGTTCTTTCTTTGCTCGAACCTCGCCTGCGTGTGGGTGCACTGATCGTCGCCGACAATGCGGACGCAAGTCCGGACTACCTCGCGCGCGTTCGCTCCGTTGAGCATGGCTACCTCTCGGTTCCTTTCACCGCCGACGTCGAGTTATCGATGAGGATCAAGGCTATTGCCAGCACGGACTATCGGTGATTGGCATCGGCACCGCGGCGGGAAACGCCCGCCTCGGTGGTCCACGGCGCGACCTATTTCAGGACAGGAGATGTGAGAATGCTCACCGCGCAAAAGTTTTCACAGGAAATTGAAGAACGCACCCACATCACTCTCGAGCATCAAATCGTCCGTGTCTGACAAGAACCAAAGCGACTTAAGCTTACGGTCGTGTCAATCGAACGGCTCACTCCTAAATGGCAAGGATCAGCTTTACGTCCCCAGAGCGCAGCGATCTCGAAAGTGCCGTAAACCACGATCATTTCAAGCTTTTTTCTCTTGGCTGAAAGCTAGACCAAGCTGTGCAAGCACGACTACACGCCTCGCAAGTTCGATGCAGTTCGCCGTCATCTGGTTATTGCATTCGCACTACACGAAAAGGGCCCGGCGACGCGTTGGGCCAGCTATGCAGCGCCCGGCGACGTAGTGTAGATCGAGGGATCGAATGGCCATCATGCAGTGTGGTGGTGAGAACCGACTGCTAATTCTTGCGGTCCTGGATACGGCAAGCCCGACCGGCAGTTTTACAGGGCCCGTTGGAGCTTATCCTTGGTGAGCGTGCTGTGCACATGACTGCACAATGGAAATCGCAAGGCTACGCACACTTAGTACGGTGCGCCCATATCCCGCCATCATTCTAGCATCATCGTTTCACCATCGCGCTGAGTTCGACGTGTGACGCAGCTATTCTAATTTGATGGACGCTTGTAAGAGGCGTGATTTTAAAACTGCCCGTCAGCAACCGCACCCCGTCTCTTAAAGCCAGATCATGGTGCGTTTTGTCGGTCCGGAGTACGTATATCCCGTTGACATATCCCATTTGATTCACTATCTACATCATATCACTATGGATAAAACTAGGAGTGACGCAGATGGAGCAGGGAGCAGTATTCCAGAGCAACAGGAGCCAAGCTATCCGCTTGCCAAAAGCAGTAGCTTTGCCTGCTGATGTGAAACGGGTCGATATTGTTGCTGTGGGGCGCACTCGAATCATAGCGCCCGCTGGTGAGGTCTGGGACAGCTGGTTTGATAGCTTAGAGACGACTTCCGACTTCATGAATGAGCGTGATCAGCCTGCTCCACAGGAACGCGAGGCGTTGTAATGCTGAAGTACATGCTGGATACGAATATATGCATTTTCACGATCAAGAATCGACCACAGCAAGTCCGAGAAGCATTTAATCGCTTCTACGATCAATTGTGCATCAGCTCGATTAGTTTGATGGAATTGATTTACGGGGCGGAAAAGTCTGCCCATCCTGAAAAAAACATTGCAGTCGTGGAAGGATTTGCAGCTCGCCTTGAGGTATTATCGTACGATGAACCGGCAGCAAACCATGCGGGCCAGTTACGTGCTGAATTGGCCCGCAGTGGAACTCCAATCGGTCCATACGATCAATTGATTGCTGGCCATGCTCGCTCGCGTGGCCTGATAATCGTTACAAACAATCGCAGGGAATTTGATCGTGTTCCTGGCTTGCGAGTAGAAGACTGGGCTGAATAATCCCGAACGTATTTCACGGCATTATTGATAATCCAGGATGATGTAGTTCTGTTCACGTAATTGACGGATCGCGGTTCAATTTCCTTTAAGGCGAGGGCCATATTGCTATTGGTGACGGTAGCTGGCTGTCAGCTTGACTGGCAATCCCAAGAATGGTTGTCCAGGGCGCGGTTCAAGCTGCTGTCTTTGAAAAGAAGCGGGAACGGCGGCGAAGAAGTCTATTAACTTAAACGCTTGAGGAGCCGCACCTCCCCCAGGATTGCTTCTAGATCCCGATGTCAACGCTCTCCTTTTGCGGTCACACGGAGTAGTCAGAAAAAGTCGATCCGCATCGCCTATCACAACGCTCTAACTGAGTGACATCTTCGCGCTATCGCCACTTCGCCCCATATTTCGGGGCTTAATTGGAGCGATCAGCTCCCACACAAAAGTCACGATACCGACCGTCTAATCCACTGCTCTCGACAATCAGGTCAGGCTTTTCAATGTCAGTAATTCCTGTGCGGTGACTTCGTCGGTTATCAGCACTTGAGCGTGCGTAGTCATGATACTAGCGCGGATGACTTTTGCTTTGCGAATACCGCCTGCCGATATAATCACCTTCGGCACTTTGCGCAGTTCCGTTGGGTTGATGGCCATGGCGCGTTCGTTAATCGGATGATCGACAATTTCGCCTGCTTCATTAACGAACTGGCACAGCACATCGCCAACTGCGCCTGCTGCCTGCAGGTTCTCGGCGTCTTGCGTCGTCAGCAAACCACGACGGAAAATAGATGCTTGTTTGCTGACGTCCGCTACACTCAAAACCGCGAGGTCAATGTCGGACACTTTGCCTTTCAGCGCCTTCAAATCCTGGATCTCCCACAATTCTTTCGCCAGTGCCACACTTGGCACAAAAACGGGCGCAGTGATCTGAAAAAGTTCCGTCTTATAAAACTCAGCCAGCCGCCATGCGACGGCAGAGGGATTGTCTGCCATGGAATGTGTCAGCCCCCCGAGCAGCGAGATAACAGACAGCCCGCCAATTTCACGCCATTTAAGATGGCTCATACAGGCCTGCAGCGTCGCGCCCCAGCCGACGCCAATTGTTAACCCATCCTGCAAGCGATCAGAAAGGTAACGCCCGGTGGCGTGGCCGATGACTGCAGAGATGCTGGCTTCAGACTGATCTGAAGACGGCACGACAATAGCTTCGAACAGCCCCAGATGTTTTTCCAGTGCACGTTGCAAACGGATTAATGGTTCGGCATGCGAGTTCAGAGAAATCTGGACAATGCCTTCATCTCTCGTGGCGGCCAAGAGCCGAAAAGCTTTGATCCGGCTGATGTCAAGATTTTGGGCAACCTGCTCCTGAGTCAGTCCTTCAATATAATAGAGCCACGCAGCCCTGAGCTTCAGCTCGTCCTGATCTGCCTGAAACTTGGTTTTCGGCTTAGTGCTGCGAGCCATTATCCTACCTTTTACGTCTTCCTTCCGAGAATGCTCATGTTCTCATCTGTGAGCGATAATGAAGTGATAATGACCTTCACGTCAAGAAGTGATCTGAATACGAAATGAACAAATATATTATTCTTGCAAAGAATGTACACATAAATCATATGTTTCCACATAAACGGTGGAGACTCTCCTGCTGGGAGAGGAGTTTCAAGAGGTGGGAAATGCGAATTCTGATTTCAAACGACGATGGTATTGAGGCTCCCGGCATCGCGGTGCTCGAAAAAGCCGCGCTTCTGTTGAGTGACGATGTTTGGATCATCGCGCCGGATGGAAACCGTAGCGCAAACGGACACTGTGTGTCGCTGACGAGTGGTTTTTCGGTCACCAAGCGCGCAAATAGGCGTTACGCCTGCACGGGAACGCCGGTGGATTGTGTGATAGCGGCGATCCATTGGGTGTTCCGTGATCAACAAATGCCAGATCTCGTTTTGTCGGGTATCAATGCCGGGCGGAATGTCGCCGAGGATGTCTCATATTCGGGGACGATGGCAGTCGCACGTGAGGGCGCGCTGAACGGGATAGCCTCAGTTGCTTTCTCCGCGCCACGCGATTGCGAGGGGTTCGACGCGGAAGCATTGGCATGGCTTGCCAGCCATATTCGCAATTTCTGGGAGACCAGAAATGACTGGGCGCATGACGGTCACTGGCTGAACGTCAATCTGCCGCGCAAGCTGCCAGCCGCATTGGCAACGGCTGAGATCGGCCGTGATAAGAACCTGAAATACGTAAACCTGTTTGAAGAAACGGAAAATTCCGTTCGCATACAGCCTTTGGCGGATCGTGATTACACCTCCAACGGCAACGATGAGAATGCCCTGATTGATGCGGGAAAAGCCAGTGTAACCAATCCGAACTGGTTTGGTCACTCGAAGGTGCCGGCATCGGTTACGGCGCACAGACCTGAGGGTTTGTGAGGGCCAGGCAATCCCCCCGATAGCAAAGGCCGCCGGGGGGCTGGAAGCGGTCGCTTTTTTGCCGAAAACTACCCGCCAATCAACGGATAGACTTCCTTGATCATGTCCTCGAGATGGTCATTGGCAAAGCCTTGGTGCTTCAGGACCTTGCTTTCAACGCGACCCTCATCAAAAAAATGATGTTCCATATAACCGACTTCGCGGGTTCCGCCCATTTCTGGGACAAGCTCTTCCGTCGTTGTAAACGCTATGGATGAACACCATTCAAGATGCACATTGCCGCGCTTGGATGAACGCTGCTGATGCAAGTGGCCACTCGCAATCAGCCGCAGTGTCGGATGATTTATCAGCCCCCCAAGTCGGCCCCAACCCTTTGGATCGACAGTCCAATAAGTCAGCTCGGTGCTGTCCATGTTGTCGATGTAAATCGGCTGATGTGAGAATACGGCAAGGTAGCGGTCACCTGATGATGCAATCTGCTCATCGATCCAGTCATACTGTTCCGCTTCCTGTGGTAGTCCGGAGCCGATCAACATGGAGCTTATGCCGATTATACGCCATTTTTCCTGGTCGATAACCCAGTGGTCGGCACCGAAAAATTCTGCAAATCGGGCATAACGCGCGGCATTGATGGAGCTGCCGTTCTCACTCTCCGGCTTTGACAGCTTTGGATTGTCGCCGACGTCATGATTGCCGGCAAGAAAGTGGATGGTTTTGCCAGATTCCTTGAAGAAATCCCGGCATAAGGCGTAATCCTCGTCATACCGGATTCCGTCCAAGGTGACGTCACCGGTGTGGATGATGAAATCATGGTCTGATTCCGCGAGCGGCTCGGCTAGTAGGCGATTATTCTCGCGGAAATGCTCGGTTCGCGGCGAAAGATGCGTATCTGAAATCTGCAATATGCTGAAACTGGCCATGTTTGCTCCCATAAGGAATGAGTCTTGGTAGAAGAAGTCCGTTTCGTACAAAAGTATTGACTAAGAATAAAAAGTTCAATAATTTTTTACCGGAGGAGACCGGTTTCCTAGCTTTGTTTTAAAGCGGTACCAGTCAGGAGCTGCCTGATATCGATCCAAAGGCAGATAGAAGCATTGAGAGGGGACCCGCATGTCGGGAATTGAGATCGTCAGTCTCAACAAGAAGTGGGCGACATTCCACGCGGTCAATGACGTCAACTTCACCGTGGAGCCCGGCACGCTGACAGTGCTGCTTGGCCCTTCTGGTTGCGGCAAATCTACATCTTTGAGACTGATCGCCGGGCTCGATTCTGTCAGCTCTGGTCAGATTATCATCGGGGGCAACGACGTCACGAATGCGCCCCCCGCCAAGCGCGGGCTCGCGATGGTCTTTCAGTCATACGCACTATTTCCCCATCTGAGTGTTGCAGAGAACATCATTTTTGGACTTCGCGTCCGCAGAGTGTCGGCCGGTGAGCGCGATCAGCGGCTGAAGCGTGCTGCGGATATTCTGGGTTTATCTCATCTGCTAAATCGGCGACCGTCGCAGCTCTCTGGGGGGCAGCAACAGCGTGTTGCCTTGGGGCGCGCTATCGTCGCGGAAGCCTCTGTTTGTTTGATGGACGAGCCACTTTCCAATCTTGATGCGCAGTTGCGCCACGATATGCGCAAAGAAATCCGTAACTTGCAGCAGCAACTCGGCATGACAATGGTTTACGTGACCCATGATCAGATTGAGGCCATGAGCCTGGCCGATCAAGTCATCCTGATGAAGGACGGAAAGATTGAACAGAAGGCTAAACCTTCCGCTCTCTATCTAGAGCCTGCGACCACCTTCGTCGCCCGTTTTATCGGGACGCCGCCAATGAACATTATCCGTATTGCCGACTATGACGGCAAGGCGGCGATCAGTGGCGCGGCAGATGGACCGGCGGTTTTGCGCGATCCGGCGAAGGGGCTCGTGTTGGGATTGCGGCCCGAGGAAATCCGTGTGGCGGAGGAGGGGGGCGTGAAAGCCTCTATTGAAGCCATCGAATATCACGGAGCAGATAGCATTCTTGAATGTCGGGTCGGCGATCAATCGTTGCAAGTGCGTATTGAAGGTATCCGTCGTCTTAATCGGGGCGATACCGTTGGTCTGACCTGGGCACCATCTGCTGTCCATGTGTTTGATGAGGCGGAGGGAAATCGCGTCGAGCGGACAGCATTAGCCGTTTAACCAGAAAATGATCGGGGAACGATCATCCCTTGGGAGGAGAGAACAATGAATATAGATGTAAAACGATCTGTAACGCTGTTGGCCACATCTGCGTTGCTGTCGGTGGCGGGTGGTTGGGGCATCGCTCAGGCCGAACCTGTCGAGATCAGCTTCTATTACCCGGTCGCTATCGGTGGTCCGGTGACCAAAATCGTCGAGGATCTGATCACCCGTTTTGAAGGACAGCATCCCGACATCAAGGTGAAGCCGATTTACTCCGGCACCTATCCAGAAACATTGAGTAAATCCCTGACCGCTTTCAAATCCGGTCAGGCGCCTGAGGTCGCGGTCATGCTCTCCACGGACATGTTCACGCTAATAGATGAGGATGCGATCGTCCCCTATGACGATTTTGTGAAGAGCGATGATGACAAGTCGTGGCTGGCCGGATTCACACCGGTCTTCATGGTTAACAGCAAAAGTGACGACAAAACATGGGGCGTGCCATTTCAGCGCGGCACAACAGTATTTTTCTGGAACAAGGAAGCCTTCAGGGAAATTGGCTTAGACCCGGAAAAAGGCCCACAGGATTGGAAAGAAGTTGTCGATTTCGCAACGAAACTCACAAAGCGCTCATCTGACGGCAGCATCGCGCGCTGGGGCATGCAGGTCCCATCATCGCTGACATCATATTGGCTACTGCAGGGTTATGTTGCACAGAATGGTGGCAAAATTGCCGAGCCAGATGGGAAAACAACCTACTTCAACGCACCTGAAGTTGTTGAGGCAATGCAATACTGGGTGGATCTGGCTCATAAGCATAAGGTGATGAAGCCCGGCGTGATTGAATGGGCGACCAATCCGAAGGACTTTTTTGAAGGTCGCGCTGCGATGATCACAACCACGAGCGGTAATCTTACCAATGTGAAAAACAATGCGCCGTTCCCGTTTGGTGTGCAGATTCTGCCAAAGAACAAGGCCTATGGCGCGCCGACAAGTGGTGGCAATGCGTACATTTTCAATGTTGATGACAAGGCAAAACAGGAAGCAGCATTCCAGTTCGTGAAATGGCTGTCCTCTGCTGATCAGGCTGCCGAGTGGAGCATCAAGACCGGATATATCGCGGCCCGCGACGATGCATGGCAAACGGATGCCATGAAGAAATATGTTGAGGAGTTCCCTGGCGCAAAGGTGCCGCACGACCAGATTCCTTACATGGTGCCCGAACTTTCAACCTATGAAAATCAGCGGGTCGCCCGGGTCATTGACGATGCGATCGAGGCCTCGCTGACGGGCAACAAGAGCGTTAACCAGGCTCTCGACGATGCGCAGGCCGAGGCTGAGCGAATCCTTAAGCCCTACCAGTAAAACTGTCGACGTGAGAGCTTCGCTTTGCAACTACATGCGCAGCTCTCGCTCATTGAAGAATGACAATGCGTTGTATGCAGGCAAAGCCCGTTCGCATCACCGCAAGAAGACTGGAGAAGTCGCGTGAACCAGGCGAAAAACCAGATAACACCATGGCTTCTGCTGCTGCCGGCCACTGTCTTGCTGGCGGTGTTTACGCATATTCCAGCCGTGATGACGTTCATCAACAGTTTCTACCAGACGCCGCGCGGCAAACGCCCGGCCCGTTTTGTCGGGGTTGATCATTATACGACTATGATCAATGACCCGGTGTTTTGGGCGGCCCTCAAGAATAACGCAATTTACGCGCTTGGTACCGTGCCCGCATCCATTGCATTGGCTATGTTGATGGCGATAATCGTAAACTCGTCTATTCGCGGTCGTTCGCTTATGCGCATGTCTTTCTTCATGCCCACCGTCCTGCCGATGATTGCCGTTGCCAATATCTGGCTGTTTTTCTACACGCCGGGCTATGGCTTGATTGATCAATTTCTTGGAGTGTTCGGTTTCCACGAAACGAACTGGCTCGGTAACCCCGATACTGTTCTTGGTAGCCTGATGGTGCTTGCCATCTGGAAGGAAGCCGGGTTCTTCATGATCTTCTATCTGGCAGCATTACAGCAGATCAGTCCAAGCCTGTCTGAAGCCGCAGCGCTTGAAGGCACTGGGCGGTGGTACTTTTTTCGCCGTGTCACATTCCCGCTTCTGATGCCAACGACATTGTTTGTGCTCATCAATGCGGTGATCAATGCGTTCCGCCTGATCGATCATGTGATTGTTATGACCCGTGGCGGCCCTGACAATGCCAGCACTTTGTTGCTCTACTATGTTTACAATGTCGCATTCCGCTTCTGGGATACAGCCTACGCATCGGCTTTGACAGTTGTGCTGTTGCTGGCGCTTGCTGTTATCGCTTTTGTCCAGTTCGGGGTTCTTGATCGCAAGGTTCACTACAAATGAGTGCAATGACATTACCCCATCAGCCGCGCGAGGCTTCGTTCTGGCGGGCTCTTGAAACCATCGGCTGCTATCTGTTGGGATTGCTGTGGATCATGCCGTTACTTTATGCCGTCTGGATGGCATTTCATCCACCGCAATATGAGGCACGTTTTGATCTTCTTGCGCCGCTGACGCTGGATAATTTCAGCAATGCATGGAATGCCGCGCCCTTCGGACGTTACTTCCTCAATACATTCCTGCTCATCACGACAATTCTGATCAGCCAGTTCATTATCTGTACGCTGGCAGCCTATGCATTTGCTCGCTATGAATTTCGCGGCAAAACAATCGTCTTCATGCTGGTATTGGTGCAGCTGATGATCATGCCTGAAGTGTTGCTTGTGGAAAATTACCGGACCATTGCCAAATTGGGGTTGGTGGATACCGTTGTTGCGATGGGGCTGCCCTATATGGCCTCCGCCTTCGGCATTTTCCTGCTGCGTCAGACTTTCCTCACTGTGCCGAAAGAACTTGATGATGCAGCGCGTGTCGAAGGGGCGGGTGCGCTCACCACGCTTCTCAAGGTCTATGTGCCTTTGGCGAAACCAATCTACGTAGCCTACGGCCTGGTATCAGTCAGTTACCACTGGAACAATCTGCTCTGGCCCCTGGTGATTACTAACTCCGTCTCCACCCGTCCGCTGACAGTTGGGCTACAGGTGTTTTCCTCTCCAGATCAGGGAGTGCAGTGGAGTATCATCTCAGCTGCGGCACTGATGACTTCGGCTCCTTTGCTCATCGGATTTCTTTTGTTCCAGCGTCAGTTCGTGCAGAGCTTCATGCGCGCGGGTATCAAATGATATCCGCAAAAGAGCAGGACTTTATCGCCTCAAGGTGTCAGGCTAGTCTTTGATATCGTGGGCTTACGACGCGATGAATAAACAGACGCACCGGGTCGTGGATTGGCTCGAAACCAACGGACATATGCCTTTTATAGTGCACTGGGAACACCACCCAGCCTCTGAAGGTCGCTCTGTGTATCGACGTCGACAATGGCCGCCTCACCGATATCGACGTCGATGATGTCCAAATCACAGTTCTCAATCAATGTCCTCGCGCCGCGATCACCCTGCAGTTCCCGTGCCTGTGCGTAAAGCGCCTGAGGGAGAACCACCGGATTACCAGTGGCGCGTCCATGTGCTGCTCGGACGATCGAGCGCCCCTTTGATGCTGCGAAAGCGTCGATGAGCTGGTCCAGATTGCGCGTGGTAATGGACGGCATGTCCGCAAGAAGGATCAGCACGCCGTCATGGTCGGTCACTCCGGGAATGTTCAAACCCGCGCTCAGCGAACTTGACATGCCGGAAGCAAAGGCCGGGTTGAAGGCGATCCTCATGTCGAGGCCGACAAGACAGTCCTCGATCTGCATATGCCTGAAACCGGTGACCGCATAGATGCCGAGTGCCTTGCTTTCAATGGCCCGCAAGGCCATTCGCCTCACCAATGGAACGCCATCGAATGTCGAAAGCAGTTTGTGACCTGCGTCGGGCAACATCCGGCTCGAACGACCAGCGGCAAGGATGATGATCGCCACCGAAATGTCTGGCTTAGCGGATTGATGGGTAAGCTCCTGTTTGTTGGTCATTGCAACGCTCTCTCCCATCCCTTCTCCACCAACCCGCTCTGATCATCCGGTTTCCGACCGAATACGCAGTCCGTCCATGATCAGACGAACGATCCTGTGCGCCCGTTCCCGCCAATCGGGCGTGTCCGGGATCGAGTAGATGCCGAACAGCGTGTAAAGAACATCAGACGTTCCGATGTCGTTTTTTATCGTGCCCGCTTGGACCGCCGTTCGCAGAAGCTTGTCGAATGTGGCGTTCATAAGTGTCGAACCCTCCGTGAAAAGGGCGGCGTTTGATGTGAACAGCAGTTTCAGACTGCTCGCCATGCCGCGTTTAGCGGCCATGTAGCTGACAAAACGATGCATCCATTCCTCGAGCGCTATATCGGGCGCCTTTTCTGCCAGGAGCTCGGTAGCGGCGGTGGCGAGCAATTCAAGTTCGCGTCGATAGACCGCTTCCACGAGATGCTCGCGGGTCGGAAAATGCCGATAGAGTGTTCCGATTCCGACCCCGGCCTGCCGGGCGATCGCTTCAAGTGAAGCGTCCGCGCCGCGTTCGGCGAAAGCGCCCGCTGCAACTTCGATCAGCTTCAAGCGATTACGCAGCGCATCTGCGCGTAACCGCGGCAGCTTCTGCGGTTCCGAAGTCTGTTCCTTGGCCACCAAAACTCCAACCCAAAACAGGGCTTGACGAAAACTCGCCAGCCACTATGTTTAAACGGAGGCGCCTCCGCTTATGTGGAGTGCCATCCAACTTCTAATCTATCAAAGGGGTGGATGTCATGCCCAAAAACCGCGGAGTAGTTGCCCGCAAAGCCAATTCGTTTCGGTCGCTCATATCAGGCGGTCTCGATTTTCGAATTACTAATCACTGCGATCTGCAGGAGCAAGTTATGACGGTGTCGTCGCATCCAAGCCTTGATAACAACCAGTATCGAAGCAAGTTCCCTGGCCTGGCGAAAAATTTCGAGCCGGATGCGACCAGTGCGGCGGTCGCCGGGCTATTGCCGGTGCCGGCCAAGGCCTTTTCGACCGATTCCGCAGTCGAAGTCCTGGGTTTTGCGGTCCATGCTGTGGAGGCAGGTCGACAGGTGGCGCTTTGTACGCTGGTGGAAATTCGTGGCGGCTCCTCACGGCCACTGGGCGCGCATATGGCTGTCGCCGATGACGGGCTTTATTGCGGATATGTGTCGGGTGGTTGTACCGAGGCGGCTGTCGCTGCTGAAGCACTGCAGGCAATCGCGAAAGGGTATGACCGGTTCGTCATGCTGGGCGAAGGGTCACCATTCTTTGACATCGTTTTGCCCTGTGGGGGCGGGGTCACCGTCGCAGTTCACATATTGCGGGATGTTCGGCCTATTCGGAAGGCGATTGAAGGTCTGCAATGTCGTCGCAAGACCGGTCTGTCTTACAGTCCGAGCAAGCAATCGCTTTCATTCGTTTCCGGAAGGGCCAATGCCGGCTGGAATAATGAAACGTTCCTCACCTCTTACTCCCCCGCTGTAAGGATCCTTCTTACTGGCCGAACGTTGGAAGTCGAGATAACCGCCAAGCTGGCGCGTGCAGCGGGTTATGAAGTTCTCCATTATGACGCAGCGACCGGACAGGCCCCGGTCGAGGCGCTGATTGATGCTGATACGGCGGTGGCACTTCTGCAGCACGATCTGGAGCTTGAAATACCTGTTCTTGATGCGGCTCTGCATGCCCACCCGTTTTATCTGGGCGCCCTGGGCAGCAGTCGGACCCATAAAAAAAGGATGCAGCGTCTCAGAGATCTTGGGCATTCGCAAGTAGTCATCGACCGGATCAAGGCTCCGATTGGCTTGTTCGACCGGGCCCGTGATGTCCAGTCACTGGCGCTTTCAGTGATTGCCGATATTGCCGCCTGTCGTCAGGCCGCGCTTTTTGCAGGCTGAGAACACAACCGGCGCGGCTTATGCGTCGGGACCACCGTCCTCAGGGACAAAAAATCCTCTCAAGGGGATCATCCAGCCGTCGACATTCGTTTCGTCACTGCGATCAATCATCGCCAATGCTTTTGCGCCAAAGGAGATGTCCTTATGCATTTTATCATCAATGGAGAAGCGATCGAGGTCGAGGCGGATATCCGTACATCGTTGCTTGATCTCATGCGCAACTATCTTGGCTTTACCGGAACCAAGAAAGGGTGCGATCAAGGTGCGTGCGGCGCCTGCACGGTGCTGGTGGATGGAGAACGCATCAACGCCTGTCTGGCGCTGGCGGTTCAATATCAGGGCCGCAGCATCACGACAGTCGAAGGGCTTGCCGATAATGGCAATCTGCATCCGCTTCAGCAGGCCTTCATCGAACATGATGGTTTTCAATGCGGATATTGCACGCCGGGCCAACTTTGTTCCGCCATCGGGATGGCCGATGAAATCAAACGCAACATCCCGAGCGTCGTGACCGATGATCTCACCGCCACTGATATTCCGATCGACGAGCGCGAAATTCGCGAACGCATGAGCGGCAATCTCTGTCGATGCGGGGCTTACAACGGCATCGTCGAGGCGATTTCCGAAACACTGGCCCACCAGACGGCAGCTCCGACCGAGGAAAGGGTACGGGCATGAACATTTTTTCCTACCAGCAGGCGTCGGATGCCGCTTCCGCCATCGCCCTGAAGAAGGCCAGTCCATTTGCAAAATATCTCGGTGGCGGCACCAATCTTGTCGACCTGATGCGCGAGACCGTCGAGCAGCCGGAAACACTGGTCGATATCACGCATCTGCCCTCCGAGATCGAACAACGTTCGGACGGCAGCATACTAATCGGTGCTGCGGCCAGGAACACGGCGCTGGCCGCTCATCCTGCGGTACGGTCTTATTTCCCGCTGCTGTCGCGTTCCATTCTGGCGGGCGCCAGCGCGCAGATCCGCAATGTTGCAACGGTTGGCGGCAATATCCTCCAGCGCACTCGCTGTCGGTATTTTTATGATAACGCGGCGCACTGCAACAAACGCCAGCCGCAGGCGGGATGCGACGCGCTTGAAGGATTCAATCGCTACCATGCAATTCTGGGTGCCTCCGATGCCTGCGTCGCCACCCACCCGTCGGACATGTGCGTGGCTTTGGTCGCGCTCGATGCGGTGGTTCACGTGCAGGGGCCGACCGGCACCCGCAGCATGCCGCTGACAGATCTGCATCGCCTGCCGGGCGATCGGCCAGAGGTCGAAACGGAACTGCAGCCGGATGATCTGATCACCGCGATCGAAATACCACCGCTCGGTTTTGCTCGTCGCTCGACCTATCGAAAGGTTCGCGACCGCGCCAGTTACGCCTTCGCGCTCATATCGGTCGCGGCCGCTGTCGATATCGACGATGCTGGCATCGTGCGTGATGTGCGTCTTGCGCTTGGCGGTGTCGCCCATAAGCCATGGCGAGCAGTGAAGGCGGAAGCCGCACTGAAAGGGCAGATGGCGAGTGTGGAAAGCTTCCGTGCTGCAGCAGACGCCGAACTCGCCGATGCCGTCGCCCTCAGTGAAAATGCATTCAAGATTGAGCTGGCGAAACGCACATTTGTCGCTGTGCTCGACGAATTGAAGGGATCGAACCCATGAGCGCCCAAACTGAAGCCGATACCAACAAGCCGGGCCGCTGGCAGCCGGCTGTGACGCCCGACCCCATACTGCGCAAACATGGCGCCCTCGGGCAACCCGTCTCGCGTATCGATGGTCCCTTGAAAGTGCAGGGCAGGGCGCGTTTTGCCGCTGAGTTTCCGTATGAACACATTAGTTATGCGGCACTCGCATTCAGCAGTATCGCGCGCGGAAAAATCACCGAGCTGAACGTGGCGGCGGCGGAAGCGGCGGCGGGCGTTATCCTCGTCATGACCTATCACAATGCGCCGCGCATGAAGTCGCCGTCGCTGATGATGTCGTCGCCGACGGCTGCCGGTGCCAATGACCTGCCGGTGATGCAGAATGACGAGATCCACTGGAACGGCCAGCCGATCGCGCTCGTTCTGGCCGAAACACAGGAACAGGCGGATTACGCCGCTTCCCTGATCAAGGTGAACTATGCCAGCCTACCGGCCGTGACGGTGTTCGAGGAGGCGAAGAAGACGCCTCGGCAACTGGAAACACTGCTAGGCCAGCCACCCGTGCTGGAAATCGGCGATGCCGAAACGGCGCTCGCCAATGCCGAGGTCAAGGTTGACCTTACCTACCGGACGCCGCGTCACAACCACAATGCCATCGAGCTGCATGCGGCAACGGTGGCCTGGAATGGTGACGAACTGCGCGTGCACGATGCCAGCCAGTTGCTCGACCTGACCGCCGGGCAGCTTGGCGATATCTTTGGTTTGGAGCCCGGCAAGGTGCGTGTAACCTCGCCTTATGTCGGTGGTGGTTTTGGCGGAAAGTGCCTTTGGGATCATCAGATCCTTGCCATTGCGGCCTCCAGACTGGCCGAGCGACCGGTGCGGATCATGCTGTCGCGCGAAGGCGTGTTCCGCATCGTTGGCGGTCGCACGGTGACCGAACAGCGGGTGGCACTCGGGGCACGTGCGGATGGTACGCTGGATGCGCTCATCCATACCGGCACGGCGGCCATGACACTGCACAATTCCTGTCCGGAACAATTCACCTTCCCGGCGCGGCATCTTTATGCCGCAAAAAACTTCAAATTGGCGCAGGATGTTGCCGACATGGACATGCTCGCCAACACTTTTATGCGGGCCCCTGGTGAGTCCGTTGGCACATTCGCGCTCGAATGTGCGCTGGATGAACTGGCGGAGCAGTTGGATCTCGATCCGATCGAGTTGCGTCGCCGTATCGAGCCGGAAAAAGATCCAACCACCGGCAAGCCATTTTCGTCGCGCTACCTGATCGAAGCCTATGAGGCGGGGGCGGATCAATTTGGCTGGAAGGACCGCAACCGGAAGCCGCGACAGAAACGCGAGGGCGAATGGCTGGTCGGTATGGGCTGCGCCACCGCGACCTATCCGTACCATCGCTTTCCCGGTGGCGCTGCCAGGATCCGGCTGACCTCGGATGGTCACATCACCGTCTCAACCGCCGTGCACGACATGGGCATGGGAACCGCGACGGCTCAGGTACAGCATATCGCCGCCCGTCTCGGCGTTTCCTTTGAAAAGGTCACCTTTGAATATGGCGACAGCAGCCTGCCGCGTGGCGTGATCGCCGGCGGTTCGACCCAGACCGCATCAATCGGCGGCGCGGTGATCGCTGCAAGTGAGGTTTTCGTTGAGGAACTGATCAAGCTTGCCGGCAACGATTCACCACTCGCGGGGCTTTCGCTTGACGAGGTCGAACCAAGGGATTTCGGCCTTGGCCATCGCGGCGATCCTGATCGCTTCGAGAGCTATCAGTCCATTCTCGCCCGCGCTGGCCGTGATGAACTGGTCTGTCAGGCCGACGCACCGGCACCTGTTGAAATGGAGGCCTTCTCCATGCATTCCTATGGCGCACAGTTCTGTGAGGTCAGGGTCAGCGCGCTCACGGGAGAAATCCGCGTGTCGCGTTTTCTCGGCTCCTTCGATGCTGGCCAGATCCTCAATGCTAAGATGGCGACCAGCCAGTTTAAGGGCGGTATCGTCATGGGGATTGGTTTGGCACTTACGGAGGAAACCAATTTCGACGAGCGCACCGGTCGTGTCGTGAACGCTTCGCTTGCCGAGTATCATGTGCCGGTTCAGATGGATGTTCCGAAGATCGATATCCTCTATTCCAATTCACCCGATCCGCACGCGCCGATGGGTGCACGCGGCATTGGTGAAATCGGTATTACCGGTGTAGGCGCGGCCGTTGCGAACGCAGTTTATAATGCGACAGGCGTCCGGGTTCGTGACCTGCCAATTACGCTTGACAAGGTGCTGTGGGACGCCCCGATCCGACGATAGCCACTTACCGGCAGCGCCTTCGCGACGGCGTTGCCGGTAAGCACTTCAATAAATCGTGCGTTTCTCATCTGGATATCAGGTGGAGCAGGGCTGGCCACAATGCAAAGATTGATGCTTTCGCAAATGGTGTGATTGCTGGGAACCGGACTCTGTTATCGAGCGCGCTTCACTCGTATTGGAGCGCTCAAATCAAGCAGATTTGTTCGAAAAAATCGTTGCAGATGGAATATCAGGCGGCAGAAAAAGGCCTCTTGCTTGGATATTCACTGCCTTCTCCCGGCGAAATGTCAACATTAATGCAGGTGCGGTTGATTGCCGGCATCGGTGAGATGAACGAAGCGCACATCTCTGATCGTGAGAGGAAGGCAAACTTTGACCTCGTTTGCTATCAGATTTGCCTGCGTACTATTCACGACTTGTTTGAAGCTTAGGTAACATAGGACAGATACTGTTTAATGGCACCACCAGCTGCATTGTTCGCAGTAGCGGACAAGACGAGACGTCCTGCATCTTAACTGTTCTTGTGGAGCGCGGGGAGCCAAAAGCGTTCTTTGAAAGCCTTCCAGGGCGTGTCCACTGCTTCCCTGCCTTCACTGGCAGCAAGACCACCAGTGATAGAGATGAGCAAAGAAGACCGCAGGTTTGGCGGCTGTCCCTTTCGCGTCTTAGCCCCGTTATCGACGAGCCACTGACGATAACGGCAGGCGGTGAGGTTATTGCGGTGGCGAAATGATCGTCGGTACTCAAACTGCCAGCAATGCCATCCGGCCCGGATTCTCATCTCTGCGCAACGATTGTTCCCGACAGGGTTTAGGCGCTGCCCTGATCAGAGTGGTGCGGGAGAGCAGACGTTGAGCGCAGCCACCGCCCCTTACAATCTGGGTGCCAGTACTGATAACTCCATCAAAGAATAAGACCGATCGAAGCAAGCGTCTTACGCCAACAGCTTGATTTTAACTTGAAATATTCTTGGACTCGTTTATCGCGAATTTTCCAGATGGCGTTTGAACTTTGCCCATTTGGTATTAATAGTAAAAATGAAATGCCAGTTTGCTGAATGTGGTTCTGTTTTGGAATGTCGGTCTAACCGTTAATGTTCACCCTCAGACAATTACGCTATTTTATTGCATGCGCCGAGCAGGGTTCAGTTACGCGTGCAGCGCACACTCTATCGATCTCGCAATCGTCTATCACTGAGGCAATCAAAGAGCTTGAAGCCGATCTGAATGTGACATTGTTCGAGCGGCATCCGCGTGGGCTGATTGTTACCCATAGCGGCCATCAATTTATGCGTCATGCGACGAAAATCTTGGCCGATGTTTCGGATGCGAGACGTTCGATTTTAAGTAAGCAGGTGACGGAAAAGCGAACACTGAATATTGGCGTTACCTCGCTTGTTGCGGGTTATGTGCTGTCCGATCTTTTGGCTCGCTACCGACGGGCATTCCCTGATGTGGAGGTCAGTGCCATTGAAGATAACGGCTCTTATCTGGAGCATCTGCTGATCGGTGGCGAACTTGATGTGGCGGTAGTGGTGATTTCCAGCTTGCGCGACCGTATGGCACTTCATGCCGAAATTCTCGAAACGTCGCCTTACCGGCTTTGGCTGCCTCTAGGGCATTCGCTTATTTCCGTCGATGGAATTTCAATCGATGATGTGGCCAAAGAGCCGTTGATTATGCTCACGGTCGATGAAATCGAGGAAAATACTGGAAAGCTTCTTGCTGCACTCGGCGCGAGACCGCATGTGGCGTTCAGGACCCGTTCTGTTGAAGCGGTACGTAGCCTTGTGGCGACAGGCGCTGGCGTCGCGCTTCTTCCTGATCTTGTCTATCGTCCCTGGTCGCTCGAAGGAGATCGAATTGAAAGCCGGGACGTGTCGGGCACTTTGCCAATTGTCCAGATAGGCATGGTCTGGCGAAAAGGCTCGAGCCTCCCACAGTCAGCTCGTGATTTCATCGGAATTGCAGAAGCTGCACGGTCTGGTAGGCAGCGTTAAAACCGCTTTAAGAAAAAGTGTCCTTAATCAAGCCATTGTTTCCAAATTATAATTTAGAAACAATGAATTTTGTGAGTTACTGATCGGTCAAACCAATCGGAAAAACCGATACCTCCATTCTAATAAATGAATTTGCGAATGTTCTCCATTCGGATAACGTCCTCTTCAAGGAACGAAAAGCCGAAAACGGCCAAATGGAGAGAAGAATGCGACCATGTTTTCTACGTGCGGCTCAGCTGGCTTTGTGAGTTGCAACCAAGTGTCTCAATTGCTGTTCAGGCGCGCTTTTCGATAACTCCAAAACCTTTTCTGACTTCATGCTTCGCTTTTAACAGATGAAGCAGCTGTATTCTGCGCGGTTTTGTATCGAGCCCAACATCTGTTTTGCATTTCGTAGCCTCAACGATCCTTCGTCATGAATAAGCAACGAAAGCAGACGTAATTTCTGCCGGAGACTGTAATGAATTCTGAAATGCTTATCGGCTCCCAGTTTGAGCTGGGAACAGAGAATGAAGAACTTGTTCTCAATCCAAAAACGGGTGATGTCGTTTTGAACTTGCCTGAAGCTTCATTGGGTCAGGTCGATAAGGCTGTTGAAGCGGCTGAAAAAGCATTTCGATCATGGTCACGGACAACACCTGCGGAGCGCTCTAGCTATTTGCTGAAAATCGCCGATGCCGTTGAAAAAGATGCAGAAGGCTTTGCGGCACTCGAGGCTCTGAATTGTGGCAAGCCGTATCATGCGGTTCTCAATGACGAGATGCCGGCGATTATTGATTGCTATCGTTATTTTGCGGGCGCTGTCCGCAATATGCAGGGCCCACTTGCCGCTGAATATATCCCCGGCCACACATCTATGATCCGCCGAGATCCAGTTGGGATCGTTGGGTCAATTGCGCCGTGGAACTATCCGTTGATGATGATGGCATGGAAGCTCGCGCCTGCGATTGCTGGTGGTAACACAGTCGTTTTCAAACCATCGGAACAGACGCCTTTGACCGCATTGAAGATGGCGAAGGTCATGGCAGAGATTCTGCCTTCGGGCGTTGTGAACGTCGTTCTTGGGCGCGGCGAAACTGTCGGTAACGCGCTGATCAATCATCCGTCGATTAACATGGTTTCGATCACAGGCGATGTTGCAACGGGGAAGAAGGTTTTGCAGGCTGCTGCAAAATCGGTGAAGCGGACTCATCTCGAACTGGGTGGTAAAGCACCGGTCATCGTGATGGCGGATGCCGACATTGATGCGGTCGTTGCAGGTATCAAAACATTCGGATTCTACAATGCCGGACAAGACTGCACCGCTGCCTGCCGTATCTATGCCGACGCGCGTATTTATGATCGCCTTGTTGCCGACTTATCAGGGGCTGTTTCCAGCATTCGTTTCAATCTGGAAGATGATGCGCGCAATGAAATGGGGCCTCTTATATCGCGCCGGCAGCGTGACCGGGTTGAGAGTTTCGTGGCGCGCGCGCGAGAAAATACACATATCGAGATAACCGCAGGTGGCAATCCATCGGGTGACAAGGGCTTCTTCTTTGAACCGACCGTAGTTGCCGGAGCATTGCAGGAAGACGAGATCGTTCGACGCGAAGTTTTTGGCCCAGTTGTCTCTGTCACGCGCTTTAGCGAAGAAGATCAGGCCATATCATGGGCCAATGACAGTGATTATGGCCTGGCATCATCGGTGTGGACACGGGACATTAGCAAGGGTCTGAAGGCTGCGGCCCATCTGCAATACGGCTGCACATGGATAAACACGCATTTCATGCTGACCAATGAAATGCCGCATGGTGGCTTGAAACAGTCGGGCTATGGCAAAGACATGTCCATCTATGCGCTTGAGGACTATACCACAGTGCGTCATGTCATGATTGCTCACGGGTGATATGATGACAAACACCGCTCCTCAAATTCAAATTGATCGCCCAAAACCGGAAGTCTCCAAGACCGAAGTGGCGATCGAGATCAAGAACATGCACAAGTGGTATGGTGAGTTCCACGTGCTGCGTGACATCAACCTGAAGGTTATGCGTGGCGAACGCATCGTTGTGGCCGGCCCATCGGGTTCAGGCAAATCAACCATGATCCGTTGCGTCAATCGTCTGGAAGAACACCAGAAAGGCCAGATCATCGTTGACGGTATTGAACTTACCAATGACCTCAAGAAGATCGATGAAGTGCGCCGTGAAGTCGGTATGGTGTTCCAGCACTTTAATCTCTTCCCGCATCTGACTATTCTGGAAAACTGCACGCTTGCGCCGATCTGGGTGCGTAAAATGCCAAAGAAGCAGGCTGAAGAAGTGGCCATGCATTATTTGGCGCGCGTGAAAATCCCGGAACAGGCCAACAAGTATCCGGGGCAGCTTTCAGGCGGTCAGCAGCAGCGTGTGGCGATTGCGCGTGCGCTTTGCATGAGCCCGAAAGTGATGCTGTTTGACGAACCGACTTCGGCGCTTGATCCGGAAATGGTCAAGGAAGTACTTGATACCATGGTCAGCCTTGCCGATGAAGGCATGACAATGATCTGTGTGACACATGAAATGGGCTTTGCGCGTCAGGTCGCGAACCGCGTGATCTTTATGGATCAGGGGCAGATCGTCGAAGAAAATGCGCCAGCCGAGTTCTTCGACAATCCGCAGCACGAGCGGACCAAGCTGTTCCTCAGTCAGATTCTACATTGATCCATCAAAATTATAACCGCACCAACGGAGGGAAACTTGAACAAATTTTTCGCACTCGCATCAGCATCGCTGTTTCTGGTTTCAGGAATGGCACATGCTGGCCCAACACTCGACCGTCTCAATGAAAAGAAGGAAATGGTTGTTGCCACCAATGTTGGCTGGCCTCCACAGGGCTTCCTTGATGACAACAACGAGCTCGTGGGTTTTGACATTGATGTGGCCAATGAAATTGGTAAGCGCCTTGGCGTCAAAGTCCGTTTTGAAACACCAGAATGGCCAACGCTAACCGGTGGTCACTGGCAGGGACGTTATGATGTCGGCGTTGGCTCGGTAACCCCAACCAAGGCACGCGCACAGGCCATCGATTTTGCTGGCATCTATTACTATAGCCCCTATGTCTATGTGGTTCACAAGGACAGCCCAGCGCATTCCGCGGATGATCTCAATGGCAAGATTATTGGCGTTGAAACTGGAACCACGTCGGAAGATTTCATCAACCGTCGTCTCGAAATAGATGCACCGGATCTTCCCGCGTTTGAATACAAAGTGACACCGGGCGAAATCCGCACCTTTGAAGATTCCATGATGCCGTTTGACGATCTTCGTCTTGGGGATGGCGTGCGTCTCAATGCTGTTATTGCTCCTGAGCAGACGGCACAGACGGCGATCAAAAATGGCTATCCCGTTCGTATTCTCGAAGGTGGCTATGCGTTCCGTGAGCCACTCGTTGTGATCGCTGAAAAGAACGATCCTGAATGGACCGCAAAGATCGGCGAAATCGTCAAGCAGATGAAAGATGACGGCACGCTCGCAACGCTTACGACGAAGTGGTACGGCGCTGATTACAGCAAGGACTGAACTTAGCCGATAAGATCGCCTCTGATTTCCCAATATATGTCTATCCCGGCCCCGTCGTATCGGGCGGGTCGGGATCTGAACTGAGGGCGGAAATAAAGAAAAAAAACAGGCTGGTAACAAAATGTCTTATCCTGATACGCATTATTTCAGAACCATGGCCGATACCAAGCATCGTGTTGCACTTGTTGGCAATGAGGAATGCGAAACGCTCATCATCGGCGCAGGTCTGGCTGGTCTGACAACAGGGCTGGAACTGGCAAGGCAGGGGCATTCTGTTATCATTCTTGAGGCGCAGAATGTCGGCTTCGGCGCGTCCGGGCGAAATGGGGGTTTTGTCAGCCCCGGATACGCAACGGGTCATGACAAGATCGCAGCAACCACAGGCGAAGGCACCGCTAAGAAGCTGCACATGCTCTCGGTCGAGGGCATGGATTTCGTGGGTCAAACAATCCGCGATCTGAACATCACCTCTGCTGATCCGAAGCATGGGCTGATCAGTGTTCAACGCTATGAAGATGCAGCCGCTTTGCAGATGGAAGTGGCTGCGGCAAAGAGAGATTTCAATTACGAACTTGAATATATGTCGCGCGACGAAGTTCATTCCGTATTGAAGTCCGAACGTTATTTTCAAGCCGTTCGCGATGCCAAGGCGTTTCACATTCATCCACTCAACTATGCACGCGGCCTCGCGACAGAAATCGAACGTCTTGGCGGCAAGATTTATGAAAATTCGGCAGCAGAATCGATGGATGTTTCTGGCCCTCAGAAAGTGGTTCGTACAAGCCAGGCTTCTGTTCGGGCCAAAAATCTGGTGATTACGACCGGCGGCTATACCGGCGGGTTGAACAAGAAACTTCAACGGTCCTATTTGCCAATAGCGACCTATGTGATGGTTTCTGAAACAGCCCCCGATCTGATCAGGGAAGCGATTAAAACACCGGCAGCGATTGGCGATAGCCGCCGGGCTGGTGATTATTATCGGCTTATCGAAGGCGGAAGACGTATTTTGTGGGGTGGGCGCATTACAACGCGCGCCGCTTCTACGGAAGGTCTCGTGCGTGAATTGCGCAATGAAATGACAAGCACTTATCCGCAGCTTTCACAACTCAAGACGGAACTCGCGTGGTCTGGCCTGATGGCTTATGCGCGTCACCTGATGCCGCAAATCGGCCGAATGCCGGATGGCGTTTGGTATTGCACAGCATTTGGTGGGCATGGACTAAACACCACGGCAATTGGCGGCAAACTGGTTTCCGAAGCCATCCTTGGCACCACGGATCGCTACAAGCTTTTTGAGCCCTTTGGTCTTCCCTGGGCCGGCGGCTATGCCGGTCTTGCGGTTGCTCAACTCACCTATTGGAAACTGCAGGCGCAGGATAAGTGGCGCGAACGGTCTGCCGGTTAAGCTCTTTTCTTCCTACTGCGAATTTTAATCCCCCAGAACAAAAAGACATCCATCGAGCCCAGCGGTACAGGGTGCACACCGAATTGAAGGAGACCGTTCATGCTTGGACGATTCATTCTTAACTATCCCGATACAGCGCGCAGGCTTGGCGGTCTTGTCCTGTTCGCAATCACTATGGTGGCGCTCTATTCAATTGGCATCAGTGCCCACTGGTTGGGTTCTGTTGTTCCCTCACTTGCAGAATGGGTGAAAGAAAATCCCGCCACAGCGAAAATTGTTTCCGCGTTCGCTATTTCGCTGATCCTCTTTGTGAACTGGAAGCTACTCAAGAAACTTTCGAGAAAGCAGCAAATAGTAGCGGTTTGGGTCGAGCTGTTTACGCTTTTGATGCTGTTCTTTTATTCGTTTGATCTGTCGTTTTCGTTTATCGCTCGTAAAATTGGCTTCCTGATCACACAGGGAACCGTCACCACACTGTATATTTCCGCGATATCGATTGTGATTGCCACAGTCATCGCGCTTATTGGCGCGATTGCGAAGCTATCCAAAAACGGTGTTATTTACGGGCTTTCGACTTTTTACACGTCGCTTTTTCGCGGCCTGCCGCTGTTGATGCAGATTTACATTATCTATCTGGGCCTGCCACAGATTGGCTATGTGATTGGGGCGATTCCTGCCGGTATTCTAGCGCTTTCGCTGTGCTATGGCGCTTATATGACGGAAATTTTCCGCGCTGGTATCGAAAGCATACCGCGCGGCCAAACCGAAGGTGCAACAGCACTTGGTCTTGGCTCGGCGCAGACAATGTGGCTCGTCATTCTGCCGCAGGCGATGCGGATTATCATCCCGCCAACAGGTAACCAGTTCATCGCCATGCTCAAGGACTCGTCGCTTGTTTCGGTCATCGGCGTATGGGAGCTGATGTATGTCGCAAGAACGCAGGGCCAGACCGAGTTCCGGCATATCGAAATGCTGATCACCGCCTCGATGATCTATTGGATGCTGTCCATTTCGTTCGAATTCATTCAGTCCCGCATAGAGCGTTATTACGCACGATACAACGCGCGTTGAGCCGCGACCATGTTGTGATGCGCTTTCTCTAAGGCGCATCGCGCTTCTCATCTGTCCAACCATTTTCTATTGGAAACGCGTATGTCTGAAATGGCCCTTTTTTCGAAAGCTGAATTGTCCCGCCCTAATCTTACAAGTGACGATGCGGCAGATATTCTTGGCTCGGTTTACGGGCTGAAGGGCGAATTGCGCGAGCTCGGCTCTCAGCAGGACCGGAATTTTAAGGTAAGCATTGTCAACGAGAGCTATGTGCTTAAAATTTCCCACAGCGAATATCCGCGCGTTGAGCTTGAGGCACAGAATGCCATTTTGCAGCATCTGGGTTCGAAAACGGACGACAGCACCGACCCCGCTTTTGTCTTCCCGAAAGTCATTCCGTGCAGCGACGGCAATCTGATTGGTGCTGCTCGTGTTGGTTCGGAAAACTATCACGTTCGCTTGTTGAGTTTCATCGAAGGTGAGACACTGACTGCACGCAATTATTTGAGCGGCTCAGCAATTGAATCACTTGGCGCACTTGCCGGATGCGTTGCACGTTCATTGGCTCATTTTTCGCATGTCGGTACGCTGAGAAATTCCCAGTGGGATCTCGCTCATGCGGAAGCTGTGGTGCCATTTCTGTTACAGGACGAAGTGCAGGGCGCTGTTGCTGCATCCATATTTGCTGCAATGGAACAAATCAAAAAGCGTCTTGAGCCGATAAAGGCCGGTTTGCGTGTTCAGGTCATTCACCACGATATTACTGATGATAATGTGGTCGGTCACAAAGAGCTTTCGGGAACAGTGCTTCCTTATGCCGTTATCGATTTTGGCGATATGACCAAAAGCTGGCTGGTTGCAGAACTCGCGACGACCTGCGCTTCTTTGCTGCATCACGGAGACAAAGACCCTTTCTCGATCTTGCCGGCGGTGAAGGCGTTTCATGCAATTTGCCCGTTAAACACGGATGAGCTTACCGCCCTTTGGCCGCTGATCGTGGCGCGTGCTTGTGTTCTGCTTGCAGCATCGCATCAGCAACTCAAGCTTGATCCGGATAACAACTATGCTACTGCCAATGCAGCTCATGAGCGTATGATCTTTGATGTCGCCACGTCGGTTCCGTTTGAATTAATGGAAAAAGCGATCTTCTGTGCGTTGGGTGTTGATTTTGAAACCAAGTGTCCGGCCAAGATTAGATCTATTATTCCTAGCATGGATTTGGCGTCCGCAAAGCAGGTCGATTTGTCGATTGATAATCCCCAATTTGTCGCAGGGAACTGGGATGCGAGTGATGCCGAACACCAGATTTTGCTGGAAGCCGCTCAATCGGCAGGAAGCAGCGTAACGCGATATGGTGAATATCGATTAACGCGCACACAGGTTAACAGCCGCACCGAGCCAAAAAACTTTGCGATGCATATAGCAGTTTGTGTTCCCGCTGGAACAGAGGTGGTTGCGCCGTTTGAATGTCGCGTCTATTGCGCAAATGGCACACTTATTTTGCGCACTGGTACGCTAAATCTGCACATTCGCGGTTTGGACATCATCGATGGACTGGCATATTCCGTAGCATCAGGCGATGTGCTCGGTAAAGTTCGCAATGAACAGAATGGCTTTGGCATCATTGGCGTTCAGCAGTCAGAAATAGCATCGGAAGCGTTATCTCAATTCGCAAAACCATCGCAGTCCGCCGCATGGTCTGCCGTTTGCCCATCGCCAGCAGCATTTCTTGGTTTGCCCACAGACATACCATCGAAAACATCTTCATCCTTGCTTGATCGGCGCTATCGCAGCCTTGCTGGTACACAGAAGCATTACTATGAAAATCCGCCTCAGATTGAGCGTGGCTGGAAAGAGCATCTGTTCGATACTCAAGGGCGTGCCTATCTCGATATGGTCAACAACGTGACCACTATAGGCCATGGCCATCCGCGACTTGCAGAAAATGTGAGCAAGCAGTGGTTGAAGCTCAACACCAATTCACGATTCCATTATTCAGAAGTGGCTGCCTTTTCAGAAAGACTGGCCGCATTGGCACCGCAAGGACTAGATACGGTGTTTCTCGTGAACAGTGGGTCTGAAGCCAATGATCTTGCCCTAAGACTGGCTTGGGCTTGGAACGGCCAGCGCAATATTGTCTCGTTGCTGGAGGCCTATCACGGCTGGACAGTAGGGAGTGATGCTGTATCCACCTCAACGGCTGATAATCCGAATGCACTAGGGACACGTCCGTCATGGGTGCATCCGGTCGTGTCTCCGAATTTGTATCGCGGGAGCATGACTTCTGAACAATATATCGGAGCTGTTTTGGATAAGCTTTTGGAGCTTGACGCAAAAGGCGACCGACTTGCAGGTTTTATCTGTGAGCCGATCTATGGCAATGCTGGCGGAATCCCGCTGCCAGCAGGCTATCTGAAAAAAGTCTATCAAGAAGTTCGCTCCCGCGGCGGACTTTGCATCGCTGATGAGGTGCAGGTTGGTTATGGGCGCACAGGTCACCACTTCTGGGGCTTTGAAGAACAGCAGGTCGTGCCAGACGTTATCACGATCGCTAAGGGCATGGGCAATGGCCATCCGCTGGGCGCAGTCATAACACGCAAGGAAATTGCCGATGCGCTTGAAAAGGAAGGCTACTTCTTCTCATCGGCCGGCGGCAGCCCGGTCTCATCTGTCGTCGGAAATACTGTCCTCGACATTATGGAGGAGGAACAGCTTCAGGCCAACGCGCGTAATGTCGGTGGTCATCTCAAAAGCCGGCTTGAGGCACTCAAACAGCAATATGCTTTGATCGGTGCGGTTCATGGCATGGGGCTTTATATGGGGCTGGAATTTGTCCGCGATCATGTCTCATTGGAACCCGCGACTGAAGAAACGATGGCGCTTTGCGATCGGTTGCTCGAACTTGGTATCATTATGCAGCCGACCGGAGATCATCTGAATATTTTTAAAATCAAACCACCCCTTTGCCTCACGAAAGACAGCGCTGATTATTTCGTTGATACTTTGGAATCTGTTTTGAAAGAGGCTCATTAGGACTGAATCTATAAAATGTGAGGTGTTGCAACGTTGATGCTTAAGTCTTGTTAAGGATCAAACATCTATTCGTTTCGTCGTTCCCTTACCATTTTTTGAGTGGCAATCGGATGATTGGATTGATCATTTTAATCGTTGATCGCAATAGTCTTTCTCAATACCAAGCGGGAGATGGATAGCGTCGTTTCAAATTTAACTGTGAAGCAGCTCGTAAAGGCGCGCGCCGGGCTTCAGATACAAGTCGGCGAACGAATCGCCGAGACGCCTCTTCCAGTTCTACCATTGCGGACTGAAGATGTGCGGGCTCCTCGGCAGCGATTCCGCTGTGGTATCGTTCCGCTGTCTTTTGAACATTTATCGCTCTTGTCACCCCGTTGAACAACTGGAACGGTAGAGTTCAAAACCCGTGACACGCCCTATCGAGCGCGGATACGATCTCGTCGTGTGAAGTAGAAAGGTTTGTGACTGGGTTCTTTAATACGGACACCGGAATTGCCGACATAAACTGTGTCACAAGTTTTCATTGTTGCCTCCAACGCCTGGAAAAGGGGTGAGAAGCTTATTATCACTGTCCACGTGACGGTGAAGCTTTGACAGGCGAAGCTTCGCCCGGATACCTACATTTCCGCCAAGACCGCGTTGAGCAAGACTGGAACCGAGGCGCGATGACGGGTGCCGATGTCTTCGACGCGCTCGCGCCAACAAACTGCTCGACGTTACCCCAACGACCGACTAGCGTATTTTTTTGGCCATGTGGAGAGAGTGGGATCGTTAACGAGCGCATCATTCAGCGCTGTGTCGCAATAGCCCGGCGAGATGGCATCGCAGCCCATAGTTAGCCCAGTCAGTCGCCACACCTTTTGTCAGCTTCCCAACAGCGCCTTTCGTTGCCAGCAATGCCCTTGTTCTGGGGGATGATTGCCAGGCCTCCAACGCTGAATAGGTGGACAGATGATTATCCGTCTGATCGATGCAGTGTGATGTCGACTGCGTATGAACGAAGCACCACCAGAACTTGCCGGTCGTCGATCTTGAAAGATCAAGTGCTGGCGCGTTATATCAGACATGAGTGGCAAATAGCCAAACTCGTAGGTTCTGATCGATTCAAGGCAAGGGCGTCGCGCGCATTGCTTTTAAAATCAACACAAACCAGTCGGTCCGCGCATCTCGCACGTCCTCTGTGACCGATCACCTCATCGTCGCTGCCGCGCTGGCATGAGTTTTGACAAGGGGTTTCTCGTCATCGGGAGGCAGCGCAAAACGCCCTGCTCCGTTCAAGAAATCACGGCATGGGCCCGGCACAAGCTTCGCAAACCGCCAATAATGATGCGTGAATCGTAAAGTGACTTTGCCAGTTTCCCCTATCATATTGTTCCCAACAAAAAACAAAGGGGAGAGATGATGAAGAAGCTCAATCACCTGCTGGTGGCGGGTATTGCAACCCTGTCCGCCGCTCCGGCTTTTGCAGCCGAGGCAGAATCCTGCAAAGCGCCGAGATTTTCTGATGTCGGTTGGACCGACATCACCGCCACCACGGCGCTCGCATCGCTTTTGCTCGAAAAGGCTGGCTACCAGCCCCAGACGACAATTCTCTCAGTGCCGGTGACATTTCAGTCACTGGAGAATGGCCAGATCGATATTTTCCTTGGAAACTGGATGCCGCTTCAGGAAGAAGTGCGCAAACCCTATCTCGAAGGAAAGACAATCGAGCAGGCCGGCATCAATCTCGAAAATGCAAAAATCGGCCTTGCCGCAACGGGCAAGGATCTCGGCATCAAGACTTATGCCGACATAGCAAAGTTCAAGGAGCAGCTCGGCGGAAAAATCTACGGTATTGAAGCGGGCAGCAGCGCCAATGCAACGATCCAGTCGATGATCGAGAAGAACAATTTCGAGCTAAAGGATTTTCAGCTGGCGGAATCGAGCGAACAGGCGATGCTGTCACAGGTGCAGAATGCCGTGCGCAAGGATGAGCCGGTGGTGTTCTTCGCTTGGACCCCACATCCGATGAATATTCGCTACAGGCTTACCTATCTGGAACACGGCGATAATCTCTTTGGCCCCGATGACGGTGCCGCAACCGTCGAGACGCTGACCCGCAAGGGCTATGCAACCGAGTGCCCGAATGTCTCGCATTTTCTGTCGAAGTTGAAGTTCACGACCGAGATGGAAAGCACCATGATGAACATGATCCTCAATGACGGCATGGAAGCCAAGGATGCCGTCACCAAATGGATCAAGGATAACCCGGCACAGCTCGATGCGTGGCTCGAGGGTTTCAGCACGTTCGACGGCAAGCCAGCGCTCACCGAAGTGAAGTCCGGCCTCGGCCTGTAACAAATAGCCGCGAGATTATTTTTGCCGCAACTTGCTCGGCGCCTGTCCGAAATGCCGCTTGAAAGCGCGGGAAAGCGAGCTGATCGACGAAAAGCCGGTTTGTTCCGCAGTATCCGCCATTGAAAGATGCGTATCGAGGATGAGGCGTCGAGCGGCCTTGAGCCGAAGCGACAGATAATAATTGCCCGGCGATTGCCCGATCACTTTGGCAAACAGCATTTCGAGACTGCGCGTCGAAAGACCAAGCCGTCTGGCAATCCGCGTCACTGGTAGAGGCCGGTCGATATGGTTCTCCATAATCTTGATGGCATCGGCCAGTCGCGGCTCCCGGTTCAAAAGCCGCCCCAGCGATACCAGTGGCTGCGCATCCGAAGCCTGTCGCACCTCGTCATACACATAGAGGCTCGCGACATCGAGTGCGATCGAATAGCCATGCCGCGCGCGAATGAGCGCCAGCATCATATCGAGTGCGGGGGCGGCTCCGCCCGTGGTGAGAAACGTGCCGTCGCGCACCCAGCGATCCGATTGCGTTTCCACATCGGGAAACCGCTGTGAAAACGCTTCCAGATCCTCCCAATGGGTGGTGGCTCTCCTGCCATTGAGTAGCCCGGCCTTTGCCAGCACCCAAGAACCCGCTTCAACACCGATCACCAATTGGGACTGTTTGGCGGCCTGACGCAGCTGCGCAAGAAGTTTAGGGGTCGCGTGTTCCAGCGCATGAAATGCGCTGACGATAATCAGGATATCCTGCGGTATTGCCTCGAATTTTCCATTCACACCGACCTTCAGGCCGCTGGATGTATTGGGGTCGCTTCCATCCGGGGACACCACCCGCCAGGAATAGAGCGACCGCCCCGTAACCCGGTTGGCGCCCCGCATCGGGTCGAGCGTCGCTGCGAGCGACATGAGCGAACAATCCGGCAAAACCAGCAGGGTGACAGACAGTTGCTCATCGGATGGTTCAAAGATCACGTGCTTCGCTCTTCGCCAAACTAATTTCGTAAAATGATAATCTCAGCAATCTGCGACCTGTCAAGCTCGACAAAATTGAGGGAGATCATCATGCCTTTGCAGCCCGCTCGCGAAACCTTCATTACAGCCGCTGTTACCGGCGCTGGCGCCACCACGCATCGCTCTAACAAAGTGCCGATAACGCCAAGGCAGATTGCCGATGCCGCAATTGAAAGCGCGGAAGCAGGTGCCGCAATCGCCCACATTCATGTGCGCGATCCCGAAACGGGCGAACCATCACGCAAGGTCGAACTATTCCGCGAAGTCGTCGATCATATACGGGCATCCGGCGTGGACATTGTGCTTAACCTGACCGCGGGCGTCGGCGGCGATCTTGTTTTCGGTTCTGCTGAAGCGCCTCTGCCACCGGATGCGTCGAAGACCGATATGGCGGGCGCGACCGAGCGCCTTGCACATGTTGCAGCGCTTCTGCCGGAAATCTGCACGCTTGATTGCGGCACCATGAATTTCGGTGAAGGCGACTATGTAATGACCAACACGCCTGCCATGCTGAAAGAAATGGCAGCACAAATCCAGCGTCTCGGCGTTCGCCCGGAAATCGAAATTTTCGACACAGGTCACCTGCCATTGGCTCAATGGCTGCAGCAACAAGGCCTGCTTGACGACCCGGTGATGGTGCAATTGTGCATGGGCATTCCATGGGGCGCGCCGGATGATCTCGCGACGCTTGTTTCCATCCTCCACAACCTGCCGGACAAGTGGAACTTCTCCGCCTTCTCCATCGGCCGCAACCAGTTGCCCTATGTTGCGCTTGCGGTGCTCGCAGGTGGGAATATCCGGGTCGGTCTCGAAGACAATATCTGGCTTGACAAGGGCGTCCTCGCCTCTAATGGCGATCTGGTGGAGCGCGCAAGGACCATCGCGGTCAATATGGGGTCCAAGATACTAACGCCCGGTGAAGTTCGAGAAAAGCTCAAACTCCGGAAGCGTTGGTGATGCCTATGAACAACCATCCTCCCAAGATCGCCTGCATTGGCAGCGGTGTCATCGGCAGCGGTTGGGCTGCGCGCTTTCTTCTCAACGGCTATGATGTTGCGGTCTATGATCCGTCGTCGGAAGCGCAGGCCACAACTGAGCACATCCTCGACAATGCTCGGCGCGCACTTTCCGCCCTCACTCAAAAGCGCCTGCGGAAAGAAGGCAGGCTTTCCTTTGTGCCGACACTGGCCGATGCCGTGCGCGATACGATTTTGGTTCAGGAAAGCGTGCCTGAAAGGCTGGACCTCAAACTCGCGGTTCTCCAGGAGATCGAGGCATTCTGCTCAAGCGATGCGCTCATCGCGTCATCCACCTCTGGCTTCGTGCCAAGCAAGCTGCAAGCCCCCTTGCAGCACCCAGGGCGGCTGATCATTGCGCATCCCTATAATCCGGTCTATCTGCTTCCGCTGGTGGAACTTGTTCCTGGAGAAAAGACCGACCGCCACGCCATTGAGAGGGCGGCTGATCTTTATCGCCATACGGGTATGGAAGCGGTCATTCTTGAAAAGGAAATCGACGCCTTTGTCGGCGACCGCTTGCTGGAAGCCCTATGGCGCGAAGCGCTCTGGCTCGTCAAAGACGGAATCGCCACAGTTGAGCAGATTGATAATATCATCCGCTATTCGTTCGGTTTGCGCTGGGCACAGATGGGCTTGTTCCAGACCTATCGGATCGCGGGTGGCCCGGCGGGAATGCGGCACTTCCTGGCGCAGTTCGGTCCCGCACTACAATGGCCGTGGACGAAGCTGACGGATGTTCCAGAGCTGGACAACGCCCTGATAGACCGTATTGCCAGCCAGTCGGACGAGCAGAACGAAGGCCTGTCGATCCGCGACCTTGAAACAATTCGCGACGCCAATCTGGTGGCCATCATCCGCGCCCTTTCCCAACAACAGCAGGGCAAGGGCTGGGGCGCAGGTGCACTTCTAAACGAGTATACGGCGCAACTCGACACATCAAATGCGGATATAACACCACGCTCAACTCTGCTGCGTCTGCTGGGTGCCCGTGTGATCCCCGATTGGATCGACTATAATGGCCATATGACTGAGCATCGATATCTCGATCTTTTTGGGCAGACCACCGACCAGTTTCTTGCGCATATCGGTGTCGATGCAGCCTATCTGAACGGTGCGCGCAGCTACTACACTGTCGAAACCCACATCATGCATCGCAATGAAGCCCAAGTTGGCGACGAACTGCATGTCGACGCACAGCTTCTGTCTTTCGATGCAAAGCGCATTCACCTGATCCATTCGTTGAAACGCGGTGAGACGGAACTGGCGAGCGCGGAGCAGATGCTGCTCCATGTCGATACGAAAGCAGGCAAAGCGGTCGCCGCCGATCCTGTCATTTTACAAAGGCTGGAAAACTTAACGCTTACCCAGAAGGGCTTAGCCGTTCCGGCTGCTGTCGGACGATATGTGGGGCAGCGCCCATGAGCGTTGCCCGAATTGACGGAGAGCAGCCTATGACGCATCCGTCTCACGGGTTGGCACAAAATGCTTGAACATATCTCCCCATGGATGAGACGAAATAAAACACCCATCCGGCGCCCACATTCACATCCCAAAAGGCGAAGGTAATGCGCCGGTCAATGCTTATATCGCGGCCCTGCACGGCAGCAATGTGGAAGGCTATCGGATAGGCTCACGGAACAATCGGTTCCAAACATCCACAAGGCGAACAAATGGAATTAGTCTTCTACCGGCTTGAAGGGCAGGGTTGGTTTCTGAGCGATCATCTCGCCAAGTTATATAATAGCCGACTTGTTATGCGGCCTTTCCTGACGTCACCGTGATGTTGCTTTTGTTCGCGCGAAAGGGCGCTGATCGAGGCCGAAAGATTCAGACTGGCAATCTGTATACATCATGTACGGTATAAATGATGCTTATTTCAGGTGCCACAAAGACAGAGCCTTCTCTGTCAGAAACTGACGACTTGCGTCCCTTCGTAGACGTGTTGCGGTAAAGTGAGAAAATGGTCAAATTCTGGTGAAACTCCACGCACCCGGTTTCCGAGGTGTTCAGTAGCCGGCGTCTCTCTGGTGTCGGAACGCGAGCACATAAACCGCATTCTCGGCTGTTTCATGACGATAAAGCGCCATATATCCTGAGTCCCCAAAAGGGATCACCAACTCCCGCAGCTCCGGCGCATCGGGGAAAGGCCGCGCGATATCGGGCGCATTCTCGACTTGGAGCAAGTGACGTTGAATCGCATTACCAGCGCGCTGTGCGGCTTCTTGTGATTTGGCAATCAGAAATCGGCGGCAGCGTTCCAAACCTTGGGCGGCACCTTCGGTTATAACTACTCGTGGCACTCTGGCACCGATGTTTCGTCATTTGTGCCCCAGTTGTTGAGCCAGTTACGGACTTCTGCGCCGGTAAGATGGCGACCCGTCTCTTTAAAGGAAGCCCAGGAAGCAATGGCTTCCTGTTTAAAACTCTCGCGGGCTTCTTCGCGCTCAACATATTGCTCAATGGCTTCGAGCATGATCCAATGCGCCGACCGACGGCGTTGGCTAGCAAGCTGTTGGAGGCGCCCTTTCAGAGCGTCATCGATTTTGAGGGAAGTGGCCATAACGGCTCCTTATCACTTGGTATTACCTTGTAATAATATAGCGCGTTATCACGCGTGTGTTCACTTTACGTGTAGGAGTTCCTGCATGCCAACTGAACCGTACCGCCAAAACGGCAATTGCGCTTGAATGCTTTGCCTATGCCGATCGTCGATCGTGTTAAGGGCTATTCCCGCGATAATAGAGGCAGATGCTATCGGATAGGTTGGTTGCATTACTCACTTCGCTTTTACAAACCAAATCATAATGCATGCTGGGAACTGGTTATTTCGATCAGAGATTAGGTCAGTGACTGGGTATCAATATTGTCACCCAGCTAAATAACTAAGCGGTAGAGTTCAAAACCCGTGAAACGCCATATCGACGGCAGATACGATCTCGTCATGTGAATCGGAGAGGTTTGTTACTGGGTTCTTTAATACGGACACCGGGATTGCCGCCATGAACTGTGTAACCAACACATACTCCCCTCCTTCAATCTCGAAGCTCGGATTGAGTCGTTTCGCCGGGATTGGGGCGAGTGCTTAAATAATGAGAGGGATGACAATACGTGTTTTCAGCTCATCGAGTAGATCAGCCTGTACGTCGAGCACATAGCCGCCACCCGGATTGGAGTAAACGTCATATCTCGCCATTAGAATTGACGATAAGGTTCGAGAGGCAAGCCATTTGCTTCGATGTAAGCATTAGAACTGTGCATCGCTGGACGGTTCTCTTCTTTCCAAAGTGCTGACTTTGCAGCAGCTAACGCCTGCGCAATTCCAATCTCGGCTGCACGCGAAATATTAATCTTGTGTCGACGCGCTTCAGAAAGAAGCTCATTATCGATTGAAAGATTGGTTGCGCGCTTGAAGGTCCGGGCAGATTCCAGTTGTGGCATAAGACATGCACCTTTAGTCGATAACTATATGCGCATATTTATGTGCATTCAACCGGTATCCGCATGCAACTCGTAGGCAGAAAATGACTTCCGAGTGGTCGCATTCATGTCCATGATCACTGTCTCAGGGTGTATCGCTCGGCGTTCCCATGAAGACGTGACGTTGCTTGATATAGGAACAACCGCGCGATCTAGACGGCAGCGAAGTACACGAAACTCTGATTGGCAATCAGATGATTGGATTGATCATTTTAAATGTTGATCGCAATATTCTTCCTCAAAACCAACCGTGAAATGTCATTTCATAATTAATTGTGCAGCGGCTCGTAAAGCCGTGCACCAGCTTTTTCAGCCGTAACCTTTAAGCGCTTATCTCGGGTCCACAGTGAAGTTCGCCGGTCGAGAAGAACTGATGCCAGCAGTTGGGCATCAGTAGAGCCAATGCCCATGCTAAAAATGCAGTGCTTTTCAATCATAGTCATGACTTCGTCCTGTGTTGCGACTTGAGCTTCACGCTGCACATTCAAAAAAGCCAATACATTCGTCCTGTCTCGGAGACTGCCCAATGCAAGTTCGCCAATAATCGCTGGATGGCAAAGCAAAAGATCCTCAGCGATAATCTTAATGAGCTCATTATCGCCGCTGCGGAAATGGTCAATCCAAATTGAAGTGTCTGCCAAGATCACTTCGCCACTGAGCTCCGGCGGCGAGGAGCTGCTTCAACGTCCGGCATCGTGCCTCCAAGGGCGATAAGGCGTTTACCAGTCTCTAGTCGCACAAGTGTTTCGAGCGCTTGTCGGACTAAAGCGGCTGTCTCTTTCGTTCCGGTCACGATCTGGCTTTTTCTAAAAGATTGTCATCAAGATTGATGGTTGAGCGCATAATTTGACTCCCTGTTGAGGCGTCATAAGTATCACCAAATGATGCCAATATTAACACGCTTCTGTTTGCTCACTCTAACGATCGTGACTCGCGACTTCGAACAAAAGCACACAACAGGCCACAATCGCCCGAGACACGCTGGATGTTCTTGACTCGTAATCAGACGCCGGCTCTGACGGTGAATTGCTGTTCTCTGCGGTTATCTAAAACATCAAATCCTCAGCCAAATACTTCTCACTTGCCTAAGTTTATGAACTTTAAATCCGTGATGCGGATGGCGCTCAGCACTTTCGTCAGACTGTTAAGGTTGGCGCCTTACTTCGCGACTGAAGCAGTAATCTCGATTTCAACTTTTGCTCCGCGTGCCGGAATTTGGCAGATGAGAAATGTGCTGGTTGGCCGAATGTCTTTGAAAACGTCTCCAAGCACGGGCGTCACAGCGTCGGCAGCCTCAAGATCAGTGACGTAAACTCGGCTAGCGATGGCATGGGCGAGGCTCGCACCAGCTTTCTTCAGAACATCGTCAATATCGGCGAGAGCATTGCGTGCCTGTTGCGCTGCATCGGAAGGGAAGGTGCCCGTCGATTTATCGCGGCCAGTGGTTCCGGAAACATAAATCGTCGTTCCGTCGATCACCGCTTTGGCATATCCGGCGATTGCCTCCGAAGGAACTCCCGAAAAAATTCTCTGAGCCATTTTTGCGTCCCCTTGTCTTTGATATTCATTGTGTTGCGTCAGCGTTGCACGGTTTGGAATGCAGCGATTATGGTTAGAACCGGTCCGGTGAAAGGCCCGATATATCCACTGAAGACGAGCGCCCCTGCGCGAGTTCCGCCATGACTTTTCCAGCCATTGGACCCAGCCCGAAACCGTGTCCGCTGAAGCCTGTCGCTACCAGAAGTCCATCGACGCCATTCACCTGGCCCATAACCGGGATCACATCAGGCAGTGTGTCGATGATGCCAGCCCAGACCGCTTCGATATCGAGATCAGCGATCGCCGGCAGGAAGCGGCGTATCTCCTCTTGAGCTTGCCGGACGCGATAATATGCCGGTTCAACCGCCTCGCTCGTTGGTGCAATATCACCAATCGGTGCCGTTGGTCGCAAGGGCGTAAACCTTTGCAGAGGAGCGAGATAATTTATGCGGGCCGCGTCAGGATTGCTTTTACGTGTTTCTTTGTAATGACGCATAGTGCGCCAGGAATCGAGGCGTACGTCATATTCGCCGCCCGCCACTGAAAAGACGAATGCTCCACGCGCATCCTGACGAATGCCGGTCAGTGGCAGTGAAATGCAAGCATTGACGGTGAGGCTTGCTGCCGGGACCGTGCGTGCCACGGTTGCTCGTATTCTTTCCTGCGGGAGATTGTATCCAACAGCGCGCAGCAGCTTGGCGCTTTCGCTGCCCGCAGCACATAGCACCTGATCTGCGCGATAAAGCTTGCTGCCAATCCAGACCCCGTGGACATTTCCAGCATGAATATCCACGCGCGTCACGCGCCCACCAAGGATCACGGAAACACCGGATTCGACGGCGGCTTCAAACATGGCTCTGGTTGCCCGACCCGGCTCGGCTCGCCCGTCCGATGCCGTAAACATCGCCCCGCGCACGTCAGCTTTGTCTGAGATAAGCGGAAGTTTTTCGCGAATTTGCGCTTGTGTAAGCAGAATCGTGTCCAGCCCGAACTGCCTGGCTTTGGATTGCCAATCAGCTTGGTTTGCTTTGTCGCTGTCATTGGTCGCAAGAACAGCGTTGCCGCCACGAAGCCAGCCGACCTTGCGGCCTAGATCCTGTTCCAGCCCATCCCATAGGTTGAGAGAAGCCATGGCCAGCGGCAGTTCGCGAAAGTCGCGGCCCTGCTGACGCACAAAGCCGAGATTTCGGCCCGATTGTCTTGATCCCGGAGTATCACGCTCGACGATCAGCACACGCATCCCTGCTCGCGCTGCATAGAGAGCCGTTGAACAGCCAACTATACCGCCGCCAACGATGATGAGGTCCCATTGGCCCGAAGAATGCGCCTTGTGCGGAACGATCATCTAGTGAACCTTGGAAAGGAAGGAGCGCGTTCGCTCAAATGCGGGATTATCCAATATTTCCGACGGCGCGCCACATTCGACAATTTTGCCAGCCTGCATGAATGCAATTCGGTTGCAAACATCGCGTGCAAACGACATTTCGTGCGTCACTACCATCATTGTCAGACCATCGGCTGCCAACGACCGCATGACGTCCAGCACTTCCCCCACCAGTTCCGGATCAAGCGCACTGGTCGGCTCATCGAAAAGCAGGACCTTGGGCTTCATCGCCAAGGCGCGTGCAATGGCAACGCGTTGCTGCTGACCGCCCGATAACATGCGGGGATAATGGTTTAATTTATCCGCCAACCCCACGCGTGCCAACAATTCGCCTGCCTGTTTCTCGGCCTCGCGTTTTGCAATTCCCAGGACATGGACGGGCGCTTCGATGACGTTCTCGAGTGCCGTTTTATGCCCAAAGAGGTTGAAGTTCTGAAATACCATGCCGATCCGGGCGCGTTGGCGTGCAATCAGCTTTTCTGGTAGCTCCTGCGCAAAATTGCCGTCGCGCCGGTAGCCGATCAACTCGCCCTCCACCGTTATGCTGCCGTGCTCAATGCGTTCCAGATGGTTCACGCAGCGCAGCAGTGTCGATTTTCCTGATCCCGACGGGCCGATCAGACTGATGACCTCACCGGCCGCCACTTCAAGGTTGATATTACTGAGGACAGTCATGCTGCCGTAATTTTTCGACACCCGGTCAAAGACAATCATCGGTTCGGACATTTTATCTTGCTTTCTGACGAAACAGACGACGGGTTGGGCGGGCTGGGGTTGTATTGGTCTGCTGATTGGAGCGACCAAAATGCCGCTCGATGCGCACCTGCGCCGCACTCAGAATGGTTGTTGCCGCCAAATACCAGATGCACGCCACGATCAACAAAGGGATGGTCTGAAAATTGCGGGAATAGATGGTTTGTGCTGAATAGAGAAGGTCTGCCAATGATATCACGCTCACCAATGAGGACGTTTTGAGCATGCCAATCGTCTGATTGCCGGTCGGAGGGATGATTATGGGCATCGCCTGCGGCAGTATAATGCGCCACAAAGCCTTGCCGTTGGTCATACCAAGTGACTTTGCTGCTTGTTTTTGACCCGGGTCAACCGAGATCAAGCCGCTCCGAATGATTTCGGACATATAAGCGCCTTCGTTCAAACCCAGACCCAGCACAGCAGCGGTTATTGGCGATATGAGTGAGTTGGTGGGAACGGAAATCCACCAGGATGTAAAAGGCAGCCCGATCGAAATTTCTGGGAAAAGGGCACCGAGATTGTACCAGAAAATCAACTGAACCAGGACGGGGGTTCCACGAAAGAACCAGATATAGGCATTGGCCACATTCGAAATAACCATATTGTTGGACATTGCCATAATGGCTAAAATTGTTCCCAGAACAACTCCGATAACCATGGTGACCACCGTCAACCATAAAGTGAGAGACAGCCCCCATAGGATGCGGTTATCGAATAGATATTCTCCAACGACACCCCATCCAAAATTAGGATTGGCAGCAATCATCTGCACGCAGTAAATTATGAGGATGATAAGCAGCGTTGCTGCAATCCTTGTTTTCCAGTTGCTAGCCGGAACATAGGTCAGCATGGGTCGGTCAGTGGAAGGGGAGGGGTCGAGAGTTGAATCATCCGACATAGTAGCTATCTCTCAATCGTATGCGCATTGATGCGGCCGATGAGCCCGATCATGAGCTGTGTCATCGGCCGAGATTGCTATTTTGAAGCGGCTATCGTGGCCAGATTTATACCCGGCTCGTGTTCCATCGCCATTGGCGAGACGGTCCAACGGGCGTAGATTTTGTCGTAGTCACCGCTGGCCTTGACTTCCTTGAGAGCTGCAAGCAGTGCTTCGCCGAGATCCGCTTCATTCTTGCGAAATGCAATTCCACTCGGCATTCTTGGCAAAATGCCCATGGAAATCACTTTGACGGGATGCGGTGCTGACTTCTGAATTTCTCCAGCAAGTGCGGCAGAGGTCAAAACGAAATCGCTGCGTCCGGAATAAACCGACAGCAATGTCGCTTCGGATGTGCCGAATTCAGAAACCGTAGGCTTTTGCTTGCCTGCCGCAGCGCAGGCATCCCCAATTTCCTTCGTAATCATCTCGACCCATTCGGTGCCGCTTTGCGCGGAACCTTTCAGCCCGCAGAGGCCCAGATGGTCGTTGATATCAGTGCCTTTTTGCTCAAGGACATAGGCTGATGATGTCGTGTAACCGTAATCAACGAAACTGACAACCTTCTGACGCTCGGCATTGTCCGTGATGCCCTCCATCGCGATATCCCAACGCCCCGATTGCACACCGGGGATCAGAGAATCGAAAGCCACCGACGTCACATCCATCTTCACGTTGAGACGGGCCGCGATGGCATTCCAGAGATCGACCTCAAAACCGACCATCTCACCGGCGTCGTTGATTGACTGAAAGGGCGGATATTTCGCGTCGGTAACCAGCTTGATGACACCGGTTTCGCGATATTTCTGTGGCAGGCTGTCGGCTGCGTTTTGTGCACTGACGGAGCCTGTGATCATGAGAAGGCTTATCGCCGCCCCAATAGTAAGCGCTGTTGCCTTTTCAGCGCGCTTTATCTTTACAACCATCATTTTCTAGTTCCCCTTTTGGCCATCATTGTTTGCGAGCCACCCGGCCTCAAATGGCTCACTTGTTTTTAGGCTTTGGTTCTAAAGTTCCTTCTCAGCCGATCACGAACGGATTTGCGATCTCCTCTGCGGTGGACAACCACACGGCTTTGGTTTGCAGGAACTCTTTAATTCCTTCTATTCCGTTTTCCCGGCCTATTCCGCTCTTTTTATAGCCGCCAAATGGGGTGGTGTAAGACACATCGCGATATGTGTTTACCCAGACACTGCCCGCTTCAAGCCTTTCCGACATGAGGATGGCGCGACGCATATCCGAAGTCCAGACCCCTGCGGCCAACCCGAATTCGCTGTCATTGGCGATCGCTACGGCTTCTTCCGCATCATCGAATGGGATGGCGGCCAGTACAGGCCCAAACACCTCTTCGCGCGCAATGCGCATATCATTGTTCACACCCGAAAAAATCGTTGGCTCAACGAAATAGCCTGCCGCACATTCATCCAGATCGGGCCGTTTGCCGCCTAGGATGAGTTCTGCCCCTTCCTGGCGGGCGATATCGATATAGCCCAGTACTTTTTCATACTGCATGGCATTGGCGATCGGACCGATGCGGGTATCGAGGTGTTTGGGATCGCCAATGCGCGCCGTTTTGGTGAAGGCAGTCAGTTTTTCCAGAAATTCATCGTGGATTTTGCGCTGCAACAACAAGCGTGAACCGGCGATACATGTCTGACCGACCGCGCCAAATATGCCGCCGACGACGCCACGTACGGCGTTATCAAGATTGGCGTCCTCAAAAATGATATTGGGCGATTTGCCACCCAGTTCGAGGCTAACCCGCTTGATGTCCTTGGCGGCCAGCGCATAGAGATGTGCCCCTGTGCGTGTTGATCCCGTAAAGCCAACGTGGCGCGTGAGGGGATGCGTCACCAACGGCTCGCCCACTTCGGGTCCATAACCTGTCACGACATTGATCACACCTGCGGGAAACCCAGCCTTCTCGACCAGTTCCATCAATTTGATGGCGGTAGCCGACGTGGTTTCGGCTGGCTTCATCACGAGAGTGCAACCGGCAGCCAGGGCGGGGGCAGCCTTGAGTGAAAACAGAAACAGCGGCGCATTCCACGGCACGATACCCACGCAGACGCCGAGGGGTTCGTGCCGCGAGAAGCTCAGGGCTTTTTTATCACAGGGATGTACGGCGCCTTCGATCTTGTCAGCAAGTCCGGCATAATAGTGATACCAACGGGGAATGTAGCGAATTTGATGGCGCATTTCTGCGAGAAGGCGACCATTGTCGCGCACTTCGATCTCAGCCAGTTCATCGGCATGCTGTTCGATGAGGTCGGCGAAGCGCTGTATAATGCGGCCACGCTCGCTGGGATGCAACTTTCTCCACGGGCCATTGGTAAAGGCTCTATGCGCTGCTTGTATGGCTCTGTCAGCATCTTCGGCATTGCCGCGCGGCACCAAAGCCCATGGTTTGGCCGTAAACGGATCAATGGTCTCAATATATTGGCCCGATGACGGCTCTACCCATTCACCGTTGATATACATAGTAAGTTTTTGCAGGTCGTGGGTCGACATTGCCCCTCCTCTTGGCGAGCCTGTGCGATGGAAGTATGGCTTCCTTTTGCGCGGTGCGGCCCGGAATCGTTCATTTCGATGCACTAAAGATATCTCTATCTATGCAAAGTGATATCACTTTAAAAGTCAATAGAAAAAAGCCTGGACGCTGAAAATGCTGCAATACGGCGATATAACCGCGATATATCCGCCTTTCTGTCCGCTTGGGCAGGTTTGATCGGGCAGATTTATAGCATTTCGTAATTTACTGGCTTGATTATGATATCATAATAGTCGAAGTTTACTATCACATTGGCCATATTATGAGCGCGTATCGTGAACACTGACCGTCATCTCTACAAAAAAATCAAAAGTGAAATCGATCGTCGCGTCGAGACGGAAGAATGGCCTGCGAATTTTCAAGTTCCTTCGGAAGGTGAACTGGCGGCAGAGTTTGATGTTTCACAACTGACCGTGCGCCGTGCACTACGCGAGCTGCAAACGGCGGGCGTTTTGATCCGTGTGCAGGGGCGGGGCACGTTTGTGCTAGGGCCGCGCGCACAGTGCGCGGTGTTCGACCTCCCCAATATCAGCGAGGAGATCGCAAGCTCTGGCGGCGCACACACCTGTCAGGTTCTGATCCACATGACCCTTGCGCAGGACAATCCTGCGCGCAACATTCTGCAATTGTCCCCAGATGCGGTGGTTTATTACAGCCGGTTTCTTCATCTGGAAGACGGCACGCCCATTCAGCTTGAAGAGCGTTATGTCAACGCCGCACAAGCGCCCGGATATCTGGATCAGACGTTTTCAGCGCAGGGGCCGGAGGCATGGTTTCGGCGAGAAACGGTGATCACAACCGTTGATAATGCGATTCGTGCAATTCGCGCTGAAGAAGATATACGCCAGCTTTTGCAGATCGATGCTAACCAGCCCTGCCTTCTTCTGGACCGCTCGACCTGGCGCGACGGGGTTCCGGTCACACGCAGCCGCTTTATCTATCCCGGAGACCGTTATCGGCTGCGTTCTGCACACGATGCGCGCACCACCCGTATCGCATTAACACCCAATTTTGGCACTGTCCGCTGAACCCTACAATGGAGTTTGAGATGAGAGATTTTATCAACAAGCTTGAAGAGCGCGGCGATCTGCTGGTGGTTGATCGTGAGATTGACCCAGCGCATGAACTTGCAGCCGTCACACAGCTTGCGCAGAAAAAATGGGCGAAGCCGGTGATGTTTACCAACGTGAAAGGCACACGGTTTCCCGTTGTCAGCAATGTTTACAGCACGCGCGATAGAATTGCCGAAGTGATCGGCATTGATGCAAAGGATTTTTGCACCCAGTGGAGCCGACTTGCATCGCTTGGCACGTCAGAGATGAAGGAGCCGCTCAAACTTGCCGAGGACAGCGAGCTTCCTGAATATGAAGAAGTGAAACTGTCGGATCTGCCGCTGATTACCTATTCTGACCGGGACGGCGCGCCCTATTTCACCTCTGCAATGTTTATCGCTAAAGATCCAGAAACCGGCGTTGGTAATTTGTCCTATCATCGTTCGATGTTTATCAGCGATCATGAGCTGCGCTGTCGCTTGGCACCTCGCCATCATCTGACGATCTATCATGAAAAGGCGGAAAAACTGGGCAAGCCGCTCGAAGCGGCCATGTTGATTGGCACACCTTCGCATGCATTTCTAACCGCAGCAGCACCCCTGCCATATGATGTCGACGAGTTGGAAGTGGCGGCGCGGCTGCGTGGACGACCGATTGCCATGCGCAAATGCAATCACATTGATCTTGAAGTTCCTGCAGAAACCGAAGTCGTTATCGAAGGACGCTTTCTTCCCAATGAACGCCGCGCCGAAGGGCCCTTTGGCGAGTTTATGGGCTATTACGTTCCCGTCGGACCGAATGCGGTCTTTGAGGTGCTGGGTGTCACCGTGCGCAAAGACGCCTTGTTTCATTCGATCTTGTGTGGTTCGCCCGAAGAAGTGCTGACACTTGAATTATCGGTCTCCGCCAATATCTATCAGCGTCTGAGCGCAGCGCTGCCCGGCATTGTCAATGTGACCTGTCAACCATTCGTCAATCATGCCATTATTCAGATCGAACCGCAGTTCGAGGGACATGCGCGTCAGGTCATGCTGGCGGCTATCGGTGCCGAGCCCATATGGTCAAAGCAGATCACAGTGGTGGATACCGACGTGAACATTTACGACATGGATGATGTTCAATGGGCCATTCTAACGCGTTGCCGTCCGGATAAGGATATGCTGATCATCCCGGATACGCCATCTTTCTATCGAGATGAACAAAAGGACCATTGGGGCAGGCTGCTGGTTGATGCGACAAAGCCTTGGGGGCGTGAGCAGGAGTTTGAACGCAAACGATTGCGACTTGGCGATCATGTGAAGGCCAGCGACTGGTTCAAAGGAGCTTAACCGATGAACGTTCAACGCCTGGTGGTAGGAATTTCGGGCGCTTCGGGTGCAGCCTATGGGCTCAAAGCATTGGAACTGGCGCGATCAGTAGGCGTTCAAACGCATCTTGTCGTTTCACGCGCAGCGCTGCTCACGCTGCATCAGGAGCTGAACATACAAAAGTCTGCACTGTCCGATCGCGCCGATGTCGTTCATTCGGCTGCTGACGTCGGCGCTTCGATAGCATCGGGATCGTTCAGGACAATGGGTATGCTGGTTGCGCCGTGCTCGGTCAAAACAATGTCCGAGATAGCGTCGGGGGTGACGTCGACACTCATGAGCAGGGCTGCCGATGTGGTTTTGAAAGAACGGCGTCGACTGGTTCTCATGGTTCGGGAAACGCCGCTGCATCTTGGTCATTTGAAAACGATGACAGCACTCACCGAAATGGGGGCGATCATCATGCCGCCCGTTCCCGCCTTTTATTCGCATCCAAAAAGTATCGATGAGATGGTTTGCCACTCGGTGGGCCGCGCTCTTGATCTGTTCGGCATTGAAACCGGCACCGTCAAGCGTTGGGATGGACTGCAGTCTGGATCATAAGGGCAGAGGAACACGCGTGTGAACGATACTGAACCGCATTCAGCACTTTGGAGATTTATGCTCGAGCTTTATGCCGAACCCGGAATTCCAGGTGCCTTGCTGGGCTTGCAGGACAGTTACACCCTTGATGTGCCGTTTTATCTGGCGGTTCTGCACGCGGTGAAAACAGATCATCATGTCACGGCAAAGGCGATCAGCGCTTTATACGCGGAGATACAACAATGGCGGGAAGAGGTCGTCATCCCGCTGAGAGCTGTACGAAAGACACTGAAGCTGCATTCGTGGGCGACACGTTTTGAGAATACGGGTGCATTCCGTCAAACGATAAAAAGCGCTGAGTTAAACGCTGAAAGAATTGAAGTGATGGTTCTGGAAAAACTGATTCCGGTCTATTTCAGGGTGTGTTCCGTTGATGGCAAGCCAGACATTCTCGCCGTTTCGCTGATGGTCTTAAATGTCTTCAGCTCTTTGGAGCTGGCCGATCTTCCCGCAGACGCAGAATTTGTGGCCGAAAGGATAGCGCGCAATCACCAGGGACAAATTCCATGATTCAAGCCATGTGTAATCACGCAAGTGGCCTTGACCCAGCCAGACTATGGATGTGATTATGCACTATTAATAACATCATTTGTTGTAGAGATATGAACAGTTCAGACCAACCATTATATGCTCAAATAAAAAACGCTATCGACAAAAAGATCGAAACAGCAGAATGGCCGGCAAACTTCCAGGTGCCTTCGGAAGATGATCTTGCGGGAACCTTCAGCGCGTCTCGTCTGACGGTGCGCCGGGCATTGCGGGAATTGCAGGCTGATGGCGTTCTCTTGCGCATTCAGGGACGTGGCACATTTGTCATCGGTCCACGAATGCAATGCGCAATTTTCAATCTGCCGGACGCTTCCGAGGAGGTGATCCTGTCGGGCGGCGCGCATAGCAGCCGGGTTTTGCAGCACGAGGTTTTGCGTGCGGACAATCCACGCCGCAATATGTTGCAGAGCTCACCCGAAAACGAAGTCTTCTATTCCAAGCTTTTGCACCTTGAAGATGGAACCCCGATCCAGATCGAAGAACGATATGTGAATAGCGCGGAAGCGCCCGATTATCTCGAGCAGGACTTCACCCTGATGACCCCGAATTTCTGGCTGTTGCGCAACACGATTGTCACGACAGTCGATAATACAATCCGCGCTATACGCCCGGATGAAGATATTCGCGAAAATCTGCAGATAGACGTCAGCCAACCTTGTTTGCTTGTAGACAGGCAGACATGGCGTGACGGGATACCCGTCACCCGCAGTCGGTTCACCTATCCTGGAGATCGTTACCGTTTGCGTTCATCACACGAGGCACGCGCCACACGGGCGACTTCTTCAAGTCTGAGCAGATGACTATCAGGCCTATGACGGCTAGCGACGGTTCAGATCTTGGCAGCGCCAATCCCAGTTTACGCTGTATTCAAGAGTTGCGGGGATGTCCGGCTATGCAGAGACACGACGAGCCACAATTTGCGTGACGTATCCGTTTGTCGTGGGTCATCAGCGCAAATCAAAATCATTGTCGACGTTTCGGTCGGCGTCACGACAGTAAGATTTTTGACATCGTCAGCTGACCACAATCAACTACAACAGGTTTCCATTCCACATGAAATGGGAGTGGTCAAAAGCTGATGGGTACGAAGATTTTCTGTGCTGGGAGAAGTTGCCAGCAATTGCCCCAGGAGGACGACATTCTCGGCCTTCTACTGGCCCGTTCTGAAGTGCGCTGCCAAAAAGGCAGCGGTCGAAGCCCGCGCGCTCGGTGCCGCTGAGATTCGACTGGATGTCCGCCGTTCGCGATCGGCTAACATATGGTGGATCTTGAAGCCCGCCTGGGATTAAAGCGCTGTGTAGGTGGTCGGGCGGGTTTTGAATAAACTGTTCGCGTCTCCACCACTGCTTGAAATGGTCAGCAAATGTGCGGGGTCTAAAACACGCACCCCTTAACGTCCAGATGAACTGTCCGGGCGTTCTAGCGATCAAGCGTTGAAGACAGGTTGTGCTTCAGAAATTTCTCCTCAACGATGGACGTCGGTCACCTTGCGCGTGGCTGGCGATTCACAGTCATGACAAAGCGCGAGCCTATTCGCGCAAAAGGGCCGCAATCCTTTCGAGAATAAGCTCGCTGGCATCCAGGATGTCTTTGGCGAGCGCCGCCTCGGCGGCATCTGCATCACGGGCTTCGATTGCTTTGACGACGATATAGTGGTCTTCAATCATATCACGGCCACCATACTCGTATATGCCTGCTATCAATGGACCCATCTGCAGCCAGAGGGTTCCAAGGATTGTAATCAGCGATGGCATCCCTGCAATTTCCGCAAAAGCCGAGTGGAAAATCTGATTGCACTCTAGAGCATCTTCCCAGCGTTGTTCCGCAATGGCGATCTCATTGTCGTTGATAATGGCCCAGAGCCGGGCGATGTCTTCTGGTGTCGCTGCAACGGCGGCGCGGCTGACCGCCAGTCCTTCCAGTCGAACCCGAATATCGCGTATCTCGCAATAGCGTTCCGGCGTCAGGATGGGCACGCGCACATCGCGCGGTGTTTTCTGGATAAGGGCATTGTCCTGAATGAGCCGAAGCAGTGCATCGCGAACCGGCGTGACCGATGTGCCGAGCGAAGCCGCCAGCTCGCGAATCGTCAGCCGCGTGCCGGGGGCAAACTTGCCCCGCATTAAGGCCTCCGAGAGTTTGCGATAAACGACATCGCCTAGGTTCTCGTGCACGAGGGTCTGCAGTTCAGCAATTTTGTGCATGCGCGCGCTCTCCACTACCATCCAATAGCCTCTTTTAGCATATTTGTAGTTTGATGCATCAAATATGTTGCACGGAAGTACAGTTATCTATAGCTTATTTGCAACGGACGATCAGCCTCCACGATTTCGTGTGGCCACAGCGTAAGCTTCGCTGTCATGGCCTCACCTGCAAATAAGAGCCGTAACAGCCGGTCCACCGGCTTTGAAAGGGGAATTACATGACGAGACAGCCTAATTCCGTTGAAGCACGTGATATTGCCTATCATTTCCATTCGAATACCAATGCGCGCCGGCACGAAGAAATCGGCCCGGTGGTGATCGAAAAGGGGGATGGCATCTACGTTGAAGACAATAATGGCAGGCGTTACATCGAGGCGATGGCGGGTCTGTGGAGTGTCGGCGTCGGTTTTTCCGAAAAACGTCTGGCGGATGCTGCACACAAGCAGATGTTGAAGCTGCCTTATTCGCACACTTTCACGCACCGGTCGCATCCGCCGGTCATCGAATTGGCCGAAAAGCTGATCAGCATCGCGCCGGTTCCGATGAGCAAAGTCTATTTCACAAATTCCGGCTCGGAAGCCAACGACACCATCATCAAAATGCTGTGGTTCCGTGCCAACGCCATGGGCCAGCCGCAGCGCACCAAGATCATCGGTCGCAAACGTGGCTATCACGGCGTGACGATTGCATCGGCCAGCGCCACGGGCCTGCCAGTCAATCACACCTCTTTTAATCTGCCGCTGCCGGGTTTTTTGCATACGACCTGCCCGCATTATTACCGTGATGCGCTGCCGGGTGAGACGGTCGATGAATTCACCACGCGTCTAGCCGGGGATCTGGAAGACATGATCCTCGCCGAAGGTCCAGAAACGGTTGCAGCCTTCATCGGCGAGCCGGTGATGGGGGCAGGGGGTGTTGTCGTTCCACCGGAAGGTTACTGGGAAAAGATCCAGGCCGTCCTGCAGAAATACGATATTCTGCTGATCGCCGACGAAGTGATCTGCGGTTTTGGTCGTACCGGCAATATGTTCGGTTCACAGACCTTCAACATGAAGCCGGATATCATGACGCTGTCGAAGCAGATTTCGTCATCCTATTTGCCAATCTCGGCCTTCATGTTCAATGACCGCGTCTACCAGCCGGTGGCGGATGAAAGCGCACGCCTTGGTGTATTCGGTCACGGCTATACGGGGTCGGGTCATCCGGTGGCAGCCGCCGTTGCCGTTGAAAATCTCAAGATCATCCAAGAGCGCGATCTTGTCACCAATGCGCGTGAAACCGGTGCCTATATGCAAAAGCGTCTGCGCGAGTTGGCCGATCATCCGCTGGTTGGCGAAGTTCGCGGTGTTGGTCTCATTGCTGCGCTTGAACTGGTCGGCGACAAGGCAACCAAGGCGCCGCACGAGAAAGTCGGCACGCTGGGCGCTCTCGCCAATGCGGCGATGTTCGGCAATGGCGTCATTACGCGCAACATGGCGGATGCGATTGCGTTTTGCCCGCCCATGATCATCACGCCTGCGCAAGTCGATGATGTCGTCGCGGCAACGAAGACGTCGTTGGATGAGACGCTGACCGCAATCGGCCGCTCTTAAAGGCAAAAATCCGAATGAGCGCACCGGGCTTTAATCCCCCGCTGGCATCATGCATTAAAACGTGATTGGATACATTTTGCGCTCATAAGTAAAATAAACGACGCAAAAGCGAAAAAAATAAGAGCAATGTATCCAATCGCATTGACAGCTTGGGCATTCTATATAAGCGTTAACGAATTAAAGAAGGCAAAATCGCCTCACAAAATCAACCGCAGAGGGCAAAATGGGAGCTCGTCTCGATATGAATCTGAAATATGCTATTGGCGCGTCCATACTGGCGCTGACGGTCTCGTTTTCGGCAACCGCATTTGCTGCAGATGGATCCGCAAAATGGTGGCCCTTCAAGATACAGTCCGCAAAGGACGGTGATCCGAAGTCGGCCTCTGAAATTGAATACACGCCGCTTGAGAAGGCTGAAAAGCCCTGGAACCTTTGCGTTCTCTATCCTCATATTCAGGATGGCTACTGGGTATCGGTCAATTACGGCATGGTAGAGGAGGCCAAGCGTCTGGGCGTCAATCTGACGATCTATCAAGCTGGCGGCTACACATCACTTCCCAAGCAAATCTCGCAATATGACGATTGCGTCGCGGCCGGCGCGGATGCCATTCTTATTTCGCCAATCTCGGAAGCGGGCGTCGCTGCGAAGATCACCGAAGGCATGAACAAGGGCATCGTTAATATCGCTGTGGCGAATCCCATTCTCGACACGCCGATCACTGCCCGCGTCACACCAGATTTCTATCAGAAGGGCTATCAGACCGGCGAATATGCCAAGAAGCTTCTTGGCGACAAGCAAGGAAAAGCAGTCGGATTTCCCGGACCTCAGGGTTCGGGATGGGCGGAAACCTATATGAGCGGCTTCCGGGACTCCGTCAAAGTGGGCAATATCAAATTGTTGGCGGAGCAGTTTGGTGAGGCCAGCGTTCCAGCGCAGCTACGTCTGGTAGAAGATGCGTTGCAGACCTATCCCGATATGAACGTCATCTGGGGTGGCGCCCCAACCGCGGAAGCTGCAATTGGCGCGGTGGAAGATGCCGGGCGTGACGATGTGATGATCGTTTCTTCCTATGAAAATCAGACGATGCTGGATGCGGTCAAGAGCGGAAAAGTTGTTGCCTTTGCGACTGAATATCCGGTCATGATGGGTCGTATTGGCGTTGATCTCGCTGTTCGTGCCCTTGAAAAGAAACCGCACGAGAAAGTGCTGCTCGTTTCTCCTGGTATTGTCACCAAGGATAATATCGACAGCTTCGATACCACGCAGATCTTCGCCCCAGCCAACACGCGTCCCGTTTTCTCGGTCAACGCCAAATAGGCTGCGTTTTCAGGCAGTTTCGCCTTTCAACAATGCGACGTCGTCTGGCCTCGAAAGTGGCCGGGCGGGGATCATTGATCGGGAATGAACATGCTTCACATCAAAGGGCTGTCAAAGAATTTCCGCAACATTGCCGCGTTGAGCAACGTTGAGCTGCACCTGAAGCCCGGCGAGGTCCATGCGCTTCTGGGTGAAAATGGTGCGGGTAAGTCTACGCTCATCAATTTGATTGTTGGAACTTTCGAGCCTTCGGCAGGAGAGCTGACGGTGAACGGAAAGACCTACAACAAAATGAACCCGGCACTTGCACGTGCGCTTGGCATCGCGTCGGTGTTTCAGGAGTTCAGCCTTGTTCCGGATTTGACGGTACTGGAAAATCTGTTTTTGGCACGCGAAAAGAGTGGCAGGCTTTTCCTCAAAAAAGCGGCCATGCGAGCCGAAGCACAGCAATTGCTGGATGAACTGGAGTTTCATGTCCCGCTCGATGCACTGGTCGGACATCTTTCGCGCGCTCAGCGACAAATGATCGAGATTGCCAAAGCCCTTCGACTTGAACCCAAAATTCTTATCCTTGATGAGCCGACAGCATCGCTAACTGATGGTGAGGCGGAAAAGCTGTTCCGCACCATAAGGCGATTGAAAGACAAGGGTGTCGGTATCATCTACGTATCCCATCGCATGGCGGAACTGCGCAATCTCTCTGATCGCGTGACAGTTCTGCGCGGCGGTAAGTATATCGGCACTGTGAACACCGGGGAGATCAGTGACGAAGGTCTGATCGAGATGATGATCGGGCGTCCGGTCTCGGAACTGTTTCCAAAGATCAAGACCAGTCCGACCGAAGTTGCTCTGATGATCGACAGGCTTTCGGTTGAAAGCGATGCTGTCGTCGATGCCAGCATTTATGCACGAGCGGGTGAGGTTGTTGGCCTTGCTGGTTTGGTTGGTTGCGGGCGTTCAGAATTGTGTCGCGCCATCTTTGGTCTTGAGACGATATCGTCAGGACGCATCGAACTTCATGGCAAGCTCGTCGAGCGTCCGACGCCTCCGGTCATGCTGAACAACCATCTTTGCTATTTCCCTGCCGACCGTGGCGAGGAGGGACTGGCTTTGATCCGGCCCGCCCGTGAGAATGTGACCATGGCGGGTTTAAACCTGCCCAGTCTTTCCATTGGCCCCTTCTTCAAACACAGGAAAGAAGCGTCAGTCGTCGCTGGTCCGCTGAAGGAACTGGCGCTTAGCCCCTTCGATCCAGACAGGCGCGCCCGTGCATTCTCGGGCGGCAACCAGCAGAAAATCATGCTGGCGCGCGGTTTGATGAAGGATTTCGACATCTATATTTTTGATGAGCCCACTGTGGGGATCGATGTGGGCGCCAAGGCCGATGTCTACCGATACATCAAGCGTCTCGTCGAGGGCGGTGCTTGCGTTATTGTCTCCACTTCGGAATTGCCTGAGTTGATCAATCTGTCGACACGCATTTACGTCATGCATGAAGGTCGGATCATGGCGGAAATCCAGGAAAATGAAAAATCCGAAGCGAGCGTTTTGTCTCACTATTTTGGGGAAAGCGCCGGGAAGGAATTGATAGCATGACGGACACGCTCGCCCGACAAACTGCCCCTCATAGCGGGCCGCATTTTCTCCAGCGCTTTATCGCCAGCGGCGGTATCGTGCTTACGTTCCTGGCCTTGTCACTGATCATTACTTCGCTGATAGCGCCGAGCTTTTTGAACCGGCTCAATCTGATCAATGTCATGAGAAACTTCTCATTTCTGGCCCTGCCTGCTCTCGCGCAGATGCTGGTTATGACAATCGGCGGCTTCGACCTCTCGGTTGGAGCTGTCGTGGCGGGGGGGACATTGGTTACAGCAACGATCATGCTTGTCGTGGGACCCATGTTCCCGGGAATGGAGCTCTACGTAACATTGCTCGCATTATTGGCTGTCCTTGCACTTGGTGGACTGGTGGGGCTTATCAATGGTGCTCTTGTTGCGACCTTTAACATTTCGCCCTTCATGGTGACGCTGGCGGTGACCTCCATCATCATGGGCGTTGCTCTCTATTTCACCCAAGGCATTCCCGTTTACGGCGTGTTCGACGGGTATATCAAAGGCGTCGGTCGAAATCAGATCATGAACATACCAGTGATCATGATCATCGTTACTACCGTCGCCCTCCTCTGTGTTGTGATGCAGCGTCATACTGCTTTCGGACGTCATATTTATGCGATTGGCAGCAATCCCCGTTCAGCACTTCTTTCCGGCATCAAGGTCAAGCGTGTGATTGTATCAACATATGTGCTTGCAAGCGTTCTGGCGGCCCTGACCGGCTTTCTGATGACGGCAAGGCTTGGTTCAGGGCAGGCCACAATCGGCAGCACGCTGGCTATGGAAACAATCGCCGCTGCAGTTATTGGAGGCGTGTCGTTGCGTGGTGGAGTGGGGCGAGCGGAACTTGTCGTTCTAGCCGCACTTTTTCTCACCGTTATCGGCAACGCGATGAACTTGCTTCAAATAGACAGTAAATTTCAGACATTGATGCTTGGCGCGGTGTTGATCGTCGCTTTGGGGTTTGAACGTTTGCTTCAGGTGAGGAAATGACCATGTCCGACAGCACGACTTCCCGGCCAGTCATCAAAAGATCCCTGTCGATTTCGCACCGCGTCACCAGCCTGGTTCTGCCTCTCGCAATCCTCGCCACCTTGCTGTTGTTCGGCTTGGTGGAACCCCGCGTCTGGTCGCTGGGCAATATACAGAACATCATTGTGCAGGCGAGTTTCCTTGCGATCTTCGCCATGGCGCAAACCTTCGTCATTCTCACACGCGGTTTCGACCTTTCACTGGGCTGCAATATTTCGTTGATCAGCGTGGTTTCCGCCATGGTGATGGTCAATGGCGGGGACGGTACCTCCGTATTGCTTGGAATGGGCGCAGCACTCCTGACCGGGGCGGCAATCGGTTTGACGAATGGCGTATTGATTGCCGGGTTCCAGCTCAACGCATTGGTGGTGACGCTGGGTATGGCCAATATCATCCTTGCCCTGGCCTCAACTGTCAGCGGTGGTTTCCCGCTCACGGGCCTGCCTCCAGTCTTTAACGCCGTGCTCTCGCAAGGAAAGTTTCTTGGTCTGTTCGCGCCTATATGGGTGCTTGCATTGATCTTCATTGTGCTCGGCTTTGTCCTGACCGCCACCAAATTCGGTCGTAGCCTCTATATTATCGGCGCGAACCCCAAGGCTGCGCGGGCGGCTGGCATACGAACGGCGCCTGCGGTCATTCTGGCCTACACCATTTGTGGAGTGCTGACGGCCATTGGAGCAATCATGCTGACGGCACGCACAGGCTCTGGCGAACCCAATCTTGGTGGAAATCTCACCCTGGAATCCATTGCGGCAGCAGTCGTTGGGGGTGTGCGCCTGACCGGTGGCGAGGGCGGCGTGACCGCGGCTTTGATCGGAGCGCTTTTTATCACGGTTCTTTCCAACGGCATGAACCTCATTCAGGTCGATGGTTATCTCCAGCAGATATTCCTCGGCCTCATCATCATCACTTCCCTTGTCGTCGTGCAGATGCAGACGCAGCGCTAGTCCAGAGCTTTCGTATTCGTATTACGGGCGGCTTTGCCGTTCATTTATCGACCCCAAAAGAGATATCTTGAGGATCCAATGACATATCAGGTTTGCATCGATATTGGTGGTACCTTCACCGACTGCCTTGTTTCGAACGAAAAAGGTGAAATCTCGATCTTCAAATCGCCGACGACACCGGGCGAGTTTGAGAAGGGGTTTATCAATGTCCTCCATATTGCCGCCGAAGGATATGATCTCACCCCGGATGCCTTCTTCAAGCAGGTCGACCTTATCGTTCACGGTTCGACCGTGTCGACCAACGCCTTGGTGGAGCGCAAGACCGTCAAGGTTGGACTGCTTGTCACCGAAGGCCATCAGGATGTGCTGGTTCTGCGCGAAGGCCCGCGCAAGGGCGCCTTTCAGTGGCGGCTGGATTATCCCGAAGCCTATGTGCCCCGTCACCTGACGCGCACCGTCAGTGAACGCATTGACGCGCGTGGACGCGTGGTCACAGCGCTCAATCGCGATGACGTTGTAAAGGCGGCGGAAGACTTCAAGAAACTCGGTGTTGAAGCGATTGCCGTAGGCTTGCTGTGGTCCGTGGTTAACCCGGAGCACGAACTGGAAATACGCCAGATACTCGAAGAGAAACTGCCAGGCGTAGCTATCACGCTCAGCCATGAAATCAATCCGATGCCGCGCGAATATAAGCGCATCATCGCTGCTGCGATCGATGCTTCGATCAACCCCATCGTCAAGCGCTATATCGAAAAGTTACGCCTTGCACTCGACCAAACCAATTTCGGTGGTGAATTGCTGCTGGCCAATTGCGTGGGCGGTATGATGCCGGTTGCAGAAATGATCCGAAAGCCGATTTACTCGGTCATGTCAGGTCCAACCCTTGCTCCAATGGCCGCCCTTGCGCTTTCCGACGAACCCGACATTATCGTCGGCGACATGGGTGGTACGACATTCGATGTTTCCGCTTTGCGCAACCACCAGATCATCGTTACGCCTGACAGCATGATCCATCATGACAGTCTTGGCATTCCCAAGGTTGACGTACGTTCTGTCGGTGCGGGCGGTGGGTCTATCGCATCAGTGGATGCTGGCGGTCTCTTGCATGTCGGGCCGCATAGTGCAGGCGCGCGCCCGGGCCCTGCCTGCTACAACAAGGGTGGTGAGCTGCCGACGGTTACCGACGCCAATGTCGTTTTGGGGATTGTCGATCCAGACTATTTTCTGGGCGGCAAAATGCAGTTGCGGCAGGACTTGGCCGAGCAGGCTTTGTCAAAGGTTGCTGGCGAATTGGGGGTTTCCAATGAAGAAGCCGCCTATGCCATCTACACGACCTCCAACCACAACATGGTGGCCGCTATTGAAGAAATTACCGTGCGCGAGGGAATTAATCCGCGTGACAGTTTCTTCGTTTGCGGTGGCGGCGCAACAGCTATCCATATCGCGGAAATGGCCGATATTCTCGGCCTCAAACGCTATATGATCCCCCGCTTCATGGCTGGCCTGTCGGCTTTTGGCGGTCTGATCTCGGATATCCGTCGCGAGGATACCGGCGTGCTTTTGACTTCAAGCGAACGATTTGACCCAGAAGGTGTCAACGCGATCCTGTCGCGACTAAGGCAGTCCGGCGACGGGTTCCTAGATGAGGCAGGCGTTACTCCTGAAAACCGGCGTTTCGAATTCAGTTTCATGGGACGATACGAGTATCAATCCTTCGAAATTGAAGTTCCGTTCACGCCTGAAAATGGCCAAGTCACGCAGTCCCAACTTGCGGAATTTGTTGAAGCCTTCCACAAGATGCATGAACGCATCTATTCCATTCGTGCGGAGGGTGACGTCGTGGAGTTCACAGCCTGGAAGCTACGTGCGATTGGTAAACGTACGGGACAGGACATTTGGCTCAGCCATACGCTGCACAGTCAGAACGGCGCAGTACAGCCAAAGGGCTTCCGCAATGTTTACAGCCACGAAATCAAGGCGAAAGAGAAACTGCCGGTTTACGAGCTGGCGGGACTTGGCGCTGGCGCGCAACTTGCAGGTCCGTGCATCGTCGATGCCGAAACCTTTACCGCCTACCTGAAGAAGGGGCACGATGCCACCGTGGATACATATGGCAACCTTGTTGTCCAGGTAGCCTGATCAGAAAGGTTCAGTGATGAATATGAGCACAAAAATATCGGATACGGGTGCGGCCCGTCGTGTGGATCCGTTTCTTATGTCCGTTCTCAAAAGCCGTTTCGAGGCGGTGGTGCGCGAGATGACGCTTGTCGTCATGCGCGCGAGCCGGTCGGCTGTTATCAAGAACGCGCGCGACTTTTCCTGCGCTATCCTGACTTACGACCACCGGCTGGTATCGGTCGAAGATGCCCTGCCGATCCACGTTATGTCGATGGATCTGGCGACACGCCCGATCACCAAACTCTTTGATGATATCAAGCCGGGAGATATCTTTTTCAACAATTGCCCATTTACGGGCGGTACGCACCATGCCGACCTGATCGTGGCGATGCCGGTTTTCTATCAGGGTCAACCGCTATTCTGGATGATGGCGCTGTCACACCATGCTGATACCGGAGCGCCGACACCATCGACCTATCTGCCATTCGCGAAGAGCATCTTTGAAGAGGGAATGCACTGGCCCTGCGTGCGGATTGCCGAAAACTACAAGGAAAAGGCGGATATTCTTCGCATCGGCTCGATGCGCAATCGCGTTCCTGAAATGTGGCTTGGCGATGTGCGTGCACAGATTGGCGCTTGTCGCACTGGTGAGCGTCGAATTCACGAATTGCTGGAACGTTATTCGCCGGGAACGGTGATGGACTTCGTGGAAGACTGGTTCGACTATGGGGCGCGATGCGCCAAGGCCGCCATTGCGAAGCTTCCCGCTGGTCATTACAGTTATGAAGTTCGCCACGACCCGGTGCCCGGCGTTGCCGACGAAGGTATTCCTGTCAAACTGACCATCCACGTCGATCCTGAAAAAGGTGAAATTGTCGTTGATGCGCGAGACAATATCGATTGCGTTCCAGGCGGCCTGAATTTGTCGGAGAACACGGCGACCGGATCATGCCGTATTGGTGTGTTCAACAATCTTGATGAAAGCGTCCCGCATAATGAGGGGGCCAAGGCGCAGATCAAGGTGTTGTTGCGAGAAGGGTCTGCAATCGGAAAGCCCAAATATCCGGTGGGAACTTCTGTCGCCACAACCAACGTCAATGACCGGTTGATGATTGCCGGCAATGCAGTGTTCTCCCAGATGGGCGCGCCATATGGTCAAGCGGAAGGCGGCTCTCATCTTCCGGCAGGGGTTGGGGTTATTTCAGGTCAGGACCCGTACAAGGATGGCAAAGGCTATGTTAATCAGGTCTTCGTCGGATATGCCGGTGGTGGGGCCTTGCATGGCCATGATGGCTGGCTGACCTATTGCGGTCCAGCAAATGCTGGTTTGATCCAGCTGGACTCTGTCGAGGTTGATGAATCGATGTATCCCATCATTATCGAGCGGCGCGGTGTTGTCCAGGATTCGCAGGGTTATGGTGAGTTTGAAGGCGCGCCGACAGTCGGCGGCGTTTTCTACCCACTCGACCATGATATGACAATTGTCTACGCTGCTGATGGCACGACCTTCCCGCCACGCGGCGTGTTGGGTGGCGGTACGGGCAAGGCTTCGGAGACGGTCAAGATTGTCGGCGAGGGCAGGGAAGAAACTCTGCCGGCCTTTGCGGAAGTCGTCATTGAGGACGGTGCGAAGATTGCTTTTACAGCGTCGGGCGGCGGCGGTTACGGCGATCCGCTGAAACGCGATCCAAAGCGCGTGCTTGCCACCGCGAACCGTGGCTGGTTGTCGCCTAAAGCTGCCGAAAAAATCTATCGCGTTGCTTTGGTCTCCAATGATGAGGAGCCTGGCACATTCAAGATCGATCTCGAAAGAACGGCGAGCCTACGCGCGTAACGCAGGGATAGACTAAAGCGAAGATCCCCGCATTGCTGGTTGCAATGTGGGGATTGTTGTTTGAGCGAATGACCGCGCAAAAAAGCAACGGCACTCCGTTGGAGTGCCGCTTTATCAAGCCTGCTTGATCCGTGCAGATTACACCGTATGTCGTTCCGTGACGAATTTGGTTGTGAGATAGGGTTCGATGGCTTCGCTGCCACCTTCGGAACCGTAGCCGCTGTCCTTGACGCCACCAAATGGGACTTCCGGAAGCGCCAGACCAAGGTGATTGATGGTCAGCATACCGACCTCGAGGCGGCGTTCCAGTTCGGCAATCCGTGTTGCCGATTGCGTAAACGCATAGGAAGCAAGGCCGAATGGCAGACGATTGGCTTCGCTGAAGGCTTCTTCCGCGTCAGAGAACGGAATGATCAATGCCACTGGGCCAAAAGGTTCATCATTCATGATGTTCATATCGCGCGTGATATTCGTCAGAACCGTTGGTTCGTAGAAATTGCCGGAATTGCCGATGCGCTTGCCACCGGCGGCAACATGCGCGCCCTTATCTCGAGCATCAGCCACGAGCGCTTCAATGGCTTCCACGCGTCGCTGTGAAACCAGCGGCCCCATGGTGCTGTCGACGTCGAGACCGGAGCCTACCTTGACGCTCCCGACTTCCTGAAGAAACACATCGACAAACTGATCGACAGCCTTGTCCTCGATCAGGAAACGGGTCGGAGAGACGCAGACCTGTCCAGCGTTGCGGTATTTCGAGCGGCCCATCGTGGTTGCCGCTGCCGCGATGTCGGCATCGCCAAAGACCAGAACCGGTGCATGACCGCCAAGTTCCATCGTGGCGGGCTTCATATGCGCACCTGCCAGCGAGGCGAGGTGCTTTCCGACCGGGACCGACCCTGTAAACGAGACTTTGCGGATAGCCGGATGCGCGATCAGATAGCGCGATATGTCGGCTGGCACGCCATAGACGAAGTTGACGACGCCTGCCGGCAGTCCGGCCTCATGCAGTACTTCGGCCAGAACGGTTGGCGAGGCGGGGGTGTCTTCCGAAGGCTTGACGACGAGCGAGCAACCGGCGGCGAGTGCCGCACCCAGCTTGCGCGCCGTCTGCGATACAGGAAAGTTCCACGGTGTGAACGCAGCCACCGGTCCGATCGGGGCCTTGAACACTGTCTGGCGCACAAAACGGTCCCGCGCCGGAATGATACGACCGTAAGCCCGTCTGGCTTCTTCAGCAAACCAGTCGAAAATATCGGCCGAGACGTTGATTTCCGCGAGCGCTTCGGCCAGCGGTTTGCCCTGTTCGAGAGTCAGCAGACGCGCAGCGTCCCCGGCGCGCTCGCGAAGCAACGTGGCGGCTTTACGCAAAATATTCGAGCGTTCGAAGACGCTCATATCGCGCCAGATGTTAAAGCCGCGTTCAGCGGCAAGGGCTGCGGCTTCAAGCTGAGCTTTCGAGGCGACGCCAACCGTTCCGATGGTTTCATTATTGACCGGATTGAGCACGGCGATGGGCGGGCCGCCTTCGCCTTCCACCCATTTTCCATCGATGAACAGTTTGGTGTCGCGGTAGTGAGGATTGGTCATGACGTACTCAATTACCTGTTTGCAAGCGTTGTAAGATCAGATTTCCGATAGGTATCGCCGACGTGGCCGCGGGAGACGGCGCATTGCACACATGCAGCACACGTTTTGTCTGGTGGAACTTGAAGTCGTGAATAAGCTTGCCGTCACTCGAAACGGCCTGTGCTCTTATCCCCGCCCGGTAGGGCACAAGGTCGCTCTCCTGCAGGGATGGGCAATATTTCCGGCACTTTTCCAGATAGCTCTTCTTGAACAGGCTGTCCTTCATCTCTTCCAGGCCGGACGAAAGATGGGCGGTGATCGCTTTCCAGAAGCCCGGAAAGGCCGCATAGGTCGCCATATCACGCAAATTGGCCGAGAATTTTGGATAGCCTTCGCGCGACAAGCCCAGAACGGCATTGGGTCCGACGGTCAGGCTGCCGTCGATCATCGGCGTCAGATGAATGCCGAGAAACGGCATCGAAGGGTCCGGGACCGGATAAATCATGCGTTCGACAAGTTTGTTCAGTTCAGGCCGCAACGCATAATATTCGCCGCGAAACGGCACGATCTGGAAGTCGACATCGACACCGGATCGGCGGGCAAGGCGGTCAGCCTGCAGTCCCGCGCAGGCGATGACCTGCCTGCTTTCCCATACCTTGCCGCCCGCATGGACCCGGACATTGTCGCTGCGTTCTTCAATGCGGTCTACAAACACATTGAACTCGATATCGCCACCAGCAGTCCCAATGAGATCTGCCATGGCGCGGCAGACCGCACGATAATCGACAATGCCGCTCTGCTCGACCAGCAAGGCACCAAGCCCGGTCACAGCGGGTTCGAATTCGTGCAATTCACCGCCGTTGAGACGACGGCAAGCAATGCCGTTCGCAGCCGCATTCGTTTCAAGGGCGGCCAGACGCTGCACTTCGACTTCACTTGTCGCAACAACAAGCTTGCCGGGAACGCGATAGGCAATATTGTTCTCGTCACAGAACTGCTTCGTCATGCGCTCGCCAGCGCGGCACAGCTCTGCCTTGAAGCTGCCGGGCTGGTAATAAATGCCGGCATGAATCACACCGCTATTGTGGCCGGTCTGATGCATCGCAACGGCGTCTTCCTTCTCCAGCACGAGAATGCGGGCTGAGGGTTGCTGCCGGACAATGGTAAGGGCGGTGGCAAGGCCGACAATGCCGCCGCCAACCAGACAATAATCATACATGAGAAGAACCGATGTTTGTTGTATGATGCATCATCAATTAATTGCACGAAGCGTCCCTGGCGTCAATTGGTTTACTGAGAGGAAGCTCGTTCTGTCCGCACGGCCAACCAGACGAGCTGCGGTGGTCATTTCCTGATGCGCCTCAACAGCAATCGACATGCCGATGTGAGCGGGCACGAAGCCGATGTGGCAGGGGGCGCTGTCGGTTCAGAACAAGCCTCTGACAAGATCGACCGACATCACCGCTTTCTAGAAAGAAATGTCAGTAAAGGCCGTGCGGTTTCGTTCAAGCTCCATGCGGGTGCGGCGAATGTGGCTGTAAAGGGCTCTTTCTGAGTCCTCGACATCTCTTCGCTTGATCGCTTCCATCAGAAGCCCGTGCTCGCACTGAATGATCCAGAACCGCTCCCGGCCCAAAAGCATTGTGTACGCGCGCCGATAATGCTGGGTGGTGTTCCAGATGCGCTCGATCATGGGGATGAGCGTAGGCATGGCTGTCGCGCGATAGCTTGCGAGATGAAATTGACGATCAAGCCGCAGGAATTCCTCCACATCTGTTGTGGCGTCGATGGCGTGACAGATCTCCTCAAGGCCGCGAATATCGTCATCGGTCAGGTGCGGCAGGCTTTCGCCAAGCGCAAGCGGTTCGATGCGCTCTCGAATCTTCCACATCTCCACGCACTCATTGATATCGACACGCGCAATCCAGACGCCACTATTGGGAACGATGACGACGAGACCCTCGCTTTCGAGCTGTTTGAGAGCTTCGCGAACGGGCACACGACTCGTGCCGAATTGTGCGGCAAGTTCTTCTTGACGGATGCGCAGTCCAGGCGCGAACGCGCCGCTCAATATCTTTTGACGAATTTCCCCCGTTACTCGAAGACCCAACGTGGTTTCATTCATAAAATCGCCCCTTCTATGCTCTGACAGTGCATCAGAGACGCCAGATATAGCAGACAATGTTCGGCCCACGTCTACTACTTTTACCCTTCGGTGAAGAGGCGATCAGCAAGCGAACCAACCGGACTCCAAAGACGGCGCGTCAGACCTTTTTCATAAGCCTTGCCATTGGGGAAGGAAACAAGTTCGAGCTGCATTCCCCATGGTGCCAGGAAGTAAACCCAGGTTTGCCCTGCACTCGGACCATCTTTCCGCACCACAGGCTCACCGAGAATGCGGACATCATGCATGCGCAAATACTGCACTGCCGTATCAATATCGTCGACATAGAAAGCAAGGTGATGTCCACCGATGTCGCTATTGCGCGGTTGAACCGGGTTTTGGTCGGGCGAAGAATACTCAAATATCTCGAAGTTGGAGCCATTCCCGCAACGTAAGAACTGTAGCTTCTTCATGACGGCGTGCGGATGCACATTGAGAGTTGTCTGCATCCAATCCCCGTCAGAAGAGAAAGGGCCAAGCGCGTAAAATGGCTCGCAGCCGATGACGTTTACAAAGAAATCCACCGCTTCCAACAGATTGGGGACGGTGAAACCGATATGCTCCGTGCCGCGCAGGCCAGGTAAGCCGCTATCCCGTGCAAATGCCTCGTCCTGATGGCGGTAGCTGGTTATCGACATTTGCTCACCTTTGCGTCAATGTATCCAATCTAAGCATAGTCCATCGGGAAAATGTCTTTGTCGAGCCATATTATGCATATTTTCCCTTATTTTTAGATTCATTGGATACAATCAATTGACACCGCGCAAAGAAAATGAAAGCCTAGCAGTAACACAACCAGAATAAATGTGGGAACCGCTCTGGCTTGTTCAGAGCATCAAAATCGCTGGTATCGCGCGTAATGTCTGACCGCTGTCTGCCGCTTGCGAGACGCTCGCAGGTGACGGTCGAGCTTTTTCTGTAGAGGAAGAAATGCCGCAAACCAAGACCGTATCGAGTTCCACCCGCTGGCTAGAGTTTGGCACGACCAAAAAGGATTGGGATGCGGAAGACGCAGCCACGTTGGAAACCATGCTCTCATCGCTTCATCTCATCCGCGCATTTGAAGAAGCAGTCCTCGAACTTGCAAATGAGGGGCTGGTTCATGGCCCGGCACATTCATCCATTGGTCAAGAAGGCGGTGCGGTTGGCTCGATCCTGCCTCTGCGCGCAGATGATCAGATCAACGGCTCTCACCGGGGGCATCATCAATTTCTCGCAAAGGCTCTGAACTTTGTCGCGCCCGATGGTCTGCCTTTCGCAATGGCATTTGACAGTTCAATCCGTTCCCTTCTTCGCCGCTCTCTGGCCGAAATCATGGGCCTGGCCGAAGGGTTCTGTGGTGGTCGCGGTGGGTCCATGCACCTGCGATGGCAGGCCGCGGGTGCACTGGGCACCAATGCCATTGTTGGCGGCGGCGTGCCGCTGGCAGCAGGTGCTGCCTTCGCCCACAAGCAGTCAGGCTCGGACGCGGTTGCGGTAAGTTACTTTGGCGACGGCGCGGTGAATATCGGCTCGGTACTGGAGACGATGAACCTCTCTGCGGCCTGGCGCCTGCCGCTATGCTTCTTCATCGAAAACAACCGCTATGCGGTCGCGACCAGCCTTGAAGAATCAACGGCAGAAACGCGTTTGGCGGCGCGCGGACAGGCCTTCGCCATTCCATCCTGGCATGTTGACGGGATGGATCCGCTTGCGGTCAATCTCGCTATGAAGGAGGCGCTTGCACATATGCGCGCCGGAAACGGTCCGACCATCATCGAGGCCGAGGTTTACCGCTACTTCCATCAGAACGGTTCTTTCCCGGGCTCTGCCTTCGGCTATCGCACGAAAGAGGAGGAGGCAAGCTGGCGGATGAAGGATCCGTTGGATCGGGTAGCACGTGAAATGATGGCGCGTGGCCTTGTCGATCAGACTGGTATCGAAGCGTTGAGAGCGCGTTGCAAACAGATCATGCAGGATGTTGCAGATGAGCTGACAGATCACGTGGATAATCGCCGCATTATCAAGACGGGGCTGTGGCCGAAGCCGGACTTTTGCGATGTCGGAATTCGTAGCGATGGATCCGAATTGTCGGGCCTCCAATATGTCGAGAGATCGAACTTCAGTTTCGGGATCGAACAACGCAAATTTGTCGACGTCATTGCTGATGTGCTGGACCGGCGTATGGCGCTGGATGAAGGCATCGTCGTTCTGGGCGAGGATATTCACCGCTTGAAAGGGGGAACCAACGGCGCGACGCGTGGTCTCAAGGCTAAGTATCCGGATCGCATCCTCGGAACGCCGATCAGCGAGAACGCTTTCCTGGGCTTGGGTGGTGGACTTGCGATGGATGGACGCTATCGTCCAATTGTCGAGTTCATGTATCCCGACTTCATGTGGGTTGCGGCAGATCAGGTGTTCAATCAGGTCGGCAAGGCGCGCCATATGTTTGGGGGCGACATGGCCGTCCCTCTTGTGCTGCGTACGAAGATCGCAATTGGCACAGGTTATGGCTCTCAGCATTCCATGGATCCCGCAGGCATTTTCGCCACCTCCCCGGGCTGGAGAATTGTCGCGCCATCGACGCCGTTCGACTATGTCGGGCTGATGAACACAGCACTGGCGTCTAATGACCCTGTTCTGGTGATCGAGCATGTTGATCTTTATCAAACGATGGGCCCAGCACCGGTTGGCGATCTTGATTACTTCATTCCCTTTGGCAAAGCGTCGGTGCGCCGGAGCGGGTCCGCCGCGACGATACTGACCTACTCCGCCATGGTGCAGGCGACGCTTGATGCCGTTGAGGAGGCAGGCCTTGATGCCGAGGTCATCGACCTGCGCTGCCTCGACCGTGCCAGCCTCGATTGGGAAACCATTGCGGAGAGCGTGAAGAAAACCAACATCGTCATGATTGTCGAACAGGGACCGCGCGGGTCCTCCTACGGTTCATGGCTTTCCGATGAAATCCAGCGTCGGTTGTTCGACTGGCTTGATCATCCCGTCGAGCGGGTCAGCGGAAGCGAAGCGTCTCCGACGATCTCCAAAGTTCTCGAACGCGCTGCCTATGTCGGGCGAGAAGAAATCGCGGCTGCATTGGCAACCCTGCCGGAGCGACACCATGCCTGAGTTTCTCGTCATGCCGTCCGTCGTGGCCAATGCGCGCGACGGCACCATTGCTCGGTGGTTGAAGGTCGAGGGAGAAGCTGTTGCCTCAGGTGAGGCTTTTGCCGAAATCGAGACGGATAAGGCCGTCATCGAAATCTCCAGCCCTAAAACCGGACGCATTGCTCGCATAATACACGGCGATGGCGCGACAGTAACAGTGGAGACACCGATCGGCATTCTCGCGGATGAAGGCGAGACTGAAGCCAATGTGGCACAACTGCTTACAACCTCCACCTCTACGATGCTGGTTCAACGGGACGCGTTCGGCTTCGATTCATCAGCAGCACCGTCGGTGGAAACGCCACGCGGGAGCTTGAATCGGCGCATATTCGCCAGCCCGCTTGCGCGCAGGCTCGCAGGAGAAATGGGTATCCTGCTCTCTGACATCAATGGGACGGGACCGCGCGGGCGTATTCTGCGCGGCGATGTCGAGGCTTTCCATACCGCGATACGCTCGTCTTCCCCTACGACCACTCCTGCCGCCCAGCCAGCGGTGGTAAATGAAGATGTCTCCGTTGTCCGCTCGAACGATGTGGAGATCCCGCATGTTGCCATACCGCATTCCGCTATGCGGTGGACGATTGCACAGCGTTTGAGCGCGTCCAAACAAACGATTCCACATTTCTATCTCAACGCCGAAATCGTTGTCGATGCGCTGCTTGAACTTCGAAAGCAGATCAATGCGACGCGTCCGGCAGAAGCGCGGTTTTCGGTTACGGACTTTCTGGTCAAGGCCACCGCGGCTGCATTCGCCCGCGTTCCCGCCTGCAATGTTATCTGGACTGAGGACGCCCTTCTCAGCCTGCAACGAACGGATATTTGCATTGCGGTGGCGACAGCTGGCGGGTTGATCACCCCGGTGGTCAAGGACGCTGGCCAAAAATCGCTATCGGTCATCTCGGATGAGATTTCCGATCTGGCACTCAGGGCCCGCAATGGCAGCTTGAAACCGGGTGAGTATCGTGGCGGTTCCTTCACCATCAGCAATCTCGGCATGTATGGCGTCAGCGACTTCACCGCCATTGTCAATCCACCGCAAGCCGCAATTCTCGCAGTCGGCGCGATCGAAGAACGGGTTGTGTCCCGAGAGCTCAAAGCCGTTCACGCCCGCGTTATGCGCGTGACGCTGTCGCTCGATCATCGGGCAATAGATGGCGCTTTGGGAGCGCAATGGCTGTCCAGTTTCAAGGCGCTTCTTCAGAACCCGATGCAAATTCTGGTCTGAAGCGAAATACCTCGTCACAAGAAAAACAAAGGGCGAGCAATGATCATAAAACAGAGAGGGACATGAACATGCATAAATATGGCAACATGCTTTTGGCAACTGGTATCGCAACGGCGGCATGCCTTTCTGGCGCCCAAGCTCGCGATCTGACTGTCGTTGGCTTTGGCGGTGCGATTCAGGACGCGTTTCGAGAAGCCTATTTCACGCCCTACGCCACGGAAAAGGGCATCAAGGTGCTTGAAGACACAACAAATGGCGGCCTCGCCAAGCAAAAGGCAATGGTCGACGCGGGAAACGTCACCTGGGACGTTATGCAGATGGAGGACGATGAAGTCACCATGGCGTGCGAGCAGGGGCTTCTCGAGAATATTGACTGGTCGAAAAAGCCACATGCAGATGAGATTGATCCTAGCCAGTTCAAGGAATGCGCCGTCGGTGCTCTGAGTTGGGCCAACATTCTGACCTTTGATAAAACCAAACTGACGGACGGGCCCAAGAACTGGGCCGATTTCTGGAACGTTGAAAAGTGGCCAGGCAAACGCGGTCTGCGCAAGACTGCGAAGCTGACCATGGAAGTAGCCTTGATGGCGGACGGTGTGCCGCCGTCGGAAGTCTATCGCGTGATTGCTACCACAGAAGGTCAGGCCAGAGCCTTCGCCAAGCTCGATCAACTCAAGCCACATATCCAGTGGTGGGAGAGTGGAGCCCAGCCGCAGGAATGGCTTTCTTCAGGCGATGTCGTCATGACGACCGCATATAACGGTCGGGTTGACAATGCCCAGAAGGAAGGGAAAGACTTCGCTATCGTCTGGGACGGACAGATCAACTCGACTGAGTTCTGGGCCATCATGAAGGGAACGCCGAACCTGGATGAATCAACGTCTTTTGTCGAATTCATGATGTCGAAGGAACCGCAAACCACCTTTGCCAAGAATATCGCCTACGGCGTCAGCAACGTTAAAGCCATGGAAGCTCTTCCCGCGGACCGACTGGCAAAACTCCCATCTGCACCAGACAATCTCAAAAACGCGGTGCGTTTCAACTCGGAGTTCTGGATTGATCACGGTGAGGAACTGGCAGAACGCTTTGCCAGCTGGGTTGCTCAGTAAGCCAACTGGATAGTGTTATAGGCCATGCCGGTCGATTTCCAGCCGGCATGGTTTGTGGAGGCATGGTTTATGGAAGGCATGATTCCGATGACCTTGATCGATGAGGACACCGCCGCGACCAAGGCAAAGCGCCGGCAATGGGGGCGATCCGACAGACGTCGTCGCGCTGTTTCCCTCATGCTTGTGGCGCCACTTCTATTCTATGTGCTGCTGACATTCATGCTGCCGATCGGCATCATGCTCTACAAGGCAATTGATAATGTCGAACTGACGCAGGCTCTACCAGAAACGGTGGCTGAATTGTCCCGCTGGACGGCGAGCGATCCAGCCGAATTGCCACCGGATGTGGTTTTCTCCACATTCCTGCAGGAAATTTCTGGCGCTCCGCGCACTCTCGTCGCTGAGGCTGCCCGACGCTTGAACTACGAAGAGAGCGGCTACCGAACGCTACTCACCAGCACCGTTCGCAAGGTGCGTACACTGCCAGACGATATCACTGCAGATGGTGCTGCACGCCGTTTTCTGGCCGGAATCGACAAGAGATGGGAGGCGCCAGCCTACTGGCACGCGATGAAACGCGCGTCGCCAGCCTACACACCTTTCTACATGCTTGCCGCAGTCGACCTTGCCATTGATGACAACGGTAAGGTCGTACAGGCACCCCAAGAGCAACGAACCTATGTCGATATCCTCTTTCGTACGCTCAAGACCGCAGCTATCGTCACTCTGGTTTGCGCTCTGCTTGGCTATCCGCTTGCCAATCTGATGGTGAGCGCACCGCGCTTTCTTTCGATCGCGCTCATCATAGCCGTGATGTTGCCGTTCTGGACATCGCTATTGGCGCGCACCTCGGCCTGGATTGTCCTTCTTCAACGCGAGGGGCTCGTTAATTCCCTGTTCGGCTGGCTTGGTCTGATCCGGCAGCCCCTGGAGCTGATCTTCAACACCACCGGGCTCTATATTGTGATGATCCACATGATGTTACCCTTCATGGTCCTTCCTCTCTATTCCACGATGAAGGGTATACCACCACATTTCATGCGGGCGTCAGCCTCTCTTGGCGCTCATCCGGTTCGCGGCTTTCTCAATGTCTATTTGCCGATGACGTTGCCGGGTGTCGGAGCGGGGGTGTTGCTGACCTTCATCGTGACAGCGGGTTATTATATCACGCCATCGCTGGTCGCCAGCGCGCGCGACCAGATGCTCGGCTACTTCATCGCCTTCTTCGCCAACACAACCATCAACTGGGGCATGGCGTCGGCACTTGGGATTGTGCTGTTGCTTTGCACTGTTGCCGTCTATGCGCTCGCCGCGCGCACCGTGGGCGTGCGTCAGCTTGCGGGACTAAAGTGAGGTCGCCAATGCCCTATCATCGTCAAGCAATGATCATAAGGACACTCTACTACGGCTTTGGCGTGGCTATGATACTGTTTCTGGTCGTTCCACTCATTGCTATCGTCCCGCTGTCCTTCAGTTCGGGCAGCTTTCTCTCCTATCCGCTGCCAGGTGTTTCGTTGCAGTGGTATGAGCGTGTTTTTGCGAATGGCCCGTGGCTTTCATCACTCAAGAACAGCCTGATCATCGGTTCGGTGTCGACGGTTGCCGCAACCATTCTCGGCACACTTGCAGCTTATGCGTTTGCCCGTCGCGACTTGCCCATGCCAACCGCGATCCTCGGCTTTCTCATCGCGCCAATGATTGTTCCGCCTGTCATTAGCGGGCTCGGGATGTACTTTCTGATGGCGAAGTTCGGCCTGACCGCCAGCATGCCTGGCGTTATCATCGCCCATATAGTCCTGTCCGCGCCGTTCGTGCTCATCACCGTGACGGCCACTCTACAGGGCTTCGACATGGGGCTGCTTCGCGCCGCGGCCAGTCTTGGCGCGTCTCCTTACAAAGCCTTCATGACAGTTCTTGTGCCGGTCATTGCACCGGGCATTATCTCTGGCGCGCTTTTTGCCTTTATGACCTCGTTTGATGAGGTCGTTGTGACGCTGTTCCTTGCCGGCCCCGCCCAGCGAACCCTTCCCTTGAAAATGTTCGAGGGACTTCGCGACAATATCGAACCGTCCATCCTTGCAATGGCAACGTTCCTCATGATCGTCGCCACCCTCAGCCTCATCGCCGCGCTGTTCCTGGTGAACCGCAATGCACGAAATCTCGGAAAGGCATAACATGACCAGAGAAACTGCTGTCCACATTCCTAACCCGCAGGCGGGCGTTGCATTCATTGACGGGCGCTATATGCCAGTTGCCGAGGCCACCATTCCAATTCTTGATCGCGGCTTCGTGCGTTCTGACGCGACTTACGACGTTGCGCATGTCTGGAAGGGACGCTTCTTTCGTCTTGACGACCATATCGAACGGTTTTTTGCGTCCATGCGTGGGCTTCGGATGTCGCTGCCCTACACGCGTGAGCAAATCGCCGCGATCCTCATCGAATGTGTCAGTTTGAGCGGTTTGCGCGACGCCTATGTGCAGATGACATGCACACGGGGAATGCCGCCGGCTGGCAGCCGTGATCCGCGTCTTTGTACCCAGCGTTTTTATGCTTTCGCTACGCCTTTTGTCTGGATCGCGAATGACGATCAGCGCCGGCAGGGCGTTCCCATGGTTGTCAGCTCGGTTCACCGTATTGCACCACAGGCGGTGGATCCGCGCATCAAGAACTTCCACTGGCTTGACCTCACCATGGGCATTTTTGAGGCCTATGACAGAGATGCTTTCGTGGCCGTTCTGCGTGATGGGGATGGCAATATTACCGAGGGCGCCGGCTTCAACGTATTCGCTGTCAAAAATAATGTTCTCTTCACACCACAAAGCGGTGTTTTTGAAGGCATGACCCGTAGGACCGTTCTCGAACTATGCGAGCAATTGCAACTGCGTTGCGAGGTCCGTCCTGTCGCCATTGGCGAGGTTCTCGGTGCCGACGAAATCTTCATGACCAGCACGGCTGGCGGTATCATGCCCGTCACGACAATCGACGGCAACGCAGTCCGCGATGGCAAGCCCGGTCCGTTAACACGTCGACTGCACGATATTTACTGGCAGAAACAGGAGGACGGGTGGCTCGCGACTGACGTGCCATACAGGGATTGATAGAGCGCAAAAATTCTTCCCGACAGGACGGGGAACCCCAAAACCCATACCAGCCACATGAAAGGTCATTCATGCAAACCGGACACATCATTGAATTCGTGGGTGTGCAGAAAACCTATGATGGACGCACCGTTGTTATCGAGAATCTGAACCTGTCGGTAAGGCAGGGCGAGTTTCTAACACTTCTCGGCGGTTCAGGTTCGGGTAAGACCACAACGCTTATGATGCTTGCCGGTTTCGAAGCGCCTAGCCGAGGTCATATTCTCGTCAAGGGAAAGCCGATTGAACACTTGCCGCCCCACCGCCGGGGCATCGGCGTTGTCTTTCAGAATTATGCTTTGTTTCCCAACATGACCGTAGCGCAGAATTTGGCTTATCCGTTGCGCATGCGAAAGATGAGCAAGCAGGAAATACGGGTCAAGGTCGATAAGACCATCGCGATGGTTCGCTTGGAAGGCATGCAAAACCGTCGACCGAGTGAGCTTTCCGGCGGGCAGCAGCAGCGCGTGGCACTTGCTCGCGCGCTCGTCTTTGAGCCGAGCCTGGTTCTCATGGACGAACCGCTTGGCGCACTCGACAAGACGCTGCGCGAACATATGCAATATGAGATCAAGCAAATCCATCGGGATTTGGGTGTCACAATGGTCTATGTCACCCACGATCAGACTGAAGCGCTTGCCATGTCCGACCGCATTGCCATTTTCGAGCGGGGATCGGTCACTCAGATCGCCAGCCCGCAGGAGCTTTATGAGCAGCCCGCAAATGTTTTTGTGGCGGGCTTTATTGGCGAGAACAATATCATCTCTGGACATTCGGAAGGCATGGATGAACGGGGTTATGCAACGATCCGCTTGGATTGCGGCCAGACAGTGCGGACACATCTATCCTCCAGTTTTACCGATATGGGTAAGCCTGTAAAAATCGCAGTCAGGCCCGAGCATCTGGTGATCGGCACAGCGGCGCAAAACCGCTCCAATCAGTGCACGGGAACAATCCTAGATACGACTTACCTCGGCGACCATTTGCGCGCACTGGTGGACATTGGCTGCGGGCAGACGATGGTGGTTCGCAAGCCACTTCTGGATTTCACCACAAGACCGGTGGCAGGTGACGCAATTCTTATCGGTTGGAACGATACTGACGGATGCACTTTCTCGTAGGTGCCCGGTCAACGTCCATCGCGGTTTTCGTATGCGCGATACCGTAAGCCGACCTTGTTGATGCAAAAGGGTGAGGTCGGGATAAGCGCTTCTCACGCATAAATCAGGAGTTTAAAATGGTCTCGCCGACGGACACGATAGGCGTGTCAAAACCGAATAGCTTCGAACCCTCCGATGAAACAGTTGCCATGCTCAAGGAGCGTGCACAGTTTATCCGCCTTGAAACCGTTCGTCTCATCGAGATCGCGAAGACGGGTCACTACACGTCGGTGTTTTCCGCCGCGGAGATATTTGCCGCACTTTATTACGATGTGATGCGCATTCGACGCGCAGAGCCGAATTGGGCGTCACGTGACCGCTTCACGATTGGAAAGGGTCACGCCGCGGTTGGTCTGTTTCCCGTATATGCGGATCTCGAGTTTTTTCCTAAAGACTGGCTCGACACCTATACGCGTCTAGGCAGCCCGCTCGGTGATCACCCCGACATGCGCAAGGTGCCTGGCGTTGACTTTTCATCTGGTTCAATTGGTCATGCGCTCTCCAATGGGCTTGGCATGGTATTGGCACAGCGCTGGACGGGCGAAGACTACAAAGTCTTCTGCATGATGGGTGATGGTGAAATGCAGGAAGGTCAGGTCTGGGAGGCAGCTATCGGCGCCGCTCAGCACAAGGCCCGCAACTTGATCGCCATTATCGACCGTAACGGTTATCAGCTCGACGGTAAGGTCAATGATGTCATGAACGTAGAACCGTTGGATGAGAAATGGCGCGCCTTCGGTTGGGAGGTTCATGTCGTGGATGGACATGACGTGGCGGCGACGACCGAGCTCCTGCGGCGCATACGCGCCGATGACCAGCGCCAGATTCCCTGCTGCATTATAGCCAACACCGTCAAGGGCAGGGGCGTCTCCTATATGGAAACGGAGCCGGGCTGGCATCTCGGTTATCTCGATCCGTCGGACGCCGAAGCCGCTGTTGCTGAAATCAAGTCACGGGAGATCTGACCATGAGACGCACCCTTTCCGCCAATTCCTGGCAATATCGCGGTCTGAACGCAGCAAATCCTGGCCTCGTTCATCTTTCGAACGGTATTATTGATCTCGTGGAGGCTGGACACAACGTTGTGGCCGGTTCTGCGGATCTGCAATATTCCAACGGCCTCAATCGTTTCGCATCGGTCTACCCTGATCGATACATTTCCTTCGGCATTTCTGAACAGAATATGGTGAGTGTCGCAGCCGGCATTGCAACCTGCGGTGTTACGCCCTTTGTTGCGACTTTTGCTTCTTTCATCGCATTGCTTGCCTGTGAGCAGATCCGCATGGACGTTGCTTACTCCGCGCAGCCAGTGCGAATGATTGGCCATCACACTGGTATATCGCTGGGCTTTTATGGAACGTCGCATCACGCGACCGAAGATATAGCGACGACCCGCTCGATTGCCGATCTTTCCGTCGTCTCGCCTGCAGACGGCGCTCAGCTCGAAGCAGCCATTCGCGCGTCCGCCAATCATGATCGACCGATCTATTTCCGGATCGGTCGGGGCCGAGATCCAGTTGTCTACGACAAGGATACAACCTTCGTTTTCGGCCAGGCGCATGAACACCTCCAAGGCGAAGAGCTGACGATCATTGCTTGCGGCATGGCTGTCCACGGTGCGCTTGAAGCGGCCCGTGCGATGAATGCCAAGGGTCGCTCTATCGGGGTGATCGATATGGCTTCAATCAAACCTCTTGACCGGGAGGCTATCCTTTCTGCCGCTTCGCGCACGAAGAAAATGATGACTGTTGAAGAACACAATGTTCTGGGCGGGCTTGGAGCGGCTGTGGCCGAGGTTTTGGCTGATGAAGGGGCTGGCGTCAAACTCAAGCGGCACGGAATCTACGACGAGTACAGTCTCATTGCGCCACCGACCCATCTCTATGCGCACTACAAGTTAGATGCCGCCGGCATTCGTTCAGTTGCAGAAGAGTTTTTAGCCGCGAGCTGAGGTGGGGTGGGTACCGCCACTCTTCACCGGTACCCCTAGAGTTGGCGGGTCTATAAGTATGGGTTCTCTCCTCAGATCTGAGAGGATGACGCCCACCTATGGCCGATATGAGTCTGATGTTGCTGCCTTGACGTCCTTAACAACGATTGCATCAAAGACATTGATGTGGCTTTGCGCCGAACTTCTGAAAAGTGTATCGTTCGGAACTGATTGTCGAACGGATGGACCAATATGCATCCATAGCGGCTCGAGCATCTCGCGAATGAATGCTTCCCTTCGAGAACTGATAACACGTCACACTAAGATAAGGAGTTGCGACGTGCTATCCAGAATTCATCGATAGTAATGCTTCAAGCATATGTGGGTTGAGAGTGGTTAAGCTTCTTTGATAAGCTTTGCCGTTGTGGACTGCTGTCCCCACTCGTGCCACGAGCCATCGTAAAGACGCCAGTTGGTGTTGCCGAGCCGCTCAATCATAAAGCCGAGTATGCAGGCGGTTACGCCTGATCCGCATGTGGTGATGACGTCATCGTGCACATCAGCACCGGCTTCTTGGAAAATCTCCGCGGCTCTTTCCGTCGAAACAAACGAAAAGTTACTTTCCCTATCAAAGAACAAGGCCCAGGGCGTGTTGATCGCGCGCGGCATGTAGCCAGAAGCAACGCCGGGATAGCCCGAGCCTTCCAGTCCATCAAAACGGGCGGCGGTTCGAGCATCAACAATAGTGGTTTTATCATTGTCGATTGCAGCCTGCACGTCATCTATCGTCACAACGCGTCCTTCCACCAGCTGCGCGGCGAATATTTGCGGTATCGGCATTGCAAAATCGCCAACTTCAACAGCACGTTCCTCAGCTTGCCACTTGCGCCAACCACCATTTAAAATGCGTACATTGTCGTGGCCAAAAGTGCGGAACATCCACCATAAACGACATGAGACATATCCGACGTCATAAATAATGACTTCCGTGTTGGGACCGATACCCAGGCGTCCCGCAACTGCAGCAAAAAGGGCGGCATCAGGAAGCATATTGACATAGGGCGAGTTCGGATCCGAAATTTCGGAGAGGTCGATAAAACGCGCGCCGGGAATATGCCCTAACCGGAAATCGTCGATCGCGTATTTCTGAGCTTCGGGCAGATACCATGATGTGTCGAGCACCACGCGGTTTGCATGAGGCTCTTTCTCTATGAGTTCCGCTAGCTCATGCGTTTCGATAAGCCAATTGGCCATTTACATCTCTTCCTTCGTAAGATCGGGGAAATTACAAGCGATAACCAACAGACCGTTATGGATAAAACGAAGGCTTATCAGGGTTTTGGACCCAGCTGTCACCGGACAAAACGCCACCGTCAACGACAACTGCACGACCAGTGATGTATTGTGATGATGGTGCCACGAGGCTCAATGCAGTCGCGATCAAATCATCCGGCACTGCAAGCCGCCCAGCCGGAATATAACTGGCAAACCAGCGCCCGCGATATTCGTCATCCCAAAGCGGTTTTGTAAATTCTGTTTTGACAAATCCGGGTTCAATTGCATTGACCTGAATATTGTCGCTTGCCCACTCATGCGCCATAGACTTGGTCAACGACGTCACGGCTGCTTTGGTTGCCGCGTAAACAGAGATTGTATCAAAAGAAATATTTGCTGAAAGCGAGCTGAAGTGCAGAATTTTGCCGCCGCCCTGCGCTTTCATAAGAGGCTGCACAGCTTTTGAAAGAAAATAGACACTGCGGAAATTAACGGACGTGATCAGGTCGAAATCGTCTTGCGAGACATCCGCGATTGGCTTGCGCCGATTGGCACCCTGTAGGTTCACAAGAATATCGATGCGACCGGTAATAGCACGAGCACGCTCCACCAGTTCGTCACAGGCTGTTGCCCAACCAAGGTCAGCCTGAAGGCCAGTGAACTCCAGCCCCTCAGAGAGAAACCGGCTCTCAAGCGCGTCGAGGCGGTCCTGCGCAAGGTCGTGCACAATGACACGCGCACCGGCTTTGGCGAAAGCTTCGGAAATAGCAGAGCCGATTGCTCCTGCACCGCCTGCGATAAGAGCAGTTTTTCCGTTTAGCGAGAAGAGTGAAGCAAGATAGTCTGACATTGTTTTTGTCCTGACACACGGATATCCCCGGTGTGCATTATTTCGAATAAAAGAGATCTTTGGTTACTCAAACTGGCACGGCTGTGCCCGATCTTTCGGTGGGTATTGTGGCTGGTGCAAGCACCAAACCGACAGATAACTGCTCCCGGAGTTCCCGCATGACGATGGTACAGCAAGCTGTATGTCATTAGGATAACTCAAGAAAAGTGATTTGAAAGATATGCGCCCATGTTGTCGGATGCGCGCATAGATTGTTTTTCTTAGGAAGCGATGAAAAACGAATTTAGTTTCTTTCAGGTGGCGCAAAAACAAAATCCACGAGCGATCTTTCGGCTGTGACTGCGGCTATTTTAGTTTCAGTTGAAACCTTGGAATCTCCCAAAATGATCCGCAAAACAATTCTAACTGCCGTTTCTGGCATCGCTGTGTTGGCCGCAAGTCTTTCTCCGTTGCACGCCGAGCCAAAAGGCAAAGATGCAGAGGTGACGATTTTCGTTTCGCCACTCACTTTTGCCTTCTCGCATTTCGTATTTCTGACCGATCAACTTGAAGATGAAGCAAACAAGATTGGCGGCGTGAAAATTCTGAAGGCGGATGGACAGCTTTCAGCTCCAAAACAGATCGCTGATATCGAAGCTGCCATCGTGCAGGGCGTCGATGGTATCATCATTGCTCCCGCTGACGCTGATGCGCTCGCACCAGCCGTTCAAGAAGCCATTGCAGCTGGCATCACTGTTGTCACGGTTGACCGCCCCGTAAATGGCGTGCCGGACGTGCTGGCAAATGTTGCGGCCGATAATTTCAGAGGTGCGGAAGCACAGGGAGAAGCCGTTGTTAAGCTGTTTCCTCAAGGGGCCACAATCGTCAATCTTCAGGGCATTCCGGGTGACAAGACAGCCAATGATCGCAATGGTGGCGCGCATAAAGTGATCGATGCAGGCGGTGAGAAGTACAAGTTCCTTGCCGAACAAGCCGCCAACTTCTCGCGTGATAAGGGACTTACTGTCACAGAAAACGTCCTCACTGGGCTTGCAGAAGCGCCGCAAGTTATCATTGCGGGCAATGATGACATGGCATTGGGTGCGGCACAGGCTGTTGACGCCCGTGGTCTCAAGGGTAAGGTTAGTATTTTTGGCTATGACGGCTCGGAAGATGCTCTCGCTGCCGTTAACAATGGCTCACTTGCAGGCACTGTTGACCAGTTTCCAGGTCAGCAGGGGCGCGTTGCCGTCCGCACGCTTGTCGATTTTATCCGTGAAGGTAAAAAGCCAGAAACGGACAATATCCTGATCGCTCCTGTTGCGATTACGAAGGACAACCTTGATAAGGCCGAACGAGTAGGGCTGATCAAGAAATGAGTGTAAGGGCCGTTCTAAGCCCGCTTGAATTAGAAGAACCGGAGCGCGAAACGCGTTCCGGTCTCTCTTTTTTGGAAGCGAGGGCTCTGGTTAAACGTTTCTTTGGGGTAACGGTGCTGGATGGTATTGCGCTCGCTTTGCGTCCCGGAGAAGTGCGCGCTCTGCTTGGTGAAAATGGTGCAGGCAAGTCGACGCTTATCAACCTTTTGTCTGGCGTGCATCAGCCTGACGATGGTGAAATCCTTTTTGATCAACAAGCTGTGCATTTTGCTCAACCTCTTGATGCCAATCGCGCTGGCATCAGTGTTATACGCCAAGAACTCTCTCTCTTTCCCGACCTCACTGTTGCAGAAGCCATTTTCGCTGGCCACTTGCCACGGAACCGCTTTGGCCTGGTGGACTGGCGCAGCATCCGGGAACAATCACGCTCTGCACTAGAATTGCTCGGGCTGACTGTGATTGACGTGAACGCCCGCGTGGCTGAGCTTTCAATTGCACAACAGCAGTTGGTCGAAATCGCCCGTGCTCTCACACGCCAGTCGCGTGTCGTCATCATGGATGAGCCGACGGCATCTTTGTCACAGGAGGAAGTGGAGCATTTAGGTAAGATCATTGCCCGCCTCTCTGCTGAAGGGGTCGCAATCCTGTATGTTAGCCATCGCCTTGATGAAATCCGCGCCTTTTGCCAAACATACACTGTTCTACGTGATGGCAGGATCGCTGGTGAAGGCAATGTGTCAGATGTCGAGACGGCAGTCCTGATTAAAGCGATGGCCGGTCGAGATGTTGAGATTGGGAAAAAGCCAACCAATCATGCTGCAGGACGCACCGTACTTGAGGTGAAAAGCCTTGCTAGCCGCCTGTCCGGGCGCCTTACAGCCAGCGTGAAAGATGTCAGCTTCACGGTTAGAGCCGGAGAAATTATCGGCCTGGCAGGTATCGTAGGCGCTGGGCGAACCGAGGTCGCAAGAATGATCTTTGGCCTTGATGCCATGGGCGGCGGTGAGATATTCCTCGCGGGTAAGCCGTTTAAACCGACGTCAGTCGAACATGCGATTAAAGCAGGAATTGGCTATGTTTCGGAAGACCGAAAAGGGCTTTCGATTTTGCCCGGCAGAAGTGTGCTTGAAAACTTTGCCATAGCGTCTGCTGTCAAAGCGCGGTTTGGCATTCTCAACGATAGCGCAGGCGAGCAGCGTGCTCTTGAACATTATGTGGAACGCCTTGGTATTCGTTTTCCGGGCTTTTCGGCGCCGATTGTGACGCTATCGGGTGGAAATCAGCAGAAGGTCATCTTGGCCCGTTGGATAGCGCGCTCGCCGCAACTGCTGATAGTCGATGAGCCCACACGTGGCATCGATTTAGGTGCCAAGGAGGAAGTTCATGGCCTCCTGCGTGAGATCGCTCAACAAGGTGTCGCCGTTCTCGTCATTTCCTCTGATCTGCCAGAACTCATGGCAGTTTCTCATCGTATCGTAACTCTGTGTGAAGGGCGATCAACGTTTGAGACCGATGCGGCAAACGTCACAGCTGAAACACTTATGTCCAAAATGACCAGAGTTTGATTTGGCAGCCGGCTTTAAAACTATCAAGGAATTCGTGAATGTCTCAGAGCTCATCCAATGCACGATCGCGTGCAAGAGCTTTCGCTCTTTTAGGTCGTGTCGCGCCGCTGGTGTTTTTGCTAATTCTAGTGGTAATTTTCACAACATTGCAGCCGCGTTTTCTATCGCCCCTTAATCTGTTCAACATCCTCAGACAGGTCTCAATTTACGGAATTATTGCCGTTGGAATGACATTTGTGATCATCACGCGCGGCATTGATTTGTCCGTTGGATCACTGGTTGCCTTATCCGGAATTATAGCCGCAGTCGTTGCCAAAGGCGGAATCGAAGGACGGTTTTTGCTAGTTGGTGACGGAGGAGGGTTCTCCTGGCCAATCGCTGCATTCGCAGCTGTGTTAGTCGGTGCATTCGCTGGTTTTCTTCAAGGTGTGACGGTTGCAAAGCTAGCTGTTCCGGCATTTGTTGTGACGCTGGGTGGCATGACTGTATTTCGTGGATTGACGCTCACTGTTGGGAATGGCGGTCCTGTTTCCGGCTTCGATGAGTTTTTTGGCTGGTGGGGCCGAGGGATGGTTGGCCCTGTTCCTGTACCGGTGATTGTTTTTGCGGTTGTGGCCCTCATTGCTCACTTTGTTCTGACACAGACGCGTTTTGGTCGTTCGGTTTATGCCGTCGGTTCAAATCCCGATGCTGCACGCTTGTCTGGCATCAACACCAGCCGAGTGACGATACTTGTTTACGCAATTGTTGGCTTCTGCTCAGGCTTGGGTGGGTTTGTGCTTGCGGCACGTTTGAATTCTGCCGAGGCCGTTGCGGGTGCAGGTTATGAACTGACCGCGATTGCTGCTGTCGTGATTGGTGGGACCAGTCTCTATGGCGGCACAGGTTCAGTGATTGGTACTGTCATCGGAGCATTGTTGACGGGCGTTCTGCTCAACGGTCTCGTCATCCTGAATGTCTCACCATACACCCAACAGATTTTGGTGGGCCTGATCATCGTTGCAGCCGTTGCTTTCGACAGCTTCATTAAGAGACAATCCCGATGACACATGCTATTTTCTTAACGGGCACTGACGTCTTAGAAAGCCCCAAGCAAGTTTTTAAAGCAGGCAAACTGGAAGCGACACTCGACAGTGGTGCACTGCGCTGGATACGCTGGCACGGTATCGAAATTCTGCGCGCAATCATGTTTCTGGTGCGGACCCCGGGATGGGGGACGCCAGCGGCGCAGATCAGTAATCTTGAGGTCACTGAAAACCCGAATAATTTCCGGATCACCTACGACGCTTTATACGGCTCTGTTGCCACCGGGGTCCAAGTCAGTATTACGCTTGAGGGCACCGCAAGCGGCCATTTGACTGCTAAAGGCGTCATTCAAGCGACAGCACCATTTGAGACCAACCGCACCGGGTTTGTGGTTCTGCATCCGTTGGCAGGCGTTGTCGGCACAGAAATCGATGTGCAACATGCCTCCGGTGCATCCCGTAAACTGGTTATGCCTGTGCCAATCAGTCCGGGTCAGCCGTTAATGGACATTCGTGCGCTGACGCATCACCCCTATGAGGGTCTAAGCGTTACGACACGTTTTGAGGGTGATATTTTCGAGATGGAAGACCATCGCAATTGGTCCGATGCTTCTTTCAAAACCTATAGCCGTCCGATTGGGCTGCCATATCCTTACCTGCTCGATCAAGAGGTTCCCGCAGTTCAGTCGGTAGAGGTCAGTATTTGTGATGACGGTGGCAGCGATATAGCGTTTGAAGCCATTGAGGTTCCGCAGGTTAAGGGGCAAAAACTACCTGCCTTTGGCCTCCCTTTCGATAGTCTGCAAGCCGTCGAGAATGCGATGCCACATTCGGAGGCGCTTGCTGAAATTGCGCCCGCGCGGGTTCTCTTGCGATATGATTTTACGAAAGAAACCAACAACTCGTCACTCTCCTCGCTCGCCCGCTTGCTCGAAGTGATCGGCGCTTCCCTCGAAATCCAGGCAATTCTGGCTTCCGGCGATATCGATGGTGCGGATAAAGAGTTGGCATCCTTGGCGAAACTTATCGGCTATGCCAGCATTCATGTATCGGAAATTTCAGCATTCGCTAAAATCGATGAGCAATCGTTTCAGCCTGGCGAAGTGCGACCTGATCATCCGTCAGAAGAGGCTATTCTTGCTGGTCTCAGGAAATACTTTCCTCGTGCACGTCATGGCAGCGGAACACCTGCATTTTTCACCGAATTTAACAGAAAACGTCCAGATCGGACTTTAGCCGATTACTTCACTTTTACCACGACGCCTTCCGTTCATGCGGCTGATGACGCATCGATATTGGAAACTTTGCAATCTCTGCCGCACATTCTCAATTCAGCAAGATTGCTGGTTGGCGACAAGCCTTTGCGTGTCGGACCGACTGGAATTGGCGCACGCATCAATCCGTATGGACCAACTCTCACAAATAATGATTTCTCTGCGCGTGAAGGAATGGCAGCTCAAGACCCGCGCCAACGCGGGCTCTTCGCCGCTGCTTGGCATGTCGGTTATCTAGCTCAACTTGCATCTTGGTCTGTAGAGCGTTTTTCTTTTGGTGCCGCCACCGGGCCATTTGGATTAATATCGACACGTCAGACAGGCTCACGAACCATCTGGGATGAATGGCCGGATGGTAGCCTCTATCCATTGTTCTACGTTGCAAAATGGATTTCACGTGCGGCTGGTGGCGAGCTTGTCGCGGCGGGCCTTGAGGATGGGCTCGCGCGCTTAGAGTGGAAGGTGAATGGGAAACCTCATACTTTGTTGGCCAATCTTTCTGCACAAGCACGGGACGTGTCGCTCACTGATTGGTTACGTCCGCAAGGACATCTGCTCGATGCAGGATCTTTAGAAGCTGCGGCGCTCCAAAAGGATACATTTTCCATAGCAAAGCAATTTCCTGATCTCGTGAAACTCGATGCATATGCCGTTCTACACCTACGCGATGAGTAATATAAAATGACAGAAATTTTAAAAGGTTTGCTTATCGGATGTGGCTTCTTCGCTAAAAACCAACTTCATGCATGGGCTGATGTTCATGGAGCGGAAATCACTGCTGTGTGCGATCTCGACCCTCTAAAGGCGCAGGCCTATGCGCAGGCGTTTAATATTCCTGCGTGGCATACGAGTGCCGATATCTTGGCATCGGGCGCTTTTGATTTTGTCGATATTTGCACGACGATGGATACGCATGAAGCGCTCGTCGGACTTGCGGTCCAACATAATGTGCCTGTGATTGTACAAAAGCCATTCGCCCCGGATCTTAATACGTGTCGGCGTATTGTTGCTCATGCAAAAGCGGCTGAAGTACCGCTCATGGTTCATGAAAACTTCCGGTTTCAAAAGTTGTTTCGCCGTATCCGCGAAATTCTAAAATCAGGTGAAATCGGTGATCTGACTTTTGGACGTTTGTCATGGCGCAATGCGATTGATGTTTATTCCAATCAGCCATACTTGCTGAAAACAGAGCGCTTTATGATTATGGATGTTGGTATCCATATGCTTGATCTCGCACGGTTTATCTTTGGTAATGCCAATGCGATTAGCTGCATCAATCAATCTGTGAGGGAAGGATTGGCCGGGGAAGACGCGGCAACCATTCTACTCAGACATGACAACGGAGCGACCTCAATCGTAGATGTCAGCTATGCGTCTCATCGCTTTCCAAACCCGTTTCCACAAACTCTCGGAGAGATCGAAGGACGCTTGGGCACTATTGAGATTATCGGCGATCAGAAGCTTATCATCCACTCTAATGGCGGGCAGCGAGAAGAAGTAATTTCAGCAGACGGACGTGACTGGACATTCGAACCATGGACACAAATTCAGGACAGCGTTCCTCGCACTCAACAGCACTTCATTGATGTCCTGCAGGGCATCGGCTCCTTTGAAACGTCGGGAGAAGATAGCCTTCACACCTATGTGCTGGCGGAAGCCGCCTACCGCTCGGCGTCAAGTGGAAGCCTTGTAACGACACAGGAACTTTAGGATAGGGTCATGGATTTAAACGAGCGTAGGCAGGTTGGTCACACGGCGTTGTCGCTACCGATTTTAGGGTTAGGAACTTGCCCGTTAGCAGGTGTTTATTCTGCCGTGAGCGAGATCGATGCGCGCGCAACCTTAGAGGCTGCATGGGAACTCGGTATTCGGCTCTACGACACCGCGCCATGGTATGGTCTGGGGCAAGGGGAGCATCGCACAGGTCGTGTCCTTTATGATTTGCCACGGGATCAATATACGCTGACGACAAAAGTGGGGCGGGTGCTATTCCGACCACAAGACCGCGCATCATTCAAACCTCCGGCGTGGTCTGGCGCGCTCTGTTTTGATCATCATCATGTCTTCACCTACGATGCAATTATGCGCTCTTATGAGGATAGTTTGCAGCGGCTTGGGATCAATCAGGTCGATACACTCTACATTCATGATCTAGATACCGGATATTTTAATACCGCAGACAGTCTCAGCTCGAAGTTGAAAGAGCTTGAGGATGGTGGTTTTCGCGCATTAGAGGAACTCAAGCGCAGCGGTGAAGTTAAAGCAATTGGTGCAGGCGTGAATGAGCGCGGTATGATCAACCGCTTTTTGGATCTTGCAGACCTCGATGTTTTTCTGGTGGCGTCACGCTACACGTTGCTGGAACACGATATTTATTTCGATGAGATTCAGCGTGCTGGCAAACAGGGAGCGTCCATCGTTGTCGGCGGTGTTTTCAATTCCGGCATTCTGGCAACGGGTGCTGTTGAAGGTTCTAAATATGAATATAGCGATGCCTCGGCAGAGGTGACCAAAAAAGTAAATCGATTGTCGACTATCGCAAGATCATTTGATATTGCATTACCCGCTGCAGCATTGCAATTTCCACTCGCAGCACCAGAAGTGGTTTCGGTGGTTTTTGGTGCAGTGCGGCGAGAAGAAGTTGAGCAGAATGTGGCGCATTTCAACGCCGACATACCATCAGGCTTCTGGGAAAAACTAAAAGGAGAGGGGTTGGTCCATGAAGCCGTTCCGGTCCCGTAAGTGAATGCGTGTTGCTTGGAGTTGAAAAGCATTGGATAAGTTAATCAGCTTTGTGCCGGGGTTCATCTGCATCGTCGTGAGCTGGTCGATAGGTGCTTTCCTGGTCGCGCAATTTGACTTGCCAGTTCCCGGGGCGGTTCTGGGGTTACTTATTCTGCTTTTGGGTCTCGCAATATTTCAAAATCTGTTTGCCGCAGTTCTTCCAGCGGGGTCTGTGCTTCTGCAAAATTTCCCGCTCTTCTTGTACCCATCTGGCGCTGGGTTTCTTATTCTATCTGGAATTGGCTTGGGTGGTTTCATCAAAATCATCATTACGATTGCAGTGTCATTGCTCGTTTCGCTGCTACTTTGCGCTCATGTTTTTAGATGGTTGCGGCGCACCGGTAGATAACATGATTTCAAGTGTAGCATGGCTTAGCTTAACGATTGCGATCTGGCTCATCTGCGTCGCCCTCGCAAAGAGGTTGCCGTATCTTTTAATCGGCAATCCACTCGTCCTAGGTATTGTATCCATATGTTTGCTCCTGCACTTTTGGGGGGAAGATGCGCAGACATATCTCAAAGCAGTGTACCCCCTAACGTTTTTCGTAGGGTTGGCGACCGTTGCCCTTGCAATCCCTCTCTGGCAACAGCGTGTTTTAATCAGCAATAATGCATCAGCGATGTTCATCGCGACGCTTATTACAACCGTGAGCGGAATTGGAACAGCTTGGCTTATTGGAGCCATGCTTGGGCTTTCAGGCTCTGAATTTGCAAGCATCGCACCTAAAATGACGACCTTGGCCGTTGCGCTGCCTTTGTCGACGGCAACAGGCGGCTGGGAAAGTCTGACAATTCTTGGGGTCATGTGCAACGGCGTAGGAGGTGTAATCATCTCGGAACCCGCCTGGCGGTTATTTGGTAAAACGCTGAAGTCTGAAGACAAGGCATTTGCGCTCGGGATAACATCGCACGCGATGGGCATCGCCAGAGCTTTGAGTATTTCTCCCTATACCGTAGCTTTCGCCAGTTGCGGTATGCTGCTCAGCGCACTGATGACAACTGCCTTATATGCCGCTTTTGAGTTGTGGCAGGCTCTAATTTAGAAGTGAATTGTATTTGGGCGCGAGGGATGCCCCCGCCATCGATATTGAAAGATCCCCCAGCTGGGCAGCAAAAATTGATCCACATCAGCATCTTACTTCGGACAATCTGGATCACCTTTCCGCAACGAAAGGGGCAAGCCTTGGAATCCAAACCACACCTGATCGGCCTGAGGCGATCGATATGGGACGCCGTATTATCCACAACGATGCAGCTGTCCTCCTTGGAAGCCGGTTCTCGGCGGAAGTGGATGCGCTTCGCTTTGCCACCGTCACCGTTTTCCAGCCAGGATTATTGCCGAAGCTGTGTGGCTATAATTTCCGCCAATCTTTCGCATCGTCGAGGACCTGCTGGCTTATCCAGGAATATCCCTTATGCAAAAGGCACTATAGAGATAGGCAGTAAAGCTTGGGTTTGTCTGTGCAGACGGCAGCCGTCACCGCACACCACGCCTTTGGCGATAAATGGCGGCTGCATGTGCAGAAACGCCCGGATACCAAGCCATCCATAGATTTCATGCGAAACCTTCTCTCTGCTCAGGGCCGTTCGTTGCGCGTTATGGTCACTGATAAGCGAAGCTCTTATGGAACCGCCAACCGGGCGGTAGGTTTAAGAGTCAAAGACCCGGGCCAAACAATAAAGTTCTATGGACTACCCCGCATCCCGGTCGCAAAGGGGCCGCCGGAAACCCAGAAGTACTCTCCCGTGAGGCTATTGAGGAACGAGTGTCAAAACCCTTTGACAGGGCAACAGTTCTTCGCGCTGTAGATAGTGCTTTAGAATCGTTTGTCACTGAATTTCGGCGGACGGATGAACCCAGATCCCTCCAGTCTTCGATACCCCGGACCAATTGGATGTCGAACGAGGTAGATCTTGAATACTATCGAGTTGAAGAGATCGACATCTTGAAATGGAATATCCGAGTTTGGATGAAATTAGTGAAGAGCGTGCCCCGGCAAATCCATTGTTGCGGAACACTTTCGGACATTGTGCCGGCGATAGCCGCTGGATCAAGCAACATTTTCTGACTGGCAATTTCATGCTTTGAAGCGACAGGTGCTTTTCTGACATGATCGGCACAGCTTCTCACGTCGATGCAGTTGTGGTTTCAGGATGCCGTGACGAAGCACTGACGAAACGCTTGACAGAGTGTGCAAAAGCTTGTTGTATATTCGAAACGCGGGGGCAACGTTGCCCGTAAATGCGTAGAAAAATAATCTAAGGGAACTAGGTGGCAATGAAGCCCGCAACACTTCGTGTTGGCGGGATTTTTGTCGTTTGTGAGGTGGAATGGGTGAGCTGACCTGCAAGATCGGCATATTGATTTCAACAACTGGCGCCTATGCGGCAGTTGGACGTGCGATCTTGAACGGAACCCTGCTGGCATGTGCACAGATAAATGCCGACGATGATCTGAGGGTCACTCTGGAGCCGGTGCATTACAACCCCGGTGGTGATCTGGAAGAATATTCGGTGGCGACCAAAAAGATGATCGACGCTGGCTATCGTCATGTCGTGGGATGCTACACGTCATCCAGCCGCAAGGAGGTTATTCCACTTTTTGAAAAGTATGATGCGCAGCTATGGCATCCATCCCATTATGAAGGTTTTGAAAGCTCTCCAAACGTAATCTATACGGGTGCCTCGCCGAACCATCATATGTCACCATTGATGGACTACCTCCTAGCCCGATATGGTCGCAAAGCCTTTTGTGTTGGTTCCAACTATATTTGGGGTTGGGAAAGCATCCGTGTCCTGCGCGAATATATTCATGTGCGCAAGGGTCGTGTCCTGGCCGAGCGCTATCTCGGCGTTGGCGAGACCGACTTTCACAAGATTATCGAAACCATCTTTGAAGAGCAGCCGGATTTTATATTCAATGCTTTGATCGGTGACTCTTCATATGCCTTTTTCGAGCAGTTTCGGCAGGCCTGTGAAGCACGCGGCATCAATCAGACCGAACGCTTCCCAATAGCAAGCTGCAATCTTTCTGAACCCGATCTTACCGAAATAATGCCCGAGTGCAGGAATGGTCATATCAGCTCGTCCGTCTATTTTTCGACCCTGACCAATCCCGAAAACTGTTGTTTTGTGGCCGAATATAACCAGGCTTTTCCCGACGGACCACCTCCTGCCGCAGAAGGTGAAGCCGCCTATATCGCCACGATCATGCTCGGAAAGGCTATTGCTGCGGCCAATTCCAGCGATCCCATGCTGGTGAGAAGCGCTGTTGCCGGAATGCAGTTACAGGCGCCGCAGGGACTGGTCACAATCGACCCCGAAACACACCATGCCTATCTGACGCCGCGGATTGGACTATCGACCCGGGACGCTGAATTTGAAGTGTTGATCGAGGCACCAGAGCCCGTGCGACCCGACCCCTATCTCGTTTCTGCCGACAGCCTCGCTATAAGCTCGATTGGTCAGGCTAGTTTGAGGGTTGTCCAATGAGCGGTCGCTTCATACAGAATTTTAGAAACCGCCGCGGGATCATTGTTTCGCGTGATTTCAGAGCAATTGGCGCTTTGGATTCAACCCTCCCAAAACTGGGCCTGAGTGCATCCTATGTCCCGCTAAAAGCTGACAGTGCGGAACTGTCGGAGGCTGAGTTGAATGCTGAGCGTGACGTGTTGTTTGTGGATGGTGATCTCGATAATCCACTTTCGCTTCCAGTCAGTCCGGTCAGCGGTCTGGCATGCGTTCCGATTATCGGCCTGGTTGGTGTCGAAGCTCCAAGCCGCTTGAAAGGGCTTGTGCAGTCAGGTGCCACGGCCTTCCTGCGCAAACCCGTTTACGGATCAATCGTCTATTCGGCAATTGTTCTTGGCATCAACGCCTACCAGCAGCGACAACAGATGGAGACCACAATTGCTCTGCATGAAATGCGCCGCCAGCAACGTCGTAGTCTGATCAAAGCAATTGTCGAGATCATGCGTCGTCACAATGTCTGTGATGACGAGGCTTACAACCTTCTTCGCAAGGAAAGCATGAAATCGCGAATGAATGTTGAAACATACGCAGAATACTTCATCAGCGAACGGATGAAGGTGGACGACCGCGAAACAGAAACCATTCAAAGGTCAACGATCGCGAACTAACCTCCGAGGAGAATAAAAATGTCTATCATCAAGAAAACCGCAGCTTTTGCGGTCACGGGAACGCTTGCGCTTTTTTCTGGTGCAGCACTTGCTCAGGAGCCGATTAAGATTGGGGTTCTGGAAGACCAATCTGGCGAATTTGTCGTGCCTGTTATCGGCAAGGTCCATGCAATCCAACTCGCGACCGAAGAAATCAATGCCAAAGGTGGTATTGCAGGACGCCCGATTGAGCTGGTCATCTATGACACCCAGTCGGACAATACCCGCTTTCAGGAATTTACACGCCGTGCGCTGCAACGCGATAAGGTCGATGTGATTTTTGCAGGCTTTTCATCGGCTTCCCGTGAGGCTTATCGGCCGATCGTGCGCCAGTTCGACGGTTTCGCCTTTTATAACAATCAGTATGAAGGCGGTGTCTGTGATGCCAATATGGTGGTCACCGGTGCTGTGCCGGAACAGCAGTTCTCGACCCTCATTCCATGGATGATGGAAACCTACGGGAAGAAGGTTTACACCATCGCCGCAGATTATAATTTCGGCCAGATTTCGGCTGAATGGGTACGCAATATCGTCAAGGAGAACGGCGGCGAGATGGTGGGTGAGGAATTCATCCCGCTCGGTGTGTCACAATTCTCGCAGACCATTCAGAATATTCAGACGGCCAAGCCCGATGTGGTTGTGACTTTGCTGGTTGGAACAGCGCAGGCCTCCTATTATGAACAGGCGGCTTCCGCAAATCTGAAACTGCCAATGGCTTCATCGGTCAATGTCGGACAGGGTTATGAGCATAAGCGTTTTACGCCGCCTAGCCTTGCCAATATGCATGTGACGACAAACTACATCGAGGAAGTTGATACGCCTGCGAGCAAGGACTTCATCGAACGCTTCCACGCCAAGTTTCCAAATGAACCCTATATCAATCAGGAAGCAGCCAACTCCTATATTGCAGTCAACCTCTATAAGCAGATGGTTGAGCGGGCCGGTGGTTCAACGAAGCGGGATGACTTGCGCAAGATAATCGCCGAAGGGGATGTTTGCTTTGATGGCCCTTCGGGAAAAACCTGTCTTGATCCCAAGAGCCAGCATATGTCGCACACCATCTATCTGGCCAAAGTGGGCGATGACCACAATGTTTCTTTCCCACAAGTCTGGAAGGATGTGAAACCTTACTGGCTGGGTGATGCGGGTTGCGACCTGACGAAAAGCAATCCGGGCGAACAATACACACCATCTAATCCACCTTCGAAGCAGTAAGGGTCTGATCCGGCACGCATCTGCTGCGTGCCGGTAGACCAGACGTCTCCCGCTAAGGATTATTATGATGGAGCTATTGGGTTCTCTTTTCGCTGCCTTCTATCAGTTTGGCGATGCTTTCGCGTTTCTCGTTCTCTCGGCATGCGGACTGGCAATTATTTTCGGTATGATGGGGGTCATCAATCTCGCGCATGGAGAGTTCATCATGTGCGGTGCTTATGTGACCGTAATGACTACAAAGGCCGGGTTGCCCTTGCCATTGGCGATAATCACAGGTGCCTTGGTGGCCGGTCTCATCGGTATGCTGCTTGAGCGGCTTGTTATTCGCCATCTCTACGGACGCCCGCTTGATACGATCGTTGCGACATGGGGTATCAGTCTGATTGCGACACAGGGAACGCTCATTCTCCTGGGTTCAACGATGCAGGGTATCGGCACTCCATTGGGCTCATTCACGCTGGGAGCTTTGTCCTTCTCAATATACCGCATGGTCCTGATGCTGGCAGCACTGGCGATCCTCGCAGGCCTCTATCTTGTCTTTAACAAGACCCGTTTCGGCATCCTTGCACGCGCGACCATTCAGGTCCCCGACATGGCCAAGTCGCTCGGTGTGAACACGAATTATATTTATGCGCTGACATTTGGTCTGGGCGCGGGTCTCGCAGGGCTCGCAGGCGGGCTTTATGCTCCCACCATGACGCTGGTGCCGACTATGGGTTCAAGCTTCATCGTGGAGTCATTCGTAACCGTTGTTGTCGGTGGCGCCGATGTCTTTCTGGGTACGGCACCGGCTGCGGCCATTCTCGCTGTCGTAAAGGCAAGTCTGACCTCCATGTATGGCCAGCTGTTCGGACAGATTGGGCTGCTCGTGGCCGTAATCATCGTCATTCGTGTGCTGCCAAATGGCCTTTCAGGGCTTTTCATCAAAGGAAAAGGTTAATGGCAACCAAGCTATTGGGGCATCTTGAAGGCCCGCAAACCAAGGGGAAGGGCCCCGTTTTCTGGAGTGGCTTCGTTGCCGTTGTCCTGCTCGCGATTATCTATCCAATGTTTTCTGACGGATACACAATTGGAAACAATGTCTACTTCCTGATCTGGACATTCATGGCCATGGGGCTCAGTCTCATCTGGGGCTATGGTGGTGCCTTGTCGTTTGGCCAAACTGCATTCTTCGGCGTTGCGGGTTACGCTTATGGCGTTCTGGCAATCAATATCGGTGATGCTTTCGGATTTACACTCGTGGCGCTGGTGCTGGCTATTCTCCTTGCCGGTCTGTTTGCCGCCGTCATTGGCTATTTTCTGTTTTATGGGCGGATAACCGGGGTTTTTCTGGGCATCGTCACCCTCTCGGTAACGCTGGTTCTGGAACGCTTCATGGCGCAGACCGCGGGCCCGGAATGGGCGATCGGAAAGGCTCGTCTTAACGGTTTCAATGGCATGAGCGGTATGCCACCGATTACCTTTCCGTGGTTTGGCGGCGATATCGCCCTCTATCCCGATATTGGACTCTATTATGTCGTCCTTTGCCTCGTCTTGATCGTCTATCTGGGATTGCGGATTCTACTGAACTCGCCATTTGGCAATGTTCTCGTTGCCATTCGCGAAAACCCGCAAAGAGCCGAGATGCTGGGCTATGATGTTCGCCTCTATCAGTGGGGGGGCTTCATCATAGGGTCAATGCTGGCCGGTCTTTCGGGCGTTCTTTATACGGCCTGGGGACAATATATTACGCCATCAAGCATGAGCATTACCGCAGCAGCACTGCCGATTGTCTGGGTTGCAGTTGGTGGACGCAGCGACATCACAGCCACGCTGATCGGCACAATTCTCGTGCTCGCCGGGTTTCAGGCACTGACAATTTATGGCGCTCAATACGCCCTGATTGTCATGGGTGCACTGCTTGTGTTCACAGTGCTCCTTGCGCCACAAGGTATCGTGCTGGGGTTAGCCAATTTGATTGGGTGTGTTCCATTTTTCAAACGCAAGAGGTCAGCGTCATGACTATTCTTGAAACACGCAATCTGCATAAGCGCTTTGGTGGTTTGCATGTAACCAATGATGTCAACCTTCAACTCAGGAAGGGGGAGATTCATTGTTTGATTGGACCCAATGGGGCGGGAAAAAGTACCCTTTTCCGGCTCATTCTCGGCGAATATCTGCCAAGTGAAGGTGATGTTCTTTACAAGGGCGAGACCATTACGCGATTAAAATCGTTTGATCGGATCGACCGCGGGATCAGTGTGAAGTTCCAGGTGCCGGGAATCTTCAAGGAGCTGAGTGTTTACCAGAACCTCGAAATAGCTGTTCAACGCAAGCATCGCGGTGCAGATCTCAAACGCGAAATCGACCGCCTTCTAAGCTTCCTGAAGCTTGAAGAGTCCACCCCTAAACTTGCTGGTAATCTCAGCCATGGCCAGAAGCAGTGGTTGGAGATCGGTATGGCGATCAGTCTTGAACCGGAACTGCTGCTACTCGATGAGCCGACGGCAGGCATGACCCCGGACGAAACATTTGCCACCGGCGAAATGGTTCAACAATTGAATGCACAAGGAGTGACTGTGTTGGCCGTTGAGCATGACATGGCATTCGTTCGGCAAATCGCCCAACAGGTCACCGTTCTGCATTTTGGTAAAATCTTTGCGCAAGGCTCGATCGAGGACATCGTCAAGGATGACCGGGTCGCCGCAATCTATCTGGGGCAGGCCGATGCATAAGGAAATTCTACTTCAAACACGCGGTTTATGGGCTGGATATGGGGGAAAGCCCGTGCTGCAGGGTGTCGATATCGATGTGCACAAGGGCGAAATCGTAGCCGTCATCGGTCGCAATGGTGTTGGTAAGTCGACACTTATGAAGTCGCTTATCGGGCTTTTACCAGCGGACCGAGGATCAATAAGTTTCAACGAACAGGCGCTTACGCATTTGCCACCGCACAAGCGGGCACGCTACGGTATCGGCTATGTTCCGCAGGGTCGGGATGTATTCCCCCGGATGACTGTTGAAGAAAATCTGGCTGTTGGTGTATCCATCACTCCGGGTGCCAGCAAAGAGCTTTACGACGAGGTTTATGCCCGGTTTCCAATTCTCGCAGAAAGACGGCATCAACGCGCCGGAACAATGTCGGGCGGGCAGCAGCAACAATTGGCGATTGGTCGTGTTTTGATAGGACGCCCATCTCTTATTCTTCTCGATGAACCGTCGGAAGGAATTCAGCCAAACATCGTGATGGATATCGCCAAGCTATCAGTCGAACTCAACCAAAAGACTGGAGTGTCGATCATTCTCGTTGAGCAGAATATCGATATGATCCGCGCCATGGCCCAGCGCTGCTACGTCATGGACAAAGGACGTATCATTGCAACACTCACAGCCGAGATGTTGGAGGATCGCGACACGGTCCGCAGATATCTGGCCGTGTAATGATGGCAGTCTCGCATTTTTCAGTTTGCCTACCCCAATACTCGTTTTTTCCGGCCCGAGCGTGGCTTGGAAATCTGTTGCATTGCAAAATTATTAAGGGAGACTTCTATGTCCTGGTTTGATGAAACGATCATGGTCCGCAAAGGCGTCGCAAAAGGCATCGCTGGAAAAAACCATCACATCAGTGAGGAAGTGCAGGGCAAATATCAATATGTTTATGGTTCCTATGTTGAGCCTGTTCTGCATGTGGAGCCGGGCGCGGTCATTTCCGCTGAGACGCACGACGCATTTGAAGGAAAAATCCGCAAGGAAACGGACAAGCCTTCAGAGATTTTGAACTTTCCATTTCTCAACCCGCAAAACGGACCAATTTATGTCGAGGGTGCCGAGAAAGGCGACACTCTGGCGGTATATATACAACAAATCCGTCCGCGCGGTGAGCAACCATCGGGCACCACTGTCATCATGCCGGAATTTGGCGGTCTTGTGCCGACGGCAGATACTGCGATGCTGACGCCAACATTGCCGGAAGTGGTCAAGAAGTTGCACATTGATGCTGAAAAAGGCGTCAAGTGGAGCGATCGTATCACACTGCCATATGAACCTTTCATCGGTACAATCGGCACTGCACCGGAAATCGAAGCGATCAGTGCTCTCGTTCCGGATTATTATGGAGGCAATATGGATTTGCCTGATGTTGCACCAGGCGCCGTCATTTACCTCCCCGTGCAGACCAAGGGTGCCTATCTGTTTCTTGGCGATTGCCACGCCGCCCAAGGTGATGGCGAACTTTGCGGTGTGGCCGTTGAACATCCAACTGTAACCACGATCCAGGTCGATTTGATCAAGAACTGGACGATCCGTACACCCCGTTTGGAGAATGAAAAATTCTATATGACGATTGGTTCGTCCCGCCCGATGGAAGACGCGGCTCGACAGGCTTACAGGGAGTTGATCCGCTGGATGGCAACGGATTTCGATTTCGATGAAATCGAAGCCTATATGCTTTTAACACAGGCGGGGCGCGTCCGCCTTGGTAATATGGTGGATCCAAAATATACACTTGGAGCTTCCATTTTAAAGTCGATATCCGGCATAGCAAAATAGCATCACACTAGGGTGGCCCGCTGTATGCGTCGCCACCACAATCCGCCCAATACAGGCAATGGTTCTGTGGTCACAAGAGGAGCCCTCTAAACGATATGTTGGCAAAGTTAGAACCGCGAGTCTTTCTGGAAGCCCTGTTCGATGCAGCGGTTGCTGCTGCTGACCCTGAACTGGTGATCCGCGCCAATCTGCCTGCAAAGCCCAAAGGCCGAACGATTGTGATTGGTGCAGGCAAAGGCTCGGCGCAGATGGCGGCTGCATTCGAGCGGGCATGGGCAGAGCGGCATGAGAATGAGGAAGCGCCGCTGGAAGGTGTTGTAGTCACGCGTTACGGCTATGGCACGCCCTGCAAAACTATTGAGATCATTGAGGCGTCGCATCCGATTCCCGATGATGCCGGGCTTGCTGCTTCAAAACGACTGTTTGACGCGGTGTCGGGTCTCACCGAGGATGATCTTGTCGTCGCGCTCATTTCCGGTGGCGGTTCGGCATTGTTGCCATCGCCGCCTGAAGGCCTGACCTTGGAAGATGAGATCGCCGTCAATAAGTCGTTGCTGGCATCTGGTGCGCCGATTTCGGCAATGAATGCCGTGAGAAAACATCTTTCGACCATCAAGGGTGGAAGATTAGCTGCTTGCGCCCATCCGGCAAAAGTCTTTTCGCTGGTCGTTTCTGATATTCCCGGTGACAATCCTGCCTTTGTTGCGTCAGGCCCAACTGTGCCGGATAAAACCAGCCGCGACGAAGCGCTGAAAATCATCGAACGCTATAAGCTTGAACTGCCAGATGCTGTGCTCGCGCATATCAAAAGCGAGAAGGCTCATGCGCCAAAACCCGACGACAAAATCTTTGCCGACAATGAAGTACGGGTGATTGCGTCAGCAGCTGTTTCTCTGGAGGCCGCAGTCAAGGAAGCGGAGCGCCATGGCGTTGAGGCGGTGATCCTGTCCGATTCAATGGAAGGTGAGGCACGCGAAGTTGCTCATGTTCATGCGGCGATTGCGCGTGAAGTGGCTGATCGTGATCGTCCGTTTAAAAAGCCGGTGGTGATCCTGTCAGGTGGTGAAACGACCGTGACTATTCGTGCGAAAGGCGGCAAAGGCGGGCGCAACAGCGAGTTTCTACTGTCCTTCGCGCTTGATATAGATAGCTATACGAATATTCACGCGCTGGCAGCGGATACCGATGGCATCGACGGTTCGGAAGATAATGCTGGAGCTTTTGCCGATGGCACAACGGTTTCGCGGCTGCAAAAGGCGGGTGAAGACGGGGCTGCGCGGCTTAACGTCAATGACGCATGGACGGCATTTGATGCGATTGATGATCTGTTCATGCCCGGTCCCACCGGAACGAACGTCAATGATCTCAGGGTCGTTCTAGTTATGAGGTGATACGCCTGATGCAGGTGGGCGGTCTCGACCCTACGAGCCTGATTATTTCACCATCGCAGTTCTTGGCGGGTAATCAGTCGCTAGGGCGGAACTGCCCTTTATTGGATTGCTTTTATCAAAAAATGTGATCGCATCTCTGGCCAATTGTAAATATACGAAACGCGTATAGCCCCATTGCGCTGTATTGCCTTGAGGCGTGCCATTCTCATTCATGAAGCGCACGAACCGCCCCTTCTGAAAATCGGGCAACCATTCGGTGGAACCCGCATCACGATTGTTGGTCAGCGAGCGCCATTGACAGGATCCTCCAGAATATCAAAAAAAAATACCGCTGGAAATTGAAAGCACCAAGGCTAAGTTCATGAAGGTAGAGTTCTGGGCGCTGATCAAACGGGAGCTTTTTCCAGTAATCATAAACGCCGGAACAGTGCCTGCGACGAAGCAAGTCCATTTTAGGCCTGAAACAGCAGTGAAAGCGGGCTGTTTAAATAAGAATACGGCAAAGCAGATTCCCGCTCCTAGGATCTGTCGAGCCTTCGGCCCCTGTGAGAGAGGTCGTCCGCGATCGTCGATCATGGGTTCCAGCCGCCGCTACCGTAGGGGCGGGTTATCATTTCGAGGAGGTGTCCGTTGAGATCGTTGAAATAGAGGCCGCGGCCACCATCGTGGTCGTTCATTCCCGGCTTCTGCCGTTGAGGATCGGCCCAATAGTGCAAGTTCCGCTTGACGAGCCGGTTGTGCAAAGCGCCGAAACTCGTGTCATCGACCAGGAAAGCGTAATGCTGCGGAACGACAGCATGCTCTACGTCCATATAGTCGAGGTTGACGCCATTATCGGTGACGACCATCCAGAATGGTCCCCATCTGCGCGGCGGTCGCAGTCCAAGCATCTCAGCCAGAAACAGGGCAGACCTCTGTGCGTCTCGCGTTGCCAGGATCGTGTGATTGAAATCGATGCCCATCAGCGGTCGCCCATCCCCAGCATGACCTGGTCTGCACCGACCCGCCTGAGCGTCAAGGTCACCGCGAACACGGCAATAAGCGCCGCGCTCGCCACAATGTAGGCGGCTGAATCCCAGCCAAATCGGTCCAATGCGCCGCCGATGGCCGTTGGACCAACTATCTGTCCAAGATTGTTGCCTTGAACGATCAGCCCCAGAACAATCGGAGCCGGCCCTGCCGCTAGCGCCACAATTGGCGCGGAGGACAGTAGGATAGCCGGGATCACCCCGCCGACAGCCGAGAACAACAGGCACAGGCCGAAGGCCGCACTGTCCGGTAGCACGGGGAGAAATATCCCGAAGCTGGCCATTCCCATAACGAAGCATGCAGCGTTCAGGAGCGCCGAGCGGCTAAAGCCCTTGGTGAGGAGCAGACCTGCCGCCAGATTGCCGATGACGTTCACGACCGAAGCCAGTGCGCTGAGCAGGCCGGCCATCTGGTGCGTAACCTGCAGCCGCTCCATCAGCAGCACCGGCAGGAAGCTGAAAACAGCGAAAAACATCAGGCTGTAGAGCGCAAAGGTGATCCCGAGCCCGACAGCTCCCCGGTTGCGCCAAACGCTCATGCTGTCGCGGCGCAAGCCCTTCCAGGACATGACCGGGCCCTTCCCTCCGGTCGGAATGATAAGTGAAACTCCCATGCAGATGGCCAGTGCCAGCGCGCCGCTTGCCCACCACAGTGTCCGCCAGGCCTCGAACAGCGGACCCACCAGCATCGCCGTCGCCATGCCGACAGGCATGAAGCAGCTCCAAAGGGCGAAGGCCAGGTCACGATCCGCTGGTCGCGTGACCTTTTCGAGCAATGAGGGTGCAGCGACCGTCACAAGCAAGAAGCCCGCACCCTCAATAACACGTCCTAGAAACAGGCTCGTCAGTCCCAGTGTCGCCGCGCTAAGTGCCGCGCCGGCTGCCGTAAGCAACAGCCCGAGGATGAGGATGCGCCGCGCCCCAAAACGCGCAACAAACGCACCAGTCGGAATGCCGCCGACAAGGCCGATGAGCGCGAATATTCCTGACAGCCAGCCGATCACCGCTAAGGTGATTGTAAAATCATTCTGCAACAAGGGCGCTGCAATTGCCACCTTGCCAAACTGCAAGGCGACAGCAATCCCGCTGCCAACGATGACGGACACGCCGGCCCAGTGTGTGGTCACGATATCGTTTGTTGACGACGGCTTCATCACGACGCCCTTGCCAAGCGACCGGCCACGAGGGCGGACGTGATCGCGGCGACATGCCGTCCCTGAAAGCGCGCGCCCTCAAGTTCGTTTTCGCTGACCTCGCGGTGCCCACCCTGTCCGTCATCAGCCAGCGTGGACGCACCATAGGGCGAGCAGCCGGTGATTTCGTCCATCCGCATCTGGCCCTTGAAGCTGTAGGGCAGGCCGACAATGATCATGCCGAGGTGGAACAGCACGGTCTGGGTGGTCAGGATCGTTGTTTCTTGCCCGCCATGCTGGCTCCCGGTTGAGGTGAAGACGCTTCCCACTTTTCCGACCAGCTTGTCCTCGAACCAGAGGCCACCGGTCTGGTCGAGAAAGTTCTTCATCTGAGAGGCCATATTGCCGAAGCGGGTCGGCGTTCCGATGATGATGGCATCGGAATCCGCGAGTTCGGCCAACGTTGCGACAGGCGCGGACTGATCGACCTTGTATCCGGATTTTGCAGCAAGCGCTTCGGGAACAAGCTCCGGTACCCGCCTGATCGCCACCGTCGCACCCGCCTCACATGCGCCATCCGCCACGGCCGAAGCCATCGTCTCGATATGCCCATAGGAGGAATAGTAAAGCACCAGCACTTTCGTCATCTCGTCGTCCTCGCATTCGTTTCATTGACCATAAGGTTGCATCAAATCGATGAGCGGAATAAGTGATAATAAAATGCTAGAGATGATCATAAGGATAGATCATGTTGGATGCCCTCACTCTCGATCAGATCAGGACTTTCGTAACAATTGCCGATAGCGGCAGTTTCCGCTCCGCAGCTCAGAAGCTTTCACGCGTCCAGTCGGGTGTAAGCGCAACCATCGCCAACCTTGAGAACACACTTGGCGTGGAACTGTTTGACCGTTCCGGGTACAAGCCCGCCTTGACACCGCAGGGACAGATATTGCTCGGCAACGCACGCGACATCATTCTGCGCGTGGACGTCCTGCGCGCCCAAGCGCGGGGCTTCACGCATGGCGTCGAAACGGAACTCGCGATTTCTGTCGATACGCTGTTTCCTATGCCGGATGTCGCACGTGCGATCTCACGGATGCGACACGATTATCCTGCTGTGGCCGTTCGTGTATGGTCGGAGGCTATGGGCGGACCACTCGATGCGCTTCGGAAGAGCCGTTGTGCGCTTGCGGTGATGGTCGGTGAAGATTTCCGCGACCCCCGCATCAAGTTCGAGCCGCTGATAACCATTCGGCAGGTTTCGGTCGCTGCTTCGACCCATCCGCTGGCCCTTCGCCATGCGGGCCGTCCAATGGAGCTGATGGATGTTGCCGATCATCTCCAGATCGTTCTGACCGATCCCTCCGACATATCCGCAGGCCGAGACTTCGGAGTCGTTTCGTCACAGACCTGCCGCGTCAGTTCGCAGGATACCAAACACCATCTCATCTTGGGGGGAGCAGGTTGGGGGCGGCTCCCGCATTGGCTCGTCGAGCGGGACTTGCAGCAAGGGACGCTTGTGCGCCTTAATGTCAGCGCCATGGGCCGCAATGGCGAGGTCACCTCGAGTGCCTATGTCGCCTACCGTCGGGACGAGGCACTCGGACCTGCAGCCCAGAAACTTGCCGATCTGCTGATCTGTCAGCAATAGGGTGATCAGAGCGGGTGAGGATCGTCAAATTTGAAGTTCCCCCACCCTGACCCAATTTATGCGTCCGACCTGCGTTCCGCTTTGGCCGCGTGGTTTCCTCGTGGCTCTGTCCGCTGGCGCGCCGCGACGCGTGCGCTCGACCGAAACGATCTTCCCATCCTTCCGCGCGGATGCATGTTTCTCACTCTCGCCGACACCTTCGATCCGCTTGTGCAGGACGGGTGATCTTTCTATATCCCGATCACCCTTGCAATTTGCAGCCCCTGTCCCGCAGGCCGCCGCTTTGGAGAATTCCTGCTCAGATCCGAATGAACCAAACCGCGCGTAAAGCAATCTTAACTTTGAGAGATCCGGAGCCCTTGACCCGTCAGAGTTCCTGCAAGGTGAATTGCGGTCGTGGAAAGTAAATGGGGTCAATGAAGGTTTACGCCCCAACGCGATCGTTGGCTTCCCGGTGTCGGAATGACCGTTTCAGGTTTCCCTTCATTGCTTGCCGGAAGATGTTCTCCTAAGGTTCCATATGAATTTGTCGGAGAGGATCCCTCATGTCGAAAGCCAGCTCGCGGGTAGAACCCGCCGACCACATTCCCATGCCGGTCGGCATCATCATCCTGACCGTGCTGGCGCTTTCTTTGGGCGATGCGCTGATTAAATTAACAAGCGGCAGCTTCGTCATCTGGCAGATTTTCGTAATCCGTTCACTGCTCGCCATCCCGGTTCTGCTCGTCGTCCTCGTTGTGACATCGTCTGTAAGACTTAGGGTCCCCCATTTGCTTGGTTGGGTTGTCCTGCGTAGCCTGATGTTGGTTGCCATGTGGATTTGCTATTATCTTTCGCTTCCGAAGCTGACACTTTCAGTTGCAGCTGCCGCCTACTACACGCTTCCCCTCTTCCTATCGCTGTTCTCGGCTCTTTTCATAGGTGATCGAATTTCCCGCCTCGGCCTCATTGCCGTGTTTGTGGGGTTTCTGGGTGTCCTGCTGATCCTTCGACCGAGGGTGGGCGATTTCAATGCATATACAATCCTCCCGCTGCTGGCTGCCATGCTTTACGCCGGTGCCATGATCATCACCCGCACCAGATGCCGGCAACAGCATCCTATTGCCCTGGCGCTGGCGCTGAATATTTGCTTTGTTGTTGTTGGCGCAGGAGCGACCGGATTGGTCGCGCTACGGCCAGATGTCGCGCGGCATGGCTTTCTGCTGGCGCCATGGGCTGCGATGGGGCAGGCCGAATGGATTTCGATGGGGCTCATGGCAGCAGCTATACTCATCGGCAGCATCGGGACCGCCGTCGCCTATCAGAATGGACCGCCATCCGTCATCGGAACTTTCGATTTTTCCTATGTGGGCTTCGCCGTCGTCTGGGGAATGATTTTCTTTGCCGAAGTGCCGGATGTGACCTCGATACTCGGTATAATCCTTATCGTTGGAGCCGGTATTGCGTCATTGCGGCAAGGACCGCTTTGGCAAGAGCGTAAAATTTCTACTCTTTCACGCAGGCATCGCGATGCAGCCGCTGGCATGCGACCAGAAAATCGACGAGTGCCAGCCTAGCTGCCGATGGAAGTCCTGTGCCGTTTCAACCCTCAAAAAGATGGTAGGGCCGTCACAGAGGAAACATACAACTTATCAGCGCAAAACCAACAATTGGTTCCATCAAAAAGCCACTTGCCAAGCGAGAATGGCGACGTGCAGACCACGTTGGCTCTCGATTATCTGCGGCGTTGGGTCAGCATGTCGATCAATGCCCTGAGTGCCGATGAAACGTGGCGACGCCCCGAATAATAAAGACAAAGTCCCGGGAACGCTGGGCACCAATCCTCCAAGACGCGCTTTAAGCGACCGTCCTCCAATGCATCTTTCGCAAGATGGTCGGGAACGAATGCTATACCTATTCCGTCGATAGCAGCCTCCACCATCAGCGGTTGGTCACTCAATGTAAGAGAACCAGCTACATTGATTCGTTCCACAACCCCCAGACGTTCAAATTCCCATCGATAAATTGCTCCACTTTCAAACCGGAAGCGTATGCACTCATGGCTGAGCAGATCCTGGGGCACGACGGGATATCCTCGACGCTCTAAGTATTCCGGGGATGCAATTGCCGCGAAGCGTACGTCTCCCGTTACCGGGATGGCCAGCATGTCTTTTGGTATGGCCTCCGCCAATCGAATGCCGAGGTCGAAACCATCGGCCACGATATCACTCAGTCTTCCATCGCTGACTATATCAAGATGAACTTTCGGATACTCGTGCAGGAAGCGGGCAAGCCGCGGTCGCAATACTAAACGGATAGCACCCTCACTGGCATTTATGCGAACTGTGCCGCTCGGGACTGCACCATTTCCCTCCAACTCCTGAACGGCTTCATCGATCGAGGCCATTGCTGGCCTCAGTTTGGAGGCAAGGCGCTCTCCGGCTTCTGTCAACGAGACGCTGCGCGTCGTTCGATTGAAAAGGCGGACGTCCAATCGCTGCTCAAGAGCCTTGATCGAATGGCTAATCGCGGAGGGGGTTATGTTCAGTTCGCTCGCGGCGCAGCGAAAGCTGCGGCGGTTCGCGACGGCGAGGAAAGCAGCGAATGCCGCCAGATCATTGCCCTTAGATTGCTGAATTGCTTTCACCATAACATCAAGAATTGATCAGATTGTTTAAATAGTCAACAGCTCGTAACGTTGACGCCGCACGGCCTAACCACGGCTCTCCGACTAGCGACTGGTGACGTGCACGCCCTCAGCCGCAACGAATACCGGGACTTGCCGAATAGAGGAAAAATGAATGAAGATGAAAGCTGTTGTGATGACCGGGGCGAACCGCCCCTGGGAAGTTCAAGAGGTTCCCATGCCCGAGGCGAAGCCGGGGCTAATCCTCGTTAAAGTTCACGCCTCCGGCATGTGCTATACGGACGTCTGGGCAACCCAGGGGGCAGGGGGCGATATCTATCCGCAGACCCCCGGCCACGAAGTTGTCGGCGAGATTGTCGAAGTGGGCGCGGGGGTACACACACGCAAGGTAGGGGATCGGGTCGGCACTACATGGGTTCAGTCCTCTTGTGGCCGATGCTTGTATTGCCGCCAAAACCGCCCGTTAACCGGTCAGACGGCTATGAACTGCGATTCGCCGAGAACGACAGGCTTCGCCACGCAGGGCGGTCACGCTGAGTACATTGCGATTTCTGCCGAAGGCAGTGTGTTGTTGCCCGATGGGCTCGATTATGCGGATGCCGCGCCCATGATGTGCGCAGGCTATACAACTTGGAGTGGCCTGCGCGATGCGGAACCGAAGCCCGGTGACAGAATTGCGGTGCTTGGCATTGGTGGGCTGGGCCACGTAGCCCTGCAGTTCTCCAAGGCCTTGGGATTTGAAACCATCGCGATCACTCATTCGGCGGACAAGCACAAGCTGGCCGCCGACCTTGGTGCTGATATGGTTGTCGCCGATGGCAAGGAACTGCTAGCGGTCGGCGGCGCGGACGTCCTTCTGGTCACGACGAATGACTTCGCCACCGCGGAAAAGGCGGTCGCGGGGATGAGGCCTGACGGGCGCATTGTTCTTTGCGGGCTCGATTTCAGCAAACCGTTCGCGATCCCCTCCGACGGCAAGCCATTCCACATGATGCGCCAACGCGTGATCGGCTCCACGCATGGCGGACAGCATTACCTCGCCGAAATCCTTGACCTTGCCGCGAAGGGCAGGGTCAAGCCGATCGTCGAAACCTTCTCGCTTGACGAAGCAACCAAAGCGTATGAACGGTTATCATCCGGAAAGATGCGTTTCCGGGGCGTTTTTCTACCCTCCCGAAGCGCATAAGCCGTCCGAGCCGGCTTAACGCCATGGGCCGACTTCACTGGAGTTGCTGAGGTTGCCGGCGACCCTGGCAGGCCATTGTAATCCCAAGCGTCGGGTCTCGAAAGTTGTTGGGCTTGATCTTCCAGCAGATTGCCGAGCGATGACGGTCATCTGGGGTCCAATATCGCAGTGACGGAATTTGAGGTGTTCCGCTCTCACAAACGCCGGCATTCATCGCTTATCCCAGGTATTCATTGCCAAGTCGCACTTTAAACTAGAGCATTGCCTGTTTAAGCTGGATCGTTAAAAATGCGTCTCACTGTTTGTTTTTACGCGTATCTTTATCCCATCGCGGCGGGATCAGAAATCGGTCCGGTGGACTGAATCCCCGCCCGGCGGATATTCTTTAGAGAGACATGCTCTAGAGCCCATCATTTAGACGGGCTATCGGAGAATAATCGATTGATATTCCAGATAAAACTGGAAATCACCGGCATTTCAAAGGCTCGTGCGGTTGAAGTATCCAGGTAACGAAAAAAGAAATGTGTTTTCGTTACCTGGATATCAAGAATTTAAAAGTCACGCTGTATCGCCTGCCCGTCAAACCAGCTGGATAGCTCCCTTATTCGATCGCGATGATCTTTGCGATCCGGAAACAGTGCATAATACCCGTATCCCGTCTCCAATATTCGAGGGAAGGGCTGTAGGAGCACCCCACTGGCCAGATCGTCTTTTGCAAACGTGCGATCGCCCATTGTGACACCAAAGCCGCTTGCAGCTGCTGTCATTGCAAAATCCTGCGTGTCAAAGACCTGATTACGTGAACCTCGGAGCGAATAAGCGCCTTCAGCCTGTAACCAAAGCATCCAGTCACTGTGTCGCGGATTAGAGTGTATCAATACACATTCGGCCAGTTTGGCTATGTTTGCAGGACGACCCAGTATGGATATCAAAGATGGCGCACACATGGGCGTCAGGCTTTCTCTGACCAAAGGGATAACCACCATGCCTGGCCAGCTGCCATTTCCATAAGTAATCAGCATATCAATATCGTCTATTGAAAAGTTCGGGCGGGCGAACCACGCCGTGTCGATATTTATATTCAGATCAGGGTGCCTTCTCAAAAGGTCTGGAAGACGGGGCAGGAACCAGCGACGAGCAAGCGTCGGGGGCATGCGTATCGTCAATGTTCGGCTAGGCCGCTTTGTGGCCTCAAATGAATTTTTTAGCGACGCCATCAATCCATTGATGATGGGTAGCAACGCTCGTCCCTGCTCCGTCAAAAGCACTTTTCGCGTATGCCTGTCAAAAAGGCTACAGCCGAAATAATGCTCCAGAAGCTGAATCTGACGACTGATGGCGCTTTGGCTGATATTGAGCTGGTTGGCGGCGGCGGTGAAGCTTCCAGTATCCGCCACAACTGAAAAACTTTGCAGTGTCTGCAAAGGTGGCAGACGATTGTTTTCCTGCTTGAGATCCAAGGGGCACTCATGGTTTCAGAGGATTGAGGAAGCCACCCAGCCTATCATTATCGGCCAGGAAAGGCGAACATTATCGCATCACGTACCAGAGCTTGAGGTTGATTTCCGATAGCTATTGAATTCAACAAACAGGTGAACCATGGTTGTGGGGCGTCGGATCGTCCCACAACCTCTAGAATTAAAGCAAATCACGAACTTCCGCTATAGCAGCATGCACCTGTTTCGGAGCGGTGCCGCCCCGATGATCGCGGCTCGCAACCGAGCCTGTCACCGATAGAACATCAAATACGTCTTCTTTGATCACAGAGGCAAAAGCCTGCATTTGTGCCAGGGACAAATCTGACAGCGTATTCAGCTCCTTTTCCCGGGCACAACCGACGATAGCGGCAACCGCGTGGTGGGCATCGCGGAAAGGCAGGCCGGCACGCACAAGGTAATCTGCGAGGTCTGTTGCCGTTGAATAACCCTGATCTGCTGCGAGAAGCATTTTCTCTTTCTTCACCTTTATCGAAGGGATCATCTGCGTTGTCACAGATACCGCACCGCGGACTGTTTCAAGACTGTCTGTAAGCGGAGGCTTGGATTCCTGCTGATCTTTGTTGAAGGCAAGTGGCTGACTTTTCATCAGCGAGGCGGAGAAAGCGAGGTTCCCAATCAGTCTCGCGGCCTTGCCGCGTAACAGTTCAGCCAGATCCGGATTACGCTTCTGTGGCATGATCGAAGATCCGGTGCAGAATCGGTCACCCACCTCAATGAAGTCGAACATCGGAGTACACCAGAGAATGATTTCTTCCGATAGTCGTGAAAGATGCCCCATGATGATCGCGCCAAGACTACAGATATCCACGACGTAATCGCGGTCGGAGACGGCATCAAGGGAATTTCGGAACGCTGCGTTGAAGCCGAGCTTTGTGGCGCTGAACGCGGGGTCGATAGGAAAGCCGGTTCCGGCGAGCGCGGCAGCACCCAGAGGCGAGATGTTGAGGCGCTCACGCGCTTCTCTCACCCGTTGACGGTCACGCAGAAACATCTCGGTATAAGCCATTATATGATGGCCAAATGTAATCGGCTGTGCCACCTGAAGATGCGTGAAGCCGGGCATAATGGTTTCCGCTTGCTGTTCGGCAAGATCAACAAGTGCACGAAGAAGGCCCGAAATCTCCGTATCAAGCTTTTCGAGCTCGCTGCGCGCGTAAAGGCGTATATCCGTTGCTACCTGATCGTTGCGCGAGCGTGCCGTGTGAAGTTTCTTGCCGGGCTCACCCACAAGCTCGGTCAGGCGTTTCTCAACGTTCATATGAACGTCTTCGAGCTCTTTTTTCCAGACAAATTCTCCTGATTGCATTTCCTCAGCGATTGCATTGAGACCGGACTGGATCGCCAGGTTTTCTTTCTGCGTTAAAATTCCCGCACGCGTCAACATGTCAGCGTGGACCCGCGAGCCATGAACATCATGCAACGCAAGGCGTTTGTCCTGATCGAGGCATTCATGAAAATCGCGGAAATCGTCAGCAACTGCTTCTTTAAACAGTGGTGACCAGGTTGAAGCCATATCGGTTGACATCTGACATTGTCCTCAGTTTTGCATGGGGGATTGCAGGAGGGGAAGAAGCGCCCGGACGTCCGGCACGTCTTGAAGATCGGTGATCAGTTCCTGTATGGCGTCAATCTGCTTCGGTGGCAGTATGCCTTTGCTAAGGTCGTGATACTTTCCCATGATCTGCTCAACAGAAAGAGGATTGTCCGGGCCGCCAAGAGGAGTTTCAACCCTTTGCCGGTGCTCCTGCTCATCATGGGTAATAATCGTGATTTCCGGCTCATCTTCGTCGGCCATTGTTTTGTCGATGGCTATGGTGAATTTGTCGAGCCAGGCTGTAATTTCTGGCGCTTCCCAGGCATTGTGGGCAAGCTCATCTAGAAAAACCTTGCCATAATGCAGTCTGGCGGCCACTGCGTAAGGCAGGCTCATCTGCGCCTGTGCACGCGACGTGACTCGCTTGCTGCCGCACATTGCAAACTGAAAGGCACTCATACCGACGTCAATCTTCGCCACATTGGAGGCGCGCAATCCGGTTTTCGCGAAAATCAAGTTGATAGCGTCAATCGCGGAGTGCGTCCCCCGACACGTTGCATAGGGCTTGATCGAACAGCGATTGATACGCCAGAACACACCATAATCGCCTATAAGTTTCTGCGGGTCAGCGTGGTTTCCGCAATAGGTTGCAAAAAAGCTTCCCCAATGATCGGGTTCAAACACCGCCGCTGGTCCCTGAAAGTCGCTCCGTGCCAGAAACGCGGCGAGAATCCCGGCTTCGGCGGCGCGACCTGCATGCAGCTTTTTCGCAGAGCTTCCGTTGCCGATGAAAGCCCATGTCCCTGCAGCGAATGAACAGGCCGTGCCAAGCGCCGAGGAAAGAGCATGCCTTTCGAGTTTAAGAAGAGAGCCAACTGCGACCGTTGCCCCAAATACCCCACAGGTGCCCGTTGAGTGCCAGCCCAGACCGTTATGGGTCTCATAGCCGCCCGCGGCCTCCAGCACACGGCGACCGACCTCATAGCCCAGAATAATACTGCGCAGAAAGGCAGCTCCGGTCACAGGCTCGGTAATATCTGCAAGAGCAGCAATTGCCGCGGGAAGCACGACAGCACCCGAATGATCGCAGCCACCACTGTCATCGAGTTCATAGGCATGAGCTGAGACGCCATTGATTAACGCTGCGGTGCGGGCGTTGGTGGAGTAAGATGTTCCCCAGACCCCACAATAACCTTCACCGCGCGATGGTAGCAGTACTTCCCGCATTTTTTGTGTTTCGAATGATCGTGCTCCCGCAAGAGACACCCCAATCGTATCGAGAATATGTGTTTTTGTTTTGCCGATTGTCGCTTCCGAAAAGGCGCGTTCGGAGGTTTCTGTGAGAAGACCTGCAAGCACATCTGTGATCATTGTGCGGTCTCCTGCACGTAATCTTCGTAGACGTTTATCGGATGTTGCGGTGGCGAAGGCCGCACGTGCTCAAGGCACCATTCTGCAATTTCAGATGCTGTCGCAAACCAGACATCGTCATGACTCCCGATGTAGTCAATTATCTCTTCAATGATGCTGATCCTGCCCGGCGTGCCGCTCCATTCCGGATGGATTTGCAGGACAAAGCAGCCGCCATATCGATGATAGGCATCGAATTCAGCTTTCCAGTTTGCCAGAACCCCTTCATATGCCGGAAGCCTGCTCTGGCCCTTTGGAAAGGCTGGTGTGAAGTTGAACTGGAAATAGGGGCGGTCATCAAGTTCGACATGCACGGGGATTTCCAGCAGCCGCGATGGATGGAGGAATGGTATGTCATCGCCGTTCAACGATGCTGACCACTGAAAGCCAGCCTCAAGCAGTATCCGGTCAAATCCGTGAGGCCAATTTCCTGCCGGCAGGCGAAAGCCTGTGATCTCCTGACCAAGGCAGGTCTCAAGAAGGGATTTCGACTGCCTGACGCGGTCCAGCGATTGCTGCGGACTGAAGAGATCGTAACGCTCGATTGTCAGGCCATGGCTGGCGAAGTCATGTCCGATGGCGCTTATATCGCGAAGAAGTGTTTGATGTGTCTGGATGAGCGTCGCTGGGACGAACCAGCTCGCCGCTAATTTTCTGTTTTCGAAAGTACGGCACAGGCGTTCGACACCACGCGCTGATCCATATTTCCATACAGAGAAGCTTTTGTTTCTTTCCGCAAGATCAGGCGATGCGGCGAGGGCATCCAGCCCATCACTGAACAGAACCGAAATTGAAGCGGCGCAGCATTTGCCTTCAGGCCAGAACGAATGTGGCCCACCGACATTTGTGAGATGAGAATTTGACCGTGCAGTCATTAGCTTGTGACCCTGCCTGATGGTGCGCGGTTTGCTGCTATCCACCATTGCGCAATTTCCGAGAGGCGTGCGCACCACACGTCATCACCATGCGCTCTGATCGCGTGAAAAAGACCTTCAAGGATTGAAAGACGTCCCGGACGGGCGCAAACCTTGGGGTGAAGTATGGTTGTCCAGCACAGACCTTCACGATGATAGCCTTCGAACTCGGCTTTCCAATTGGCTTCAACCGTCCGGTAGTCGGAAATGCGGTCGAGCCCTATCGGAAAATCGGGTTCTTCCGTATAGGCGAGCGCAGTATAGTCATCGATATCCCATCGGGCCGGGATCTCAACCAGGCCGGGGCCGGGCAAGAGTGTCTCGTGAAAGTACGGCCTGTCATCGCCACGCATCGAGCTCGAGTAAACGATGCCAAAGGCTTTTAGCAATTCCGCCGTTTCATTGCTCCAGTCTCCAGACGGTGTGCGGAAACCAACCGGTTTCACGCCAAGATAGCGTTGGAAAATTTCCTTGGAGGCTTCCATAATATCGAGCTGTTGCTGAGGCGTGCAGTCTATAAAAACCTCGTGCCGATGGCCGTGATAGGCAACTTCGTGTCCCTCCGCGACAAGGCGGACACACTGCTCGGTCCAATGCAAAATAACCCAGCTTGGAATGAAGAAAGTTGCTTTCAGCTCATATCTGGCCAGCAGTTCCAAAAGGCGTGGCAGAGCTTTCCACGGGCCATAGGCACCTTGCGTAAAATATCGCGGATTGTCCCGCAGCGAGCCGTCAAGCATTGCGTCTCCGGTCGGGCCATCCACGTCAAAGGCTAGAGCCACCGCTGAGCGCCGCGCTTCTGGCCAGAGAATTGAACTTTGATATAGGGAAGACCGCAGCATTGAGACGCTCGCTAGCTTGTTTGCAGTGACTTAAATTGTGCGCACAGTGAACCTGCGGAACGCGCTATCGCGTTCCGTTGGTTTGTTCCTGATCGCGTTAAACTTCGTTGAGGCTTACTTGACGCCGTTGATGATGGCCTTTTCGACGGCGTTGTGGGTCAAGCCCCACTTCTTAAGAATTTCAGCGTAAGTGCCATCTTTGATAACGGCGTCAAGCGCTTTCGCAACCGCATCGCGCAGAGCGGTATTTGACTTCTTAAAGCCCATGCCGAATGTGTCATTGCTCAGCAATGGGTCGCCGACAAGGGTAAACGTATCGGGCTCGAGACGCATCTGATAGGCGATGGTTTCAATTCCCTGTACCACCGCATCATAACGGCCTTGCTTCATCCCCAGACGCGCAGCATTGGAATCGGCGGTGCCTTCAAACACGATGGCTGGTTTTCCCTTGGCAACACAATTGTCTTTGCTCCAGTCGGTGACATTGGTTCCGAAGGTCGTGCTGCGGCTTCCTGCAACTTTCTTCCCGCAAAGATCCTCTGGGTTCTTATATTGGGCCGCATTTGCGTTGGTCGTGAAGAGAATAGGGCCACTCGTCAGGTAATCGACGAAATCCATGCTTTCCTGCCGCTTGGGATTGTCGCTCATGCCGGAAACGATAATGTCACCGCGTCCCGTTTGCAGTCCGCTTTGCAGCTCCTGAAATGCAGAGGTTACAAGAAGGACATTCAGGTTGAGCCTCTTTGCCACCGCATTGATGAGATCAATATCAAAGCCATCAAGCGTCCCGGTCTCCGGATTGACGTATTCCATTGGTGGGTAAATGGGATTGACCAGGACGCGCAGTTCGCCTTCATTGATCAGATTGAGATTGTTGTCTGCCATCGCGACAGATGCCGATAGCAGAGTCATCGCTGTGGCAACGAGGGTGGTAAGCTTCATGATGTTCTCCTCTTAAGTGATTATTGTTTGTTATAGGACTGCCGACACAAAATTTCGGATGCGCGGATTTGTCGGATTATTGAGCACCTGATCAGGGGTTCCTGTTTCAACAATACGGCCTTCGTCCATAAAGATCACACGATCGGCCACCTCGCGGCAGAAGCCAATTTCGTGGGTGACCACGATCATTGTTGTGCCCGATGCGGCAAGTTCTTTCATCACGCCCAACACTTCACCAACAAGTTCCGGGTCGAGTGCCGAAGTCGGCTCATCAAACAGCATGGCTTTGGGGCGCATGGCGAGGGCTCGGGCAATAGCAACTCGCTGTTGTTGTCCGCCTGACAGTTCAGCCGGATAGGAATCCGCTTTATCCAAAAGTCCGACGCGGTTGAGCAATTGCTGTGCTTCCTCAACACATTCCGACTTTGGTCGCTTTTGCACGCCGGTGGGGCCGGCGATTATGTTTTGCAGAACGGTTAGATGCGGAAAAAGATGGAACCGCTGAAAGACCATGCCAACAGCTTGGCGCTGTTTCGCCTTTTGCTTGTCGCTGAGGGGATAGAGTTTTGTGTCGTCAAGCCTGAAGCCAACAATTTCACCATCGACTGAAATATAACCGGAATTGACCTTCTCAAGCTGATTTATACAGCGCAGAAAGGTGCTCTTTCCTGATCCGGAAGGACCAATGATGCAAACCACTTCTCCTTTATGAATATCAAAGTTGATATCTTTGAGGACGTGAAAGCTGTCGTAATATTTTTGAAGTCCACGAGCATGAATGATCGGTTCCATCACGCTTCCTCTCCGGCAGTCACCTGAACAATCTGCTGCCTTGGATTGCGTCTTCCCCACCCTTTCGAAAAATGCCGCTCGATATAGAGCTGGATAATACTCAGGACTGTAACGACCACCATGTACCAAATGGCAGCAACGATGAGCAGTTCGATGACGCGTGAGTTGACATAATAAATATCTTCAACGCTTCGAAGCACTTCTGAATACTGGATAACGCTTGCAAGCGATGTCAACTTCACCATACCGATTGTTTCATTGCCAATTGGCGGAACGATCACACGCATGGCTTGCGGGAGAACGATCTTGACCATAGACCGAAGGCTGGTCATTCCGATCGATTGTGCGGCTTCTGTTTGCCCCTTATCAATGGACATAATACCGGCTCTTACAACCTCGGCAGTATAGGCGCCCTGCTGGATTCCCAGCCCCAGAAAAGCCGCCACAAAAGGGGTCATAATCTCGACAGTCTTGACAGAAAAAAGCCCCGGAATACCAATTGTTGGAAAAATAAGTGCCAGGTTGAACCACAAAAGCAGTTGAAGCAGAGCTGGAATTCCGCGAAACAACCAAATATAGCCAATCGAGATGCTGCGCAGCACACCATTATCCGACATACGCATCATCGCCGCCACGACGCCAAGCAATATGCCAAGCCCCATCGCGCAGAACGTCATGATGATGGTATTGACGACACCGGAGAGGACCGCTGGCGCAAATAGATTGGCAGAGACATATTGCCAGGCTATGTCACCCTTCCAGAAAGCTCGGACAAGAAACAGGACCGCGAGGACGCAAGCAACTGCGAGAGCTTTCGTTGCCCAATGACGCGGCGGCACGATTTCCAGTTTTCCTGGGTCTGCGATCAAAGACTTTATCATTACGTTCCCTCTGGCTTTTTAGCTCAGTGCTTTTGTTGATATGAATATTGAAAGCTCGCATTCGAATTAACAAACGCCAATTGGTTATGGGATTTATGCGTTCTGAGCATAAATACATGCTGTTTATATTGAGGAAGTGGACGGCATGACAATTTCGTCTTCCCCTTGTCACAGGCTTTGCTGCATGATTGCCATCGCTGCCGGCCTCCGATAAGTGAAGCTGCAACTCAGTACGTCACGTCAAAAATTGGAAGCTTCAGGTTTTCCAGGGGTCGCTATGCCTATTTATGAACTGGCAGCCTTAGGAGCCGCTATATGCTGGGCTCTAACCGGTCTGATTTCCGCTGGACCTGCCGGTCATCTCGGTGCGTTCACATTCAATCAGATGCGCCAGATATTTGTTAGTTTTTTGCTGATGATCTACGTGGTGGCCACCGGAACCTGGCATCAATTATCCTTTGCCACTGCAATCCCTCTCTTTCTTTCTGGCGTGATAGGCATATTCCTTGGCGATACCATGCTCTTTGCAACCCTCAACAGATTGGGGCCACGCCGAGCAGGGATTTTATTTGCTATGAATGCCCCGATTGCTGCGTTTCTTGGATGGGGCGTGCTGGGGGAGGAACTGACGCTTCGGTTGGTTGCAGGTATCACCCTAACGATTGTTGGGGTCTGCTTTGCGATATTTTTCAATAGTCGCCGTGTGATCACTCATGCGCTGGAAACGGTACATGGTTCCTGGACGGTGGGAATATCATTGGGTCTTCTGGCTGCGACGGGTCAGGCAGTTGGATCAATCATCGTACGACCGGTGATGGAAAGTGGCATCGATCCATTTCTCGCCTCACTGCTGCGTGTTGGCACGGCGGCTTGCTGCCTCAGTGTTCTCTCCGCGTTTCCGCTGTCAGTTGTTCGACCGCGCAACCGTATGACTATCCACGTGGCATCCATGACTGCACTGTCGGGTATTCTCGCGCTGGCCATGGGTATGACGCTGATGCTGTTCGCTCTCTCAGGTGGAGAGACCGGTATAGTTTCAACAATTTCAGCAACAACGCCAGTCATTATTCTTCCAATGTTATGGCTGCGGACCGGTCAGAAGCCAAATACGGGAGCTTGGCTTGGCGCAATATTTGTTGTGGCGGGACTTGCATTGATCTTGTCTCGTTGAAGGGAGATACGCGTGATCAAAGTCAACCAAACCATCATCGACGCGTTTTCTCCGCATTATCCCCTTCATTCACCCTGCTCGAAGGGCTTGGGACGGACGGCGTTCCTGAAACCAGACCTGTCAGGCCGGCATTTTCAAAATTATTTGGTTCGCTCAGAGAGTTTGCGACACGTCAAGGACGGCCCTCATCTATCAGGGTAATATCGCAATGATAGGTTCCCGAGATGGAGCGACTGCGATTGTGAACGTCTCAAACCTGTCTCATGGACGCCGCCACAGGGCCGGGATATGGTCCGATCGAATAAAGGGGATAATGAACCGTGTTTCGCGAAATTGCCATGGGGAGCGCATTCATTCAATGCGATGGCTCTGTCAAAACATTCACTCAGAATTATACTGTGGTAAGCGAAGGTGAAGAGATACGTCGCGTTTATATGGTCAACGACGGATTACTGAGGGCTTTCAGATTTTTGTCAGATGGCAGACGACAGATAACGCATTTCTTGTTCCCTAACGATTTCATCGGGCTCGTTGATAGCGGCTCCTATTCAAAAAGCGTTGAGACGGTTGTCGAGAGCAAATTGACATCGCTCTCTTAACACAAGCTGCAGGCGTTTGTCAGATGCAATGAAGTCGCATGGCTAGCCTTGCAGAAGGAAACCCGAAATCTACTGAGAAGATCAAATTCTCTGCAGGTTATTCTGGGTAGTCTGTCATCAGTTGAGAAGTTATCTTGCTTTATCCTCCTTCTTTATCAGCAGAAACCAGAATCGAAATTTGTTCCCATAGCGATGCCCCGCCAGGATATAGCGGACTTTCTGGGGCTGACTGTTGAAACCGTGAGCAGGAGTTTCACAAGGCTGCGTAAACTTGGCCTCATTGTGTCGCATGATTCAGGTTCGATAGAAATTTGTTCGGTATCAGCGCTGCAACAGGTGGCCGGTATAAAGCTATCGTAGCAGGTTCCTCTCCTCGTCGTTGAACGGTTGGAATTATCGATAAGGACCCTGGCGTAAAAGCTTATTCAGGTCGCGTTGCGACCTCTTACCAATGGCTGGCGAGATTCTCAACGCGCGAAGCGCATTCAGGATTACAGCGACGTCAATCCCCTCCTGGAGCAATGCACCCTGGACCGGCAACAGATAGCCTAACGCTGCGACGACCATTCAAATAACTGATAGGCCGATACCCCCCAAAACACTTTCGATAGCAATGCGTCTTGAGCGCTTTGCGATCTCCATTCCTGCGCGAAGCCTGTCTATGCTGTCAACGAGCAGAACGACGTCGGCTGCGTCCGCCGCCGCTGCCGTTGCCTTGGCGCCCGTCGCAACCCCGACGTCTGCCGCCGAAAGCGCAGGCGCATCGTTGACACCGTCACCAACCATCATGACAGGCCCGGCCTTGCGTTCGCTGAGCACGGTCAGCACTTTTTGATCCGCTGAAAGTCCAGCGTAGATCGCATCGAGTTCCAGTCCTCGGGTGACGCGTTTGGCTACCGCAGCACTGTCACCTGTCGCCAGAACGATGCGCTTGACGCCGTCCTTATGTAAACCGCGTAGCGTCTGCGTGACGCCGCCGCGTAACGGATCCGCCATGATGATATAACTCGCAATCTTGCCGTCAATCGCGACTGCAACCAAGGACGCCCCGTTTCTGTGCTGGGGAATTCGCGGAAAGGAGCCCGAGTTTGTCTTTCAACGAAGCGGCGCCCACCAACAATGATGCTTCGACCATCGACGAAGCCCGCAACACTGTCTCCGGCCAGTTCCCTAACCTCAGCCGGCAACCCGATTTCTAACCTGCGTTCCTGACGGAGCTTGCGTGCGACGGCTTTACCGCTCCTCTTCCCGGTGCGGTGTGATCTGTTGACGGTTGATACGGTCAACGATCATTGACGACGGATAGTGTGACGGACCAGCGGTTCTCCGGCGCAGGCTGATTTGTCTCTTCGCAATTCACAACGACGCGTTTTTTCTGATCAGCATCTTCCCGCCATTTTGCACTGAGTGGTCGTGCGCATTCCTTCACAACGGTTTTGTCGTTGATGGACGGAAACAAAAAATTCGTACCGTTTTCAATATTGCTGTTGTTGAGAAAGCGCGCAGCGACCTGCTCGATTGCATCCAGGTCCTGCGTGGGTGTGTGTGCTTGTCGTTGCTCTTCTGCGAATATCGCATGGCACATCCGCAAGTTGTCGAGACCGAAGCGGTGACGGCAAAAGCTCTGAATTTCCTCGAGGCGAGACAGTGGTAATCTCTCATAAATTTCAACGTCGCATTCTCCACAAACAATCGGGTTTTCGAAGAACACTTGTCGTGACGGCTGTTGCTTAATGAAAAAACTGTAATCGGTGCGGTGTTCGCGATGCGTGGTCTCGACACCGGTCAGTAGCAGGACACCACTGAAAAGCGGGAGCAATGCGAGGGATAAGATCAGAACAATTTTCTTCATAAATACGAATAGAATCCGGGAGACGATGAAATCCGCTTGTGTCTATGTCGGTCTCGCTCTCAGAGCAAATACAAGTTTCAGGATAGCGTTCCGCATCTTTGCTGGGCTTTGATGTCTTGCGAGCAAATATCTGCAGCCGGGATTGCTGGTCACTTCTTACAGGGCCACAGTCGAAGCCGTTGAAGCCGATCTTCCGTCCCAGCTGTTCAATCTGCCGTCATAATGCGGATCGAGTGGAAAAGCCGGCATACTGCGCGGAGGATCGCAACCACGAGCGACCCATTCTCTCCCACCGGTTGGTTCCGCTCCTCTGGCTGCGCTCAGGGCCATTTCGAACGACCACGCTTGTCACAAGGCACTGGGTTCATCGCGGAGAGCGTCGAGACTTTTGATCGTTCACCAACATGGGTTGCAGATCAAAACGACCAATGGAGGGTGAAAGGCTTGCCGGCCCCTTTTTCCCATCGTTTGCCTGCTGACTGCGGTCGAGCATTTACAAGGCCTCGATCAAAACGAGATAAAGGCTCCAGCCAAGTGTAACCAGGAATGTACGGACTAGGATTTTTGTGACTGTCTGCGGGCTCATTTCAAGGATCCGCTAGAAATCTGTTCATCGGCGATACAATATGAGAATTCGCCCAAACATTTGCATGCACAGGAAAGCGACTTCCCGCAACGTTGCGGGAACTATTTCACCTCAAACTGCCGCGCGCCAAGCATCTGGTTCTCTTTGGGCCTGGACACAAACACCGACCGGATAGAGCATGGCCCTGCAATGACCTGGGATAGATCACTTCTGTGACTGGATGAGCAGGAACCTGTCCGGCAGCCGTTCCATGACGGCGATCAGCTTTGTTTATCCAGAGCCTTTCAGCACGACCGGACGCTATCGCCTTAACTTTGCCTCACGGGGCGGGTTAGCGACAATGCATATAATCACTTTCGGTCTTATGGAGCTGCAAAATGAAGCTGTCCTCGCTATCGCTCAAGCTGATTCCGGTTCTCGTGGCGTTTGATCCCACGCTGGTGATGGCCAATGATTTTCAATCCAAAGCGCAGGCAGCCTTTGCGCCCATTGTGCAAGAGTTTAATGTCCCAGGTCTGATTGTCGGCATAACACGAGACGGTGTTCATGAATTCTATGCGACAGGATTGGCGCAGCGCGAGCAACAAAGTCCCGTGACGCCTGATACGCTTTTTGAACTTGGCTCCATCAGCAAGATCTTCACCGCCACCCTCGCAGCCTGGGCTGAACACCGTGGGGACCTCAATCTCAATGAAACAATGGCCCATCATCTTTGCGACGACAAATGCACAATCGGCGATAAACTCACACTGATGGACCTTGCCACCCATCATTCGGGCGGCCTGCCGTTGCAGGTACCAGAAAAGGTCAGTGACATAGCCGGCCTGGTGAACTGGTTGAAAGAATGGCGGCCCTCCGATCCGGGTGCGCGGAGCTATTCTAATATCAGTATTGGAATGCTTGGCTATATTAGTGGCAAAGCCTTGGCGAGCGATTACAGAGAGGCTGTGCAAACAATGCTGTTTCCGGCGCTCGGCCTTCGCAATAGCTGGATAGACATACCCAGCGACAAGATGGACAGCTACGCCTTTGGTTATGATCGCAAGACTGACGCTCCCATCAGAGTTACGCCGGGCGTTCTGGATGCTGAGGCCTATGGTGTAAAATCGAGCGCCCGTGACATGCTCAGACTTCTTGATATCGAGATGGGAGCGGTTACTGTCTCACATAAGTTGCAGGAAGCAATCCACCGCACGCAGCAAGGCCAATACAAGACGGCCCTGTTTACACAGGATATGATCTGGGAACAATATCCGTGGCCAGTCGCTGTGGAACAGATGGTGCAAGGCAACGGGTATGATTTTATCTTGAAGCCACAAGCTGTCGAAAAGATCGAACCCCCGCTACCGCCTCAGAAGCATGTTATTCTCAATAAAACCGGCTCTACCAACGGTTTTGGTGGCTATGTTGCCATGATCCCAAGTGAACGTCTGGGAGTGGTGGTGCTCGCAAACAAGAATTATCCCAACGAAGCCCGCGTTACCGCCACCTACGCACTGATCAAAAGCCTGCTTCAGAACTAAATTCGCTTCTGGAATGCGTGGAAGAAAAGGTAAGCAGCGCAGCGTGGTGTCCACTTGTGCGTCGCAGATGTGGCGCCCGACAAGCGACATGATGGCGCTTTCAAATGAACAATCCCAGCGCCACCATGTCCGCGAGTTTGATTTGAACGGTTGCGTTTTTGGAGGCGGACGAGGAACGCGTTCTCACCCTATTCTTTAACTGTGCTTGATTGCTGGAGGTGTAAAAGCCGTTCCAAGCGAGGAAGCCGCTGCTGGTGACGATATTAGAGAGAGAAGGATGAGCCCAGGATCACAAGGATGAGCAGGTCGTTATAGAGCTGAAATCCTGGCCCGACGCTGGAAAAGTCTTTTCTACGCATAGCATTCTCACCCTGAACTTGCTGTTTAGTGGTGGTTTCGACCCGCAATGATGATGCTGGAACGGACAATGAAACGTCCCTTGGAAAGCGAGAGCTCGACTTCCCCTGTTTCTCGCTTGCCCTTCCTGGAGGTGTTTATTGTGAACAGATAATCGCGTTCCGACTTGTTATTGATAACCCCCTTGCAATCGATCGATATGTTGGTGAGCAAGAGGCGCCCGGTCGAACCGCGTCCTTCTGCAGGATCGATGATGTTGCTCTCCAGAAGATAAACAAAGCAAAGCTGGTTTAACAATATTCCTGACGTAATAGCGTTAAAAATCCGGGATGGATGACATGTGTAGGAAGACTGCTCGGAAGGGAGAAATTCACCTGCCATCAAACCATAGTCATTGATAAGCGGAGAAAAGGAAATGGGTAGTTTATCATCGAACAATTCATCTCTGTAAACTGTCCTGATGATGTCAACTGTGGATTTATTCAAATATCTCTGATGTGATTGTGGCATGATAAAAGCTCTCTATTTATTTGATATATGTATTAGAAAAACATAACTAAAATATTGCGGGCGTAAACAGGCAATTACTTGTTAGCAGATTACAATGGGCTTCTCTTCTCTTTCATCAAAGAATAGGTCAGAGCGCATCCTCTTCCTGCAGATGTCTGTTCGGAGACTTTAGCGATATCACCTCTTGATATGGGCAGGGCGGCGATTTCACCGCACGTTATTGCGGTCATGACCCAGGCATGGCAGGCGCCTTGCTACAAGCTTCGGGAAGCCCAACAAATTGGCTTTGATATTATATAAAATTTAATATAGTAAACCGTAGATGTAATAGATCGTGTATTAATCGAATTATATCTAAATTAGATAAGTATAAATTATTAGTGCCTTAAGTATCGATGCGCGGTTAAACCCGATATCTTCGATGTGTTGTGAGGCGGACAGGGGTTCCCGTGGTGCATGATGCTCTCAGAACGCGCAGCTATCTTGACCTCATTGCTTCAGTTTCCGCATTGGCTCTTTGTCAAATAGCAGGCATGAGCGCAGCCTTTGCCCAACCCTCCATCACCTCATATGGGCCGATTTTCAATGGTCCGGCGCCGGGCGCCACCACTTGGATTTTTCAACAGGTCCCGGATAGCAATTCCACCGGGGTCCTTATCGGAGAAATGCCCGGGATCAACGCCGATGCTGGCGTTTTCATGACAGGTGGAGCAACCGCTGAAGGGAATCTGCTCTGGGTCGGGGAGGGGCCTAATTCCCAGACGGCGCCGAAGATAACAGCACATCTCACGGTTGATGGTGTCGGCACAACTTTTACCACCCATCGGCAGGTGATCGTCGCCCAAAATGGGGCTGATGGCTATATTGACATCACCAATGGCGCAAAATTTTATGCGAATGGAGACTATAATCCGGCAGCGTTGGACGCAGGGCTGATTATCGGCTCGAATCCCCCTGCTTACGGACAGGTCACCGTTTCCGGCCAGGGATCACTGCTGAGTACCGATGTCAAAATCTGGATTGCCGATTTTGGCGACGGCGCGCTGATTGTCAACGATGGCGCACAGGTCATCAGCCCGAGAACAGATATCGGTGTGCGCGCCGGCTCGCATGGCAGCGCCAGTATCTCTGGTGCCGGCTCATCGCTCAGCGGCGTCGACGGCGCGAGCTTCTTGACTGTCGGCCTTTTGGGTGCTGGTGAACTCACCGTTTCCAACGGCGGCGTCGTCAATATCCCCTTGCTGCGGATCGGCTATCAGGCGGGATCCAGCGGCATTGTCAATATTGGTGCGGCGCAAGGTGCCGCTGCCCAGGCCGCCGGAACGCTCAATGTCGATCATATCGAATTCAACGGCGCTGGCGGCGGCAGCACCGGAAGCCTCAATTTCAACATCACCGACAGCACCACCCTCCATGCGGTCATTGCCGGAACAGGCACCATCAACCAGATAGCCGGCTTAACCACCTTGACCGGCGATAATTCGGGTTTTGTCGGTACCGTCAATCTGCTGGGCGGAACCCTGTCGGTGGGTGGGGACAACAATATCGGCGATCTTACAACCTCAGTGATGCTCGATGGCGGCACCTTGCAGGTAACCGGTAACGCCTTTACCAGCACCAGCCGTGCGATCAGCCTTGGCGATCATGGCGGCGGCTTTGATATTGCTGAGGCCTCCAACACATTCACAGTGTCGCAGAGCCTGTCAGGTTCGGGTC
>NZ_JASAMU010000009.1:0-187590 GCF_029909885.1 Ochrobactrum sp. AN78
ACAGCTACACAATCACCGGAAATGCCGGCTTCCGCGTCAAGTGGTAAATCAATAAAATGCGCAACCGCTCAAGGCGGTTGCGCAATCGTTCAGGCGGAACCATCCACCCATTTCTGTTGGGAACCCACGCTAAGACCATCCGAATATCGACCGAAGTCGCAACAGCTACAATGCCCATCCCCTTGACGGGGTCCCCGCCGTCAGTGTCCTGCCATCTCGCGCTCCTTCGGTCTCTGAGGACGCTTTCTGAGCATTTTTGCGGGTCTGGCTCCCCAGTCGTTCGGCCTGGCATCGGAGAGACATTCAAGTGTCGCCGTCAGCAGATCGAAAGCCACAAAATCGGCTTCAATCTCGGAACGCAGCCGGGCTTCATCAACAGCCTCAACCTCCCCGTCGCTTCGCCAGATCGCCAGGCCAATCCGGGCAAGCGCATTGAGCCGTCTTAGCCTGCGCAAGAGGAATTTCGCGCGACTGGCAGATTCCAGATCAAGCACACACAGAACAATGGCTGTCGCGTGCTCAATATCCGCTCTGCGCAATTGACTAGGCTGGGAATGTTCATGATCGACCACCCTGCTCGTCGCCCCTTGCACCGCCAGAACCTGCGCCAGCATAGCGGCACTCACGTCATCCAGCGGACCCCGGCCCCCAAGACAGATGATCGATTTTCCGTCGCCGGACGGCAATTGCAGCGCTTCGCCCTGCTCACCATCGGTCACGGTCTCAACCGCAACCTCTTCCTCATTGTCTTCCTCTTCCTCGGCGATCTGTCTTAAATTTGCGACAACCAATCGCGCGCTGTGCGAAAGCTGGCTCAATTGCGTGTCGCTTAACACGCCACGCACCCTATCCTGTTCGGCAATCAGCAATGCTGGTATCGCCACGCTGCCGTAATACTCCACCAGAAACGCCTTGGACAGAAATTCCAGCGCGTTGTCAGTCGCCTCGTTGGGATCGCCGGACAACAGGCGCTGATAAAGCCGCTCATGCGGGTTCAACACCGGCTCGGCACCAAACAGTATTTCCAGAAACCGGAACTGCGGAACGTAACGCCCCAGCACCACCAGGCAGACCGTCAACGGTGTCGATAACACAAGTCCGATCGGCCCCCATAACCAGGTCCAGAAAATCGCCGCCACGATGATGGCGAGCGGCGACAATCCGGTGCGCGATCCGTAAAGCCACGGCTCCATCACATTGTTGGAAATCAGCTCAATGACAATGAACAGCCCGATCGTCCACAGCAGCAGGTTCCAACCCGGTGCAATGGCAAATGCCAGAAACAACGGCATGACCGCAGCAATCACTGGACCGATATAGGGGGCAAAGCGCAGCAGGACCGCCAGCATGCCCCATAAAAGTGCATTGGGTATCCCCAGAACCCAAAGGCCAATCCCCAAGGGCACACCATAAGCGATATTGACCATAAGCTGGGTTAAAAGATAACGTCCGACCCGGCTGCCCGCTTCCTGCAGGGCGATGGTGGTGCGGTGCAGATCCCCATAGCCGACCAGTCTAATGAAGCGATCGCGCAACTCCTCCCTTTCAAGCAGCATGAACACAACCACGACAATCACCAGACCGAGCGTGGCAAGCGGCCCCACCAAGGGGCCGATCACCGTTTCAAGCGTTTCGATCGGATTGCGTTGCGCAAAGATCTCCACCAGGATCGGTTTGCGTTCAACCTCTGCATTCCCTGGGGCGGAGGTGGCCCTTTCTTCGTCCTGGTTGATTTCTGCGCCCACCCGTTCGACAAAGCGATTGAGGCGACTGATCAGGCTGTTGTCGGTGCCCGCCTCTTTCAGCGTGCGGATTTTCTCTATGATATTATATTGGTATGTCGCGATATTCTGACCGACTTCCGAAACTTGAAAGGCCAGGATTGCGCTGAACAGAACAATCACCAGGAAGCCACCCGAAACACTTGTTATGATGGCTGGCAGACGCGGCAGGCCCAACCGCCGCAATGACGAGACGATTGGCGCCAGCATGAAGGTCAGCAAAACGGCAATGGCCAGCGGCAGAAACACATCCTTGGCAAAATACAGCACAGCAATCCCAGCAGCGATCGCCGCGAGAGCCGGCAGGCGTGACTGTTCCTGCGCTGCGGATAAGGGGCGGGATTCTAGTCTGAGTTCGGGCTCCATCAAAGCTCTTGTCTTCTGGCATTCATTTTCTATTGAGGTAGATAGAGCCCGACCCGATAATGGCAAAGGCTCGGAGCCTGCAAATTTTGGCTGTCGACAGGGTCGGGCCTTTCGTGCAGCACGCATGTCCTTCGGACGCGAGAAAACCCACTTATCCGCTGAAAGTCCTCTTATCTGGTGCCTGCGTCATACCGCTTCACATGCGCCGAAAAGCGCACGCCATCGGCCGAATGATCGTCGAGCGCCGATTTCGCCTGTGACCAGATCCCGCCAGTACTGACGCCGACATCGCTTGCAATCCGACCAATCAGGATCGGGTGACCCATCGCCGCGACAATTGCACCCCCTGACGCAGGCCGCTCTGCTGATCGTCACAATGGGCGAATAAAAACTCGTCTCCCCCTATCCAAGCCACCCGCTCGCCATCGCCTGCAACGGCCATTAACCGTTTGGCGGTCGCTACCAATATTGCGTCTCCCATTGCGTGACATTAGCGGTCACTGACCGCTTTGAAACCGTTAAGGTCAATTACCAGAACGCAATAGCCCAGTCCCGAGTGCAGCGCATCAAAACCATGCTCAAATCCGCGCCTGTTGCGCAGACCGCTCGACTGATCTGTTTCCGAACGTCGCTCCAGATCCTCAAGCTTCAGACGTTCCTGTGTCCCGTCTATGGTGACAACAACAATGCGGGTCGGGACGCCATCCTCATCCCGCAACATTCTCCGGTCGCAGCGCATGAAGCGCTCGCCATCCACTGTCTTCAAACGGCATTGCGCCACTGACTGATTCACCACACTCCGCATCAATCATTCAAGATCGGCAGCGGCAACGTCGTCGAGCTTGATCCGGCCGAGAGGGCTTGCAGATCAAGCCGTGGCGCCTGAGGGCCCTTGATGAATTCTGCAAGCCGGTCGGATGTCTCAAAGGTTTCGCTTGCCACGTCCATGTGCCAAAACCCACCGCGAAGCGCCTGCATCGCCATTGACAGCATCGCGGCGCGCTCGGCGAGTTGCCGCTCTGCCTCCTTTTCTTTCGTAACGTCTTCGATCTGGGAAATAAAACCAACCACCTCGCCCTTGCCATCGCGCATGGTCGCGAATGAATGTGCACATAACATGGGGGTTCTCGGGACGCCGCAAGCGTTTTTCGATCGTGTAGCCATCATGCGCACCGGCCAGAAGCTCATTGATGAGATTAAGGTCCCCCGAAAGGTCATCGGAATGGGTAAACGCCCTGAATTGCATTGATTGGGACCGCAGAGGCCAGACCAACTGGACCTTGTTCGCCTATTGATCTATAAAAAGCGATGAAAGATGCAGTATCTTAAAGAATAGGTTAATTTTATTGTTCTAGGCTCACCCCGAATGCTGTGCAATTGTACCATACCATATTAGGAGAAGTGACACATGGCCGATCAGAACACGACTGAAGTTTCGGAAGCGACTGCAAGCCCGAAACCGGAACAGGCGAAGGCTGCGGAGAAGAAATCACCAGCTGCAAAAAAGACCGCCCCGAAATCCAAATCGGCTGCAGCAGCACCGGTTGCCCCGGTGCGTAAGCTGCGTCGTTACACGCCGGAAGAACGCTCCAGCCTGCTGGCAGCGGTCAGCAGCGAAACCGCTGCCGGTAACACCCTCAAGGACACGCTCGTCAAGCTTAATCTGAGCGAACAGACCTATTACAACTGGAAGAACGACGTCCAGTCGAAAGCCAAGCCGGCTGCGGCAAAGGCTACAACCAAGTCAGCACCGGCAAAAGGTTCCAAGCCGAAGACCGCAGCTGCAAAAGCCCCTGCTTCCAAGTCATCCTCCACAAAGGCTCCGGCAGCCAAGGCCGCTGTTGCAAGCGACGATCTCAAGGCATTGGTCTCGCTCGAAGCCGAAAACCAGCGTCTGCGCAAGTCGCTCGCCGAAAAGCTGCGCAAGGAGAATGCTGAACTGCGTAAACGTCTCGGCCTGAATTAATCAAGACTATGGCGCCTGGTGACCCCGGTGACCGGGATATTGACCAGGCGCCTCCCGCAGACTTCCCACAGACACGCATTCCACTCTCCGTTGTGATGGTCGCGGGAGGACTTTCATAACGAGCAAGGTCCCCTTGACCTCGCCACCTGCCGCAGCGTTGATCTCCGATCACCAATCAATCCCATAGGCGGCGTCGGGCATTGTCTCCGCATTACCGATCGCTGCGGGCAAATACGTCAGAGCCCCTTTCAGCAGCCGATCGTTTGCTTTGCTCTCGACATTCGAAATGAACCTTATTACTGTTTGCTTATGGAGCAGCCGGTCACACGACGCGCGGTCTTTTTTATCGGTGGTTATGACCCCAAGACGCCGACCACTTTTTTCAGGCGGATGCGCAAGGAAATCCAGCGGTTTGACCGGCTCTGGGGCACAGAGACCCAACTATTGGATCAACCCTCTCAGACTGATGATGAAAGTGGGAGTGTTGCGATCACCGCGCGCAGCCTGCCTGAAGGCTGGTCAACCCAGACCGATTTCAGCTTTCTCGCCCTCGACCCGATCGTGCTTTCCGATTTCAAAAGGCCCATCCTCAATCGACTGCTTCGCTATCTTAGAGCCTTTTCAGGCTTCATCATCGAGGGCAGCGCGCAGCGTTTCTTTCTCAAAGCCTGGCGCTTCGGACTGTATTTTCTTTACCCGTTTCTGACAATTGTGGCATTTGCAATGCTCGGTGGCCTTGCGGCTCTGTTGCTGTCTGCATGGCTCGGGCTTGCCAGCATCGCGATCGGCTTGATGGTGTTTTTCCTGGCGCTGTCGACCCTGGGAAAGCGTTGGTCAGCCTTGCACTTGATGGACCTGTGGTCATTCTCGTCGCAATTCATGCGGTCGCAGCGACCTGACGCGGACGCGCTGCTCCAGCGCTTCGCCAGTCGCATTGTAGATAAGGCTCAAGGGCAGCGTTACGACGAAATCATTCTCATCGGTCACAGCACCGGCGGCATGCTCATTCTGGATGTTGCAGCCCGCTGTCTTTCACTTGATCCAGATTTCTCCCGGTGTGCGCCTGACGTGAGCATTCTGACCCTTGGTTCCACTGCATTGAAAGCCGGCTACAGCAAGGCTGCGAAGGACTTTCGCCAGCGGATGCGCCAAGTCATCGCTGACCCGCATCTGCGATGGGTGGAAGTTCAATGCCTCACGGACCCGATCAATTTCTATAAAACCGACCCGGTAAGGGAGATGAAGCTTGATCAGGAATCCAGAAGCGAGTTTCCGTTGATACGCACCGTCAGAATAAAAGACATGCTGCAACCTGATAGCTATCGCCGCATCAAACGCAATTTCTTCCGCGTGCACTATCAGTATATCTTCGCGAATACCAAAGCCTACTGGTATGATTTCTTTCAGATCTGCTGCGGGCCGACCACGCTTGAGAACCGGGCACGCAATCACCTTCTGGGCAATCGACAGGGTTTGAAGGAGCCTTCTGCATGACCCCACAGCTGGCAATGATTATCTGGGCGACCGGGCTCGTTGCCTGGGTGGTCATCCGACTTCCCCACCGCAGGCGAGCGCGCAAGACCAGCGTTGCAGAGGATCAACGCACAGGCCTCGACCGGCTGGCATTGGCGGCGGCGACATTCTCGCTGTCGCTTGTTCCCCTTGTCTATGTGACCACAGGATTTCCCTCCGGCGCCGACATGCCGTTTCAGCCATGGCTGGCTTGGACCGGCCTCGGGATTGAGATCGCGTTCCTGGCCCTTTTCTATGCAAGCCATCAACAATTGGGCCGTAACTGGTCGGTTTCCTTACAGATCCGCAATGAACATGCGTTGATAACCGAGGGTCTCTATCATTACGTCCGCCACCCGATGTATCTCTCGTTCTGGCTATGGGCGCTTGCGCAATTTTGTCTTCTGCAAAATTGGATTGTCGGTGCGGCGGCTCTGATCGGGGTGGGGTTCCTGTATTTTTACCGCGTTCCCCGCGAAGAAGCGATGATGCAGGCTCGTTTTGGCGCGGAATACGACGCCTATTGCAGGCGAACCGGTTCTGTCATTCCAAAATTCTGGTTATTTGTACCATGACCGATCCTGACAGCTGTTTATTTCAAGCATCCCTGCATCGTCGTCATTTGCTGCGGCTTGGCCTGGCCTTGTTGGCCACACCCGCAGCGCTCACCGCTCCCGCATCAGCAAGAAAGCTTGCATCCGCTGCTGCAAACAGGTCCGTACCCGCAAGCCGCGCGTCGGTCTATCTGCTGCGCGGCTTTGGTAATCTTTTCTCGACCGGCTTGGACGCCATCGCCGCAGATCTCAAAGCGTCCGGAATTGTCACCCATGTTGAAAGCCATGTTGCCTGGCGACAGGTCGCCAAGACCATCATCGCCGAGCGCCAGAAACCCGGGCCCCGCCCCATTGTCCTGATCGGCCATTCGCTGGGGGCCAACGCCATCATCGCCATCGCCGCATCGCTCGACAAATTTGCCATTCCCGTCGACTATCTCGCGACCTTCGCTGCGACCGCGCCGGAGCCCTTGCCTAAGAATGTGCGAAAGGCCGTCAATTTCTACTTCTCACATCATGGCTGGGGATTGCCTCTCAAAGCCGGCCCAGGTTTTAAGGGTAAGCTCGACAATCGGGATTTTTCCGACGCGAAGGACGTTGGCCATTTCAATATTGAAAAGCAGCGTCCGTTGCAGCAAGAGGTGGTGCGCCAAGTCATTGCCCTGGTAAAATGATGATGGCAATCCGACCAAATTCTTCTAGAGCATTTCCTGTTTTGACTGAGGCATTGGAAATGCTCTATCGATTTGTTTTTACGCGGATCTTGTGCCGTAAACCGCTTCGTACTTTTCGGGATGCGCTCTAACAACCGCTATCACACAGCATCAGCGATCAGCCTTGTGTGTTTAAGGTGCCAGCCAAGGGGTCCCGAGGCTGGGCGACGTACTGTCACCGCGCCTTATATGGGTTGTAAACCGGCTCAGGCGATGGATAGGGCACAGATTGCCGCGATGCGCCAGCACCAATCGGCGTTGATTGCGGGGATACGCCTGTTCCAACGGGGCGAGATTGATCACTGTGGCTTTCAACGCCCCCACCGATTGCATGGGGCAGGATCACCGGACCCGGCGCAAGTGGAATCGTATTGGGATAGGACATACCCTGATCAAAACGGTGATCGGGCAGCGGACCCGCTGCGGAACGCTTATGATGATGCGGCTTCAAAACCAGCGCAGCGCCACCCACCACGACGCCACCAATAATCGCAGCCTTCAATGCGTCAGACTGTTTTTCGCCGGCATGAACCTGCGGAATGCCCAAGGCAAGCGCGGCGATCAAAGCTGGAAAAACTACATTTCTGTTCATCCTACTCCCCTTCCTGCCCACTCTCTGGTTACAACAGTGCATTGATGGCTCAATGGCCGGGATCGCCGACAGATGGCAATCCCGGCCATTGACGTTGGCCTTCAGGCATGGCGCGGATAGGCACCAATATTGATATCTTGGATGTCCGCCTTCGGAAGACGTAAGCCATTCAATGTCGACAGCAAAAGTTCGATATGCGGCGAAGCAGCCGAGTAGAAAATGGTCTGGCGATGGCGGCGTGTTGCCACAAGCTGCAACTCCCGCAGCTTCGCCAGATGCTGCGACAGCGCTGACTGGCTGATGTTCAGCCATTCGGCCATGTCACCCACCGAACACTCACCGTCGAGAAGTCTGCTCAGGATGCGCAGACGCGTCGGGTTCGCAAATCCCACCAGGAATCGAGCAGTGCTCAGTGCGTTTTCATTCAGTTCTGAATAATTGTGATGTATTGTCATGAAGTCATCCAGTTACTGTGTTGCCCTTTGACTGGCATTGCCCAGAAATGCCCTGTCATGATTCGATACCATCGAAATAAACGAAGTAAAAAGACTGAAACATTCTAAACGCCTAGCTATCTGGACAGCTGTTAAAATAAAACAACTTAAATTAGGCGCATAAAATTTATAACAGATACAGAAACGGCGCGCAGAGCTATATCCATGCAATTTGTCTCTTTTATTATAGTCAAATGTATCATTTTGTTGCATTTATTGCCCGCACCTGACTAAACCCTGCGGCCGGGCGAGCAATAGGCCGGCGAATAAGTGACGCTTGGATGTGCAGTGCAAACAAAGGTCCAAAAGGGCGGATATTGCTTCGTAGCCGCCACATCGTCACTCCAGCAGGACATTCTGCAGTCACCGCTCTGATCAGAACGCCTGTTGAAGTGACAAACTTTAGCAAAACTATCGAGAGATGCGAGGCGCTCTTCATAGCTCTCTAATATTTCTCAAATATAATTATCTATTTATAGGAGAAATACATTTTAATATAGATATTACTTTACCATATTATACTAATAAATTGGCATAATTGAATATTGAAAACTTTTTTATTGACACAACTCGTTATTATATTGATAAAGATCATGCATAGCGAGTGTGTTGACGTATTGGGCTCGACAGACTCCTCCTTCAGAAGGGCCGCGGTGCCATTGGTGATCTGCGGCTCTTCTTCCATTGCAGGCGACCACGACGATTGAGATTCCGTCAACTTGCTCTGTACAGAGGAGGAGATCGGGCCATGCACGCATCAGGGAGGGGGCGGATGACCACGACTATTCACAGTTTCAAGGCAGATCCTGCAATCAGGCACCGATGGCTGGTTGAAACCGCGTGTCTGCTCTCAAGCCGCCTTAAACCGTGGGCAGCGTAAGGCGCGTCGCCGGCCCTGAAATCGGCAACGAAGCAGTTTGAGAGGCGGCAACAGTTGCTTACGACCGCCGTGATAGAATTGAGAGTGCTCCGCATGCGCTGCCCTTGCTGGCAACCGCGCGCATTGAAATACCACCAGTTCAACCCAGGTCAACATCACGATGTCCAGCATTAAAGTCGATGCGCTCCTGGAAGGCGTCCGGGAGTTTCACAATGAACAATTTGACACCGTCCAGCGCTTGCGGGAAATGGTGCTCGCATCCGGCGATCCCGTTCGCGAACATGTCAAATTTGGCGGGATATTGTTCAGCGCGCGCGGATTTCTGCGGGATCTTCTCATTCAAGGATCACCTGAACCTCGAATTCAGTCACGGCGCCACCTTTCTCGACCCCTATGGCCTCCTTAGAGGCGCCGGCAGTCTGCGGCGCCACATCCGCCTGCAACAATTTTCGGATATAGAGAGCAAGCATGTCAGCTATTATATCCGGATCGCGCGCCAGATCGCCGATCATCAGCCCCTCTCACTGCGGCCCAGCCGGCCTTTGGGCAGCAAAATCGGCAGAAATATCCTGCGCAACGCGTTGATCAGTAAAGCCGAGCGCCCAACGAGCTGGAGGGGCGTTGAGCGCTCGGTCGACACTCCCAACCTCCCGGAAGTGTGAAACATAGCATTGACCATAGTCCGCCAGGCGGTTCAACTCCAAGTTCTAGTGGTAAATTCTATAGGGTTTTCAATAAGAAACATGTGATATATGAGCGGGGATGCGGTCTCCTTTGAGCCATCCTCGGGTGCCCTCGCGGCGCGGGATAGCATGGAGAAAAGCGACAAACGCCGCCTTGCGTCGCGAGCGCCCACCAGAGTTATGAAATCCGCACTGCTCATCAGATCCCATCCCCATAAACCTCCACCAGACCTCAATGCCGCCTGTTCGCCTCCAGCCTGTCCTTAATGCTCTGAGAGTCTCCGATTTATTTGCGATAAGCCGTTCCAATCAATCGGGATCAGGGCGGATCAGCACCACAGGACGGCAATACCGCATGTGTGCCGGCAATAAGTTGCGATTGAGCAGAAGCAGGCAATTGACTTATGCCTTTTAGTTATAGGTATAAACCATCAGTCAGGGTTCATTCCATGTCCCACATGACCAATCCAGTGCCAACTGCATTTTCGCCCGCCTTGACCCGAACAGCGCGTGCAAGCCGAAAGCCGAGCGGCTATGACATCGCGCGTGCTTATCTCGATCAGCAGGATCAGAACAACCATCTCAATCATCTCAGCGAAACGCGCCACCTCCCCCTGCTTCCTGCGCCAACGTGGCTTGCTGCGCTAACGTGCCGAGGCGCCATTCGTTGGTTTCATCAACAAGCCTTCTTAACGCAGTCGCGATGCCCTGCAGGGAAGGACGCGGCTTTCGGCGCAGGCATTCGACACAAAAGCCGCGGCAGCCGCTTCTGGCTGCGTCTCGCTCAGATCAAGCGACCGCGACCATCTCCGGCTCTTCAAACGCTGTTTCGCGCATCGAACACGACCGCGGGCAGTCGTCATCGGCACCAGCCGCCACAACGCCCTGCAACCGCGACGGACAGGGCGAGTTTCTGGTCACGGGTCCTCCATATGATTGTTGCCCCCAATATTTTCCTGTTGCTTGGCAATATGCTGTTGTTGCTGCCCGTTCTGCTGCGCCCGCAAAGCTTGTCGCAAGACATGCTTCTGCAGACCGCACTGCTGATCAAGCTGAGCTGCAACTACATGCTGCCACTGCTGTGTGGCTGGGCGGTGATGCTGTATGCTCTCAGACGCCGCACGGGCATTGTATGGCCGGTTGCCGGGCTGGTCAGCCTGGCCAGCAACAGCTGCTGGCTGCTCATCGACGCACGCGTCGCGTTAATTGGTGGGTCGGTGCGTGTCTGTACCAACATGAATGGTTCCAGCTGGAATTGTTTCATGCTCTATCTGGCGGCGACGCTGCCCTTTTTTCTGCTTTGTCCAAAGCGATTGCGCCCCAATTTGACCCGCACGCGCCGGCTGGACTTAGGGTCGACAGAAACGTTTCACGACCACGACGCTCACCAAGCCCGCGGCAGCGAAACGCTTTTCCACCAGGATCCGGGCTTTCTTGTCAATCGGTGGCGTCACTGAGCATGCGCGGCAGCCAAAGCATGCGGAGCCGTATGCCCGCAATAGAGCGAGTCCCATTCTTCGCCTCAGACACCCCGCAAGCACCTCTCTTTGAGCGCTTGCCACAAATAACCGGCTTGGAGCAGCCATGGAAAAGCAGTTTGTTGACCTTCGCGATACGCTTTTGCGCCAGGGTGTCGTCCGGCGCCATGCGCATCTCTGTGTGCGGGAATTGTCTCACCATTTCGAGCGGCTGTGTGAGCATTATCGGGCGGAAGGTTATCCGCCGGATCAGGTGCGCGCGCGCGCTGCGCGCGGGCTTGGTGATATCAGGCAACTCACGCAAGCCATGCTTAACGCGCCACACTTGCGTTCCCGCTGTGCAACAACCCCTTTCCGCGCACTGGTTGTCGCGCCTGCTGCCATCCTCATACTCTCGCTCGCCCTCACCGTAATCGGGCTGTCAATGCTATCAACTGCTCTGTCGCCCATCGCCGCGCAATCGCTCATCAAGGGAACAACGAGCATATTTACCGGCGCGCTGCCGGTGGTTTGCGGCTGGTGGGTGGCCTCCATTGCCATCCTTCAGAGGCTTCCGGCATTCTGGCCGGTCTTCGCCCTATGCCTGCTTGCCGCTCTGAGCAGCCTGATCAATTGTGCGATAATCGTGCCGGAGGCGCCTTTGCCTGGGCTTGTCTGCGTCACGCTGCGGATTGGCAGTGAGAATTTCGGTCGCATCACTGGTGATCTGCTGTTGACGCTGATGCCTTATTGGATCATCACGCAATGGCAGGAACTGCGCCGCTACCAGGCTTGATCCATATCGCTGCATCGCGTGGTGACAACCCCTGAAACCGCGACCGAACCTCACACAGTCCCGAGCGGAAGCGTGCTGAAAACGACCGTCTGGATGGTGGTTGCCAGCGCGCTCCAGTTCGATGCCAATTCCGTTAGCCGCGCCTCACCGATTCGGGTTATCGAATAATAAATCCGGGTGCGCCCGGCGACAGCCAGGCGCCGGGACCGCAATGCCCCTTCGCGCTCAAGCGTATGAAGAACCGGATAGACCACACCTTCACCCAGCGCGATCGCCTCGCCGGTGTGGAAGCGGATCGCCTGTACCACCTCATAGCCATACATTTCCCGGCCTGACAGCAGCTTGAGAATGAGAAGCTCCGGTACACCATTCATGAAACTGGGATTTGTACGATTGCCTGCCATGATCAAAGTCCTTATGCTCAACTGCCCATGAAGGCGGATCCACGCTCCGTCCTGTCACTACACCCGGTGCCGTGCAAACCAAAACAAAGAAACGACAGCAAGGGCGCACTGAGCCTATTCATTCATACAAAAATACCCAGTCCTATTCGCTTAACATGCAAACACACCGCGGACGAAACATCGTCGGATAAAACATTCTGACATGCTGACCTGAAAGCTTGCAAAAACCGGCTCCATGACGCGGCTCTCCTTTCGAGCGAAAAGGAACCGACCTGAAGATCAATACCAGACACTTCTAGGTATAAGCCTGGCTGACGTGCCCGCAAACCCCTAGAAATGAGGATGGTGGCTCGGGGTAACAAACTCGTGCCTCTCAACCGGTGGTCGCGGCTCGGATCACTTCCGCCGCCGAACCAAACTGACTGTTGCGCGCTTGCTGGAAATGGATGAAATCAGCCGCCGGCAAAGGGCGCGAGAACAGCCAGCCCTGTCCGAAATCAACATTCTGCGCACACAGAAAATCAAGCTGCTGCTGCGTCTCTATGCCTTCTGCAACGCTGAAAAACCCCAGATCCTTGGCCATATCGATAATATGCAGAACCACCGAACTGGTTGCCGCCTCCCGTCCAATCGTATCAACGAAGGCCTTGTCGATTTTCAGGGCATCCAGTGGCAGTTGCTGAAGATGGCTTAGGCTGGAATAGCCGGTGCCGAAATCATCGATGGCCACAGAATGTCCGCGCTGTCGAGCAGCGGTCAATGTGTTGCGCGCGGCCGTCACCTCAATGAAACCACGTTCGGTGGCCTCAAGCCAGATCTGCTGCGGACGAATATCCGCCTGTACGAGCTGTTGATCCAGCACCGCGAGCACCCGACCAGATTTTATATCCTGCGCGCTGATATTGATGGCGATATGCAATGTCCGGTCGGTAACGAGAGTGCCTCCCAGCTCTTCCACCACTGCAGCGATCACCTGGTCGGTAATGGGTTCAATCAGGCCTGTTTCTTCGGCCAGCGGAATGAATATATCCGGACGGATCACACTTCCATCTGGACGTTTCCAGCGCACCAGCGCTTCTGCGCCCACACAGATCCCGGTCTTAAGTTCGACGATCGGCTGATATTCGACAATAAATTCACGATTGCGCACAGCCAGCTCCAGCTCCGCCTGCGGCGACAGGCGTTTGCGCGAGAGCCAGATCACCAGCCCCACCATGAAAAAGGCAATGCCTGCGCCGATCGGCAGGAATATAATCAACTCCCGAACGAACTTGGCTGCAATATTGGCGCTTGGCGCAGTGGCAATGGCGATCAAGCCATTCTTGCGCGCCGTGCTGAAGAAAATGCCATTCTCCTCCCCTTGCTCCTGCGTGGTGACCCGTTGCAAAAGCGCAGGCGCGATCGGTTGTCCGCGCGCACCCAGAAGGCGTCCGCTTTCGGTCATCAGCGCGACGTTCATGCCGGGATCCAGAACCACGTCGACAAAGCGTCCGGGCTGGATCAATACATTATGCTGCCCCAGCTGTAACGCGGTCATAAAACTCCCCGAACTGACATAGGGCCTGACCTGAAGCGTCACATGAAGCCCGTCCTCCCTCACAAAATCGGGGGCGCTTTGTTGCAGTTCGTCTTCTACCGGCCCCCAGGACGTGCATCGCAGCCGACCTTGCGCAAAGAAGCCAATCTCCTCCACACCCGTTGAATTGACCGTGGCATCGCGCATCTTGGCGATATGGGCGGCAGTACAGGCCTGCAGTCGAGCATCCTGCATGGCAACAAGCACGGCCCGTGCATCAGAAAATGTCGTTTCGGCGCGAAACTCCACCCGTTGCGCAAACAGACTGAGATAGCTCAACTCCTTCCTCACCGCGATTTGCCATGACATCCACGCCATCACAATCAGAGGAACGAGAGCACCGATCACCGCCAGCAGGATGGCGATCACCATGATACGGTATCGGGTTGACTGCATGATGCTCTTTGTCCCAGTAAATCTTGCCAACACTTATAGCCCTGAAAAGAATAACAGAAGTTTGCCAACGGGTCGTCAACTGGTATTCTGTACCTCCACCTACCGCTTATATGTTGGGAATTTGTTGCGAGTTGAACAATGAAGATTCGGCGCGCAGAATTCATTTACGCTCGCGACCGCCTCGCTATTTCCTCATCTTCAGGCGGGTATGCGTGATGAAAAACTATCCATTCACCGACAGGCAAAAGACGTGGCTGGGAGGCTATTGGCGGTCGGAGATAGCGTTGAGAAGGAGCCACCATGAGCTGGGGACACCCGTTGAAAATACATTTTGAGAGCGGGCCGCGCATCATCAGATCCTCCGCCGGTGCTGCGCAGTGCCTGTTAACCGTCTGGCCCGAAGACGCGCTCGATGAGGACTACCGACTAGCGCTGCACGCCTGCCTGAATGATATAGAGGGCCAACCCAATGATGCACGGAGTAGTTTTGTAGCTGCGGCGAAAAGCGCCGGCCTGTTAACCACGACGCTGGGACAGAGCTAGTTGCCAGCGACACCCATTCCTGGCGGGCAGTATAGGGCCGACCGCAGCCTCCATCAGCTGTCGGCGACACCCATAAAGAGTCGATGATGGTCGGTACGCCCCGCGTCGCAGAATTTGATCGGCGGCCTGGTCGAACTGCGCGGGTTTGAGACTTCAAGGCGAATCCGACCCCACGATCCCCAATGCAAATCGCACACGGAGCCGGCGACCGCGACCGTCGCTCTGAAACAGCACCAGCCCCGAAATGCTGCCGCAGCGCTATGAAAACGCCGCCCGTTCATGCTCTTCCATGTTGGAAACGGCGCGCAGTCGCAGAATGTCCTGGCGACTGACCAGACCTTCGAGGCAGCCTGTCATCCTGTTTACGATCGCAAGGCGTCCACTTTCATTGGCCAGCATCAAATCAATCAAATAGGCCACACTATCATCGGGATGGGCGATGACCCACTTTCGCCCGGCTACGAAAGCCCCCAGCGATTGCTGCAGCATGGGTTCAGGCGAGGCGACCCATTGCAACGCCTCCGCGCGTCCAATCATGCCCAGCAGCACATTGCGACTGTCCGTGACCGGATAAAAGCGGTGCCTTTTGCTCGCCGATCCGAAGAAATCAAGTGCAGCGCGGACCGACATCGACGCCGGCAAGGTCTCAGGCGGCGCCACCATGACCTGGCTGGCGCGCATAGAATCCAGAAGATTGACACTATATTCGCGGGTAATGTGATGGCCACGGCGGGCGATCTTCTCGGTCAGCATGGACCGTTTCAAAAGCAGAACAGTGACACAATAGGCCGTGACACTAGCCACAAACACCGCAACAAGCGGATGAAAGTCACCGGTGACCTCCACCGCAAAGAAAGTGGCGGTTAGCGGGGCGCGCATGGTTCCGCCCATCATCGCAGCCATTCCGAGCAAAGCCCAGAAGCCGGCCTCGCCGCCCGGCAGCCACAATCCCATCAACCAGCCGATGGCACCTCCAAATATCAGCAGCGGCGCAAGCACGCCGCCAGAGGTTCCCGATGCCAGCGCCACCAGCCAGATAATCACCTTCACAGCCAGCACGCTGATGACAAGGGAACTCACAAACCTGTCGTGTAGGAAACCGTCAATCAGATCATAGCCGACCCCCAGGGCCCGCGGTTCCACCAGGCCGCCGAGGCCGATCACAACACCGCCCAGTGCTGGCCACCACATCCAATGGATCGGCAGCCGCTCAAAGGTATCTTCAAGCTTGTAAAGCAATTGGGTCAGCAGGCCGGAGAAAAGGCCACAGACAAGGCCGACGGCGATGAAACAAGCCACACCCCACCAGGGCAACGCGAGCTTGAAGCTACTCGCAAACAGCGCGGCTGTTTCGAAAAAATATGGCCGCACTGCAGCAGCAACAACCGTTGCAGCCGCAACAGGAATGAAACTGCGGGGCTTCCATTCAAACAGCAGCAGCTCGACACCAAGCATCACCGCAGCAATCGGTGTACCAAAAATTGCCGTCATGCCAGCACAGGCTCCCGCAACCAGCAGCGTCTTGCGTTCGGCTGAACTCAGTCGGAACATCTGCGCAAAAAGCGAGCCGATCGCACCGCCGGTCATGATGATCGGACCTTCCGCACCAAACGGGCCACCGGTGCCGATCGAGATTGCTGAGGAAACCGGTTTGAGCACCGCCACCTTCAGCGACATGCGGCTACGGCCAAACAGGATCGCTTCGATCGCTTCGGGAATGCCATGGCCCCGTATTTTTTCGGAGCCGAAGCGCGCCATCAAGCCAATCACGGTGCCGCCAAGCACCGGGATCGCCACCACCCACCAGGAAGCAGCAACATCCGCAAGCCGCACCGGCGCGAAACTGACACGACCAAACCAGGCCAGATTGCCGACAAGCGCAATCAGACTGATCAGCAGATAAGCGACCAGCGTGCTCGCGGCACCAATGGCAACTGCCATGCCGATCAGAACGAGCATGCGCCTGTCCGCCGAAAAATCAGCCGCCGCGCGGCGTGGTAGTCCGCGCATGAAATCGCGCTCCGGATGCATCGGTTCTTGCCCGGCCATGGCCTATCCTTGTTGCTCAATGAAATTGCATTTGAAGAACGCTCACGACCATTGCGGCCACAGCGCGGGTTATTACATCGTATTGCGATATATTTTAAAAACACATTTTCGTGTAGGCGCGCGCTCTCGATTATGATCAAACACAGTCGCCGCGCCCCCGTCTTGCACCCCACCGCAAGCGGGCAGAACGCCGCTACAGGAGTGCGCATGAGAGAACCCGGCAGCCATTTAACCGCCGACGATTACCGGTCGCTGGCCCAGTTTCGCCATGACCTGCGTCGCTTCATGAGTTTCAGCAGCGTGGCCGCAGAAGCCGAGGGCCTGCCGAGCCAGCAGCATCAGGCACTCCTGGCGATCAAGGCGCATGCATATTCCATGACCATCGGCGACCTCGCCGACTGGCTGGTCATTGCCCCCCATAGCGCGACCGAACTGGTCGGACGCCTCGTCGAGGCCGATCTCGTGCGGCGGGAAACCGATCCCGCTGACCGCCGGCGCCAACGCATTCTTCTGACCACAAAGGCCGAGGATATATTGCACCGCCTGACCGAAACCCATCTGACGGAACTGCGCAGCATAGCCCCCAATCTGATCGCACTGCTGAAAGCGCTGACCAGAGCCGACACAGCCGAATGAGGGAAGAAAAGCCGCATTCGCACACCATCACCGCGACGCGGTGATGGGTCACCCAATCGCAATCACACCAAGTAAACTCCCATTTCGTTGATGGCGAAATTGAATTGAGGGATGAACTAATAGCAGGCTTGATCTCGCGGTAGGCAGGACTTGCAAACTCTGTAATATGGCAATTGCTTCGAGGCGAAGACGACAAACATCTCGACATGTAAGCTCTATTTATCCCTGCTATTTTGGAGAATTATCATGCTATCGACATCCTACAGTCAGAAACTCGCACATAAGGTCATTGGCCAGACCGCTGGCCTGCCAAAGGCACAAGCAGCCTGCACCAATGCTCCCGGATGTACCGGAATGGAATGCGCAGGCATTGTCAATACCGGGCCCGACTGTCACTAGCGCGGACCCACGCCATGGCTCAAACTGCGTGCATGTTGCAGCCAGACCTTGAGAAATCGGATCTGGCTACGACGCAGGCTCTGGGCGAGCCAAAGCATTGCGGGCTGCGCATAATCCGCAGCCCGTCTCCATGACGGAAATCCACTATTGGAGGGCACATGTTGATGGGACCCTGTCAGACCTTGACTGGCGATGCTGAAATCAAACAGTTCAGCTATTTCACCGAGCATTTCAAAGATGAAAGCTACCATATCGAGTTTCTGACCATTGATGACACCCAGTTGACGGCATCAACTCATGTTCAAAGCCGCGATCGGTTTCATATTCCGCTTCTCCTGTTGGACCGGCTGGTGCAGTCCATCGGCTTCGTTGCCATCCAGCATGTCAGGCAGCAGCAGAACCGTCCCTTGCGCTTTATCTTCATTCGCCAGATGAACTGGTGCTTTTCCGGGCCTGTCAGGCCTTCTCTGCCGGTGTTGGTCCAGGCCAGCTATCGCTTCCACGACGAAACAATCAGGAAACAGTGTTTTGACGTGAAGGGCGCAGTGAACCGCTCTGCCAGTTTCTCCCTGTCGGTCGATGTGATCAGCACCAAGGGCAAGCCCGGCTGCCTCTAGACAGGGCGCACTCCAATCGCCGTGAACCCTGCGCTTGGCAGCACGGTTCCCCTGCACCCCTCCCGCTTTCCCCACGATGGACGATGAAAAGGCAACCCATGGTCATGTTTGAACAGGATATGTTCGGTTGCATCTATCGGCATCTGCTCAAGCGCACCGCTGCGATCGAGCAGTTGCAGCCATCCGCCTTGATCCGGATCGAGGCCGCCCACAGGCTCCGCGATAAGGCATGGTTGCCCTTGTTGCGGCGCTGCTTTGAACGGGTGTTGATGGTCGAAATGAACTTCGCAGAGGCCGAAGGTCTTCTGAAAGGGAGCGATCCCACCGAGCGTTTCGACTATTTTGTCACGCAAGTGGTGCGCGAGCAGAACCTGTCAATGCTGTTAGAGAAATATCCCAGCCTGTGGCAACGCTGGTGCGTCCAGGCCGGTGCTTTGCAACAAAGCCTGTCTCTGCTGCTCGCCCGCGTTGAAAGCGATCTCGCCGCCGTCGCCCAGAGCTTATATCAGGATGAAGAGGTGCGGCAGATCACCGATATTGATCTGGTGGGCGACCCGCATCGCGGCCAGCAGCAGACCGCACGCATCACCTATCGCAACGCCGACAACACCAGCCGTGTCGTCTATTACAAGCCGCGGGATCTGGCGATTGATGCGGGGTTTTCTGAATTCATAGGCTGGTGGAATGGCACGGCCGCCATTGACCACCGCGTTCCGCGGGTCATCGTGAAGCAGGATTATGGCTGGGCCGAATCCATCGATCACACGGCCTGTGACAGTCAACAAGAACTGCGGCATTATTATCGCCGCTATGGCTCGCTCGTCGGCCTCACCCACATATTTGCCTCCACCGACCTGCACAAGGATAATCTGATCGCCAACGGTGCTTTCCCGGTCATCGTCGACTGCGAGACACTGTTCTCATGCAGCCTGAGACAACCGCTTTCCAATCCTTGGGAGTTTCATCTCTATGCTTCCCTGCTCCTGCCGGCGCGCCAAATCCACCCGGAGATCGAAATGAGCCCTTTGCCGGCGCTTGACCCCGAGCAAAGGCTTGTAAGACGGGTCAACTTGCAGCAGCATCTCAGCAATGCGCGTCTTAAGATGCGATCCCTCCCGCTGAAGAAATCACAGTCTGAGGTCCGCCTCGGCTCTGAAACCATTGCCGATTTCCTCGTCTATCAGGCAGACCTAATGGAAGGATTCCAGGAAACGCTCGCATGTTTGAAGCAAAACGCCGCCAAAGTGATGGAACGGCTTCACATTGCCATGCATGGCGCTCCTGTGCGGATTCTCACTGCGTCGACCCAGCATTATGTGACAGCCCTCGACAACAGCTTTCATCCCGACACGCTTTATCACAATTGTGCGGAGCGCGAACTTTCGGTTCTGTGTACGCCCGATCGTCACCCATCCATCGCAGCCAGTGAACGATCTCAGCTCCGGCAGGGCGACATTCCCTATTTCCACATGGGCTTTCAGGGCTTGGCGCTTGCGGACGGCAGCCACACTGCGCTTGACGTTGCAGTCTGCCGCAATCCGGCTGCGAAAGTTGAACATCAGCTCGCGCAGCTCTCTGACGCGTTCATCACAAAGGTCATTGCCGATCTGCAACAGGCTCTGCTTGCCTTCAGGCTGCGCCGCGGCGACGCGATCACGCCAGTCAAACCACCGCGAAAAGCAGCAACCAAGCCCAACAATCCATCCTGGCTGCTTGCTCTTGCAAAGACTATTCTTGATCAGGTGATTGCCGAAGCGATTCTTGCAGAGGACGGCACCTATTGCTGGCGCACCATTACCGTCGGCGCCGATCACACAGCCCAGGCTGGCTTGAGCGGACATGATCTTTATGATGGCGCCTCCGGCATCGCGCTCGCCTTTTATCTGATCGGTCATCGCACCGGCAATAAGCGCTATCTGGCCTTTTCGCAACAATTGGCGTCTCAGCTCGCGCAACAACTCGATGAAGCTCCGGTGGCGAGACAGGGCGCGCTGACCGGTGCCGCCGGCACGCTTTGGGCATTAAGCTTCATGCAACCGGACAGATTGCTGCAATTGCTGCCGGTCCTGCAGCGCTGCCTGCAAAAACTGTGTTTTTCCCTGACCAGTGGCGACTGCCAACATTATCGCGACCTTGATTATGTTTCCGGCTTGGCGGGGACGCTTGCCATGCTGCTGCGCCTGGAGCAGATCTACGCAGCACTGCCGATCGCAGCCGACATCCGACACCTTGCCAATCAGCTGTTTGACCGGATCCTCCGCTATGCAACACGGTTGCGCAAGCAGGACACCCTGCTCGGCTTTGCGCATGGTACCGCCGGAGTCTCGGCGGTTCTCGCCCAGTTCATGCAGCAGATGCAACTGGAAAATGCCGCAGCGAGACGGCTGATTGAAAGCAATTTGTGCCGTGAAACTGCGCATCGCAGCGAGGCCGGATGGCGACGGCTCGACAGCAACGATCCGCCAGACAGTTCCTGGTGTCACGGTACAGCAGGATTCGGCTTCTCCCGTCTGGCGCTGCGCAGTTATATGCCGCGGCAGATGTTTGAAACAGACATGCGCATCGTGCGCAGCAGACTTGGCGCGCCACAACAGTCGCTTGGACTCTGCCATGGTATGATGGCGGACTTCTGGCTGGAACAGGCTCTCGGAGACAGCGGCGAACACGCCTTGCAGCGCGTGCATGACAGCTATCAAACGCAGGGCATCTGCACCAATTTCGGGCTGCATGGATTCGAACTGATCGGAGCCATGACCGGCGTGACCAGTCTGTTTTCAGGGGCGGCAATCTTGTTGAACCGACCGGATTTTTAAACGGCTCAGCCGCTGCAGCCGATCCATCTTTTCACAAGCAAACATCCCCAGATGGCAGCCCGCGCGGCGATCGCACTTGCGGGCCCAGGTGCGCGCAAGCGGTATACCCACCCAATATTCAAGGTATTGCTCTCATATAGCTTTGCCTGCAGAGAGACCCATGCAGCAGTCACAAACCCCCAATCCGATTTAAAAACACCATTTTATGCCCAACAACCGCATCGTCAACCGCGCTGTTCTCACCTTCGTCGCAACCATGTTCTGGATCAGTTCCGCTTGGGCACAGGATGACGACTATGATTGTGGTGGGCCCATACCCTTGCGATCATGCAGAAAATCTACCCCCAATCCATCGCGAGAACGCCCGGCCTTCCGTTTCCCGAAAATATCCATGTGGATCTGGCCCGCCACCGTGACGAGACAAGCGTGAAATGCCGGGTATGGCCCGGGCATCCCGATCTCACTTTGCTGGCATTTCCGCCTATCGACAGCGACGACATCAGACTGATGGTCATCAAGTCATCAAATCTGGACATCGAAGGCCAGCTGCTACTGAAAAATGCCACCGCCGCCGAGCAGCCGTTGCAGATTAAATTCGTCGATTTCGATACCGCGAATTATCACGTCACATCATCGCTTGTCGCATTTGGACTGAGGACAACACGAGAGGACATTTCCCCCGCGAGCCCGCTGATCAAACAACAATTGTCACTGTTCAGCTTGCAGAACGGCAAGATCGTTCCCCTACTGGAGGATATGATAACCAAGCTTGAGGTTGCCGATCTTGGGCACATTTCCTGTCACGATCAGAAATTCGACAAGGAAATCGCGCTTCACATGTCGCTGTCGAGCCATCATGGATATCGCGACATTTTTGTTCTGGAAAATCAGATCGCCACCACCGGAGGTAGCATTATCAGCCACTGCGCACCCACCACCGTTTCCCTCACTGTTCGCCATGTGCTGAGCTTTGATGGCACGCGCTACCGCTTGCCGTCTTTGCTCAAGGCACAATAAAGGAACAGTGTCGTAAGCACGTTCTGCTACCCAAAGCCAGTGCGCCAGCGATCTCTCTTTGCTGTGAATGCGAGCTTGTCTGCGGGCGAGCCTGGTCGCGTCGCCCCACGTAAGAAGGATTGGCGCTGCCTGCATGTTTCCCCCCGCAATCCCAGGCGACATTGTCTTAAGCCTGACGTTGCAACGCAAATCGGACAGGCTCTTCTCAAAAAGCCGCTGCGCAACCGCGCGCAAGCCTTCTTCCAATCCAGACATCAACCAGATTTTGACAGGCCTTTCATGCATTTGAGCCATTTCTTGAAATTCAGCCCCATCGTCGTCGCCCTGGCAACGCTTAACAGCAGCCATGCTCTCGCAAAAGACGACAGCTATGACTGTCATGGTCGCGCGATCACCATCATGGAGAAGATTTACCCTGCATCGGTGCCAGAAGGCGACGATATGCCGTTGCCACACGAAACCCATCTCGACTTGGGCGGCGGACGCAATGAAAACAATGTGATCTGTCGCGTCTGGCCTGCCCATCCCGAACTCACTCTGGTGGCTTTTCCAATTATCACCGATGACGGGTCTTTCGACACGGAAGGCGACGTGAAACTCTTTGTTCTCAATACCGGCAATCTCGCCGTCAGAGGCGAACTGCTGGTAAAAGATGCCGCATCGGAAGATATCATGCGGATCAGCGCTATGAAACTTGATACCGCCAATTATGCGGTCTCACCTTCGGGCCCGGTCTTCGGACTTCGAACGACGAAAGAACATCAAAGCCGCGTCGATTCCACGAGCCAGGAACAACTCTCACTGTTCGAATTTTCAAACGGGACCATTCAACCCCTGCTCGACGGGATGATGACCGGTCTGGATGTGGCTCGAAATGAAAACGATGCTTGCCTCGATGAGCAACAACACGTTACGACGCAACTCCGTGTCGCAAAAAACGCTCACCACGGCTATCACGATATTGTTGTATCCAAACAAGGCGTCACCGCAAAACTCGACACTATGTCCGTCGACTGTTCGCCGAAGATCAAGCAAAGCAGCAGCCAACATAATCTTATCTTTGATGGTCAGCGTTATAGAGTACCGTCAGCTCTTGGCACCGCCTACTAGACCGCACTGGGAGTCCCTGCAGCCTCGAAGGAGGCTTCGACCCCCACCCTGGAAATGCCTCTCAGTCAATGGCGGGTTCAGTTTGCACCTTCCCATCGAGATGGTGCGCTTGAGCGCCTTTATAACCGTATTCTAGTCAGGCCTTTTCATGCATCCCTTTTTCGAAACGATCTTTGCCCTCTCCATGCTCGCACCCTGTTTTGTAACCACAGCCACTGCCAGCGCAGATGATCACTATGATTGCAGCGACCGCGCCAGCGCCATCGTCAAACAGGCCTACCCTTTCGCGCGTGCCGTTAACGGCGGATATAAGGTGGGGGAGAAGACCATTAGCCTCCCGGAAAGCCGAGAGAGTACAGCGGTGATGTGTCGCGTCTGGCTTTCTCATCCGCACCTTACCCTCGCCGCTATTCCGCTGATGAAAAACAACGATGGTGCCGAAAGCGACTGCGACATTGAACTGCTTGTGCTCGATAGCACAGATCTGGCTGTGCGAGGCCGGATCCTGTTAAGCAACCGCGCCTCCGATCAAGGCGCCCCAATCGATATTGTCAGCTTTGATGACGGCGAATACCAACTCTCCGCAGACACGCTTGTCTTCGGATTTCGCGTCAAGCGTGAAAAGAATTATCCCACCGCCTCTTTTCAACAGGAGGTGTTGTCTTTGTTCGCGTTCGCAAATGGTCGGATCAAACCTCCACTGGACCGCCTGGTGACCTTGAGAAGCAGTGATGAAAGCGGTTCTGATGATTGTACGGATCAAAGCACCGAGATGCTTGCGGCGTTGTCGCTGACCAAACTTAGCCATCACGGTTACAGGGATATTGATCTGCGTGAGGCCAACCGTTCCAGCCGGCAGACCGGCACCGCAGAACATTGTTCGGAAGAAAACGCCCATTCGATAAAGCACCACCAACTCATCTTCGATGGTACGCACTACGCAGTTCCCGACGCTCTGCACGATGGCAACTAGCCGCGCAGATCGCAAGCAACGAGGCGCTCGACCCAAACAAATCCGCTATCACGCCACCGCAAAGGATTGCAGTCTGGCGGCAGTGATCAGCTGCTTTTTCTGGCCGCATACTTCTAGGATTTTCCCCAAGAAATGATGGGCTCTGACTGCAGAGACCGCCTTTTAGGATCACGCGCTTACGCGCCTTTTTTAACCGCATTTTAGTCAGGTTTTTTCATGCGTTCCTTTTTCAAATCGATCTTTGTCATCTCCATGCTCGCACCCTGTTTTGCAACCACGGCCAATGCCAGCGCAGATGATCACTTTGATTGCAGCGACCGCGCCGGCGCCATTGTCAAACAGGCCTATCCTTTCGCGCGTGCCGTTGACGGCGGATATAAGGTGGGGGAGGCAAGGATCAGCCTGCGAGAAAGCGGCGAGGCAAAGTCTGTTTCGTGTCGGGTCTGGCCCTCGCATCCGCAACTCACCCTGGCCGCCATCCCGTTGATCCGCAGCGAAGATGATGAGGAAAGCGACGGTGACATTGAACTGCTTGTGCTAGACAGCGGCAATCTCGCCGTGGAAGGGCGGCTTCTGTTAAAAGACCGGGCCATTGAAGATGCAGTCCGCATCAAGACGATCGAGTTTGATACAGCCAACTACCGACTTAGCCCTGATCTCCTGGCTTTCGGACTTCGCATCAAACGCGCGACTAACTCTCGTGTCATGCCCTATGAGGAAGAAGCTCTCTCGCTGTTCACTTTCTCCAAGGGCGAGATCACCGTTGTGCTGGACGGTTTGCTGAGCCAACAAAACAATATTGATAGCGGCTTTGCTGTTTGTGAAGATGAACGCACTGAGCTTGCAACCGAGTTGACCATGGCACGGACCAACCATCACGGTTACCGCGATATCGATGTGCTTGTCCGCGAAAGCTCCGCCCGGCAGATTGGCACCGTCGATCACTGTTCAGAGGACGACTCGCATTCTATCAAACATCAGCAGCTGATCTTCGATGGCACCCATTATGAAATCCCCAAGACAATGAGCGCCGGACGATGAGGGATGCGGCTGAAACCTCAATCAACACAATTGGCTCGGACGATTGCGTCAGAGCGGCACCTGCCGGGCCAGCCCCCGCCCTTCTTTCCGATCGTTTTCGAAAACCGTTGCAAAGCATGGCCGGCATCAGGCTTGCACTGTCGGTGATCGCGCACACCGCACGATTTCGCACTTTGCTAACAAGCTATTTTTCTCTCCCAATTAATTGAGGTTATGTCTTCATATAATTCTATTAGCATATTCGTAAAGTAACCAACTAATTGTCTATAATATAGAAAGAGTTAATTAGTTGCTTTTTTGATACATTGCTATTTCTAATCTCTATTTTCCTGGATCTTGTAGTTGCGCTGATCCGTTAAATGCTTTCTACCGGTGCCACCTGAAATCGACTCTGGAGTAATAAAATGAAGATCAACAGCCTGTTGTTGGGATCAGCCGCATCCCTGATGGTTATGTCCGGCGCGCATGCGGCCGACGCCATCGTATCGCCGGAACCAGAAGCCGTCGAATATGTCCGCGTTTGCGATGCCTATGGCGCAGGATATTTCTACATTCCTGGCACCCAGACCTGCATGAATATCTCGGGCTATGTGCGCTATGATGTCGGCGGTGGGGACAATGTCTACGGACGCGGCTTCCGCGATCGTGACGGCAATGTCGACACTCGTCGCAATGGTTGGGACAATCTCGCTCGCTTCACGCTGCAGCTGTCCACCGCATCGGAAACCGAACTGGGTACCCTGTCCACCTTTGCCGAAACCCGTTACGAATGGGGCAATGGCGAAGAAGGCGCTTCAGGCCAGTTGCGCTATGCCTATATCCAGCTGGGTGGCCTGCGTGTCGGTCTGGATGAATCGGCCTTCGTGACCTTCCCCGGCTATCTGGGCAATGTCATCAATGACGACGTCATTCTCGCCGGTGGATACCGCACTGGCTTGATCAGCTACACCTTCAATGGCGGCAACGGCTTCTCGGCGATCCTGTCGCTCGAACAGGGCAACAATGTCGATACCGACGGTGACTACGGCTTTGACGGCGCCATCAAGGATTACACCCCGCATATCGTTGGCGGCCTGAAATATCAGCAGGGCTGGGGCAAGATTGCCGCCGTTGCTGCTTATGATGCCCGCAACGAAGAATGGGCCGGCAAGATCCGCGCCGACATCAATATCACAGACCGCTTCTCGGTCTGGGCAATGGGCGGCTACAAGTCGGTCAAGGACGAATATATCCAGCAATATGACGGCAACGGCAATGATCTCGGTGCTGTGCGCGCCATCAACAGCTTCTACGGCACATGGGGTGGCGATTGGGCTGTGTGGGGCGGCGCCGCATTCAAGGCGACCGACAAGGCAACAATGAACGCGCAGCTCGCCTATGACGGCAGCTCGACTTTTGCTGCCACCGCGAACATTGCCTATGAACTGGTTCCAGGCTTCACAATCACCCCTGAAGTCTCCTACACCAAGTGGAAAGATGACAAGTCTTACCTCAATGGTCAGCATGCCTGGGAAGGCATGGTTCGTTTCCAGCGCAGCTTCTAAATCCGGGCGTCCTTCCCGGACGCATCGACAAGCCGAAAAACCTACTCCCAACAACCCGCAGGTTGTTGGGAGTATTTCTTATTTTAAGATTTTATATATATTTCTCTTTTCAAAGCATATCTTAGTTTAATACTTTATTATATGATAGTAATTATTTTTTATAACGTAAATATTACTTTACTATGCAATTAAATAGAGCTAGCAATGCATTACCGTTCGACGAGGTAGAAGGACTGCCTTGTCATGCTCTGATCTCCAGCAGATGAATGGTACGGCGAGCATCATGCTCGCCGTTTTTATAAGCTTTTGGGCTGTTCGGCCTATCGCCCCCCCCTGCGACGAAGCGACCACACTCTGATCGAGGCGGGCGGCAGGAAGACCGGATCCCCTCTTGATCTATTGTGCGCAAAGGGCGCGCGGCCTGTGCTTTCGGCGGTTTTCCTGAACGCACAAACTTGTGCTTCAGGCCTTGCAGTCCGGCCCCCGCTAACCCATTGGTTGCTGCCGCAATGCAAGCGATCGCATGTCATTATCACCCGCTGCAGCGCGCAAGCGCACGCCGGCAATTAGCACTTTTCAAGGTGGGTTTGAGCCCGCCACTCTGTTTGATTTTAAGGAATTGACAATGAACACCAAATTTCGCGCCGCGCTGTCGCCATTAAGCGCGGCAACGCTGACCCTCTGCCTGGCCGTTTCGCCGATCGCCGTCAAGGCGCAGACAGTCCCAAAGCAAACAATCGAAAACCTGCAGCAAGCCTACCAGCAACAATGGGTGAAAGAATTTGGTCCCCTGGCGACAGAGCCGCAAGCCCCGCTCGCCAAACTGCTTAGCACGCTGCCCCATTCGGATAGAGATGCAGACTATGACACACTCTCCAGTCGTGAGGGGCTCGCGTCGATCACCACGGCCAATGTGACACGGCCCGCACCACTCGCTGCGATCATCTCAACAGATGTGCAGTTAAACGGCCGACGGATCCCGGTTCGGATCTATTGCCCAGAAAGTCACGCAGCCCGCAACGTGCTGTTCTTCATTCATGGCGGCGGCCATCTTAGTGGTTCCGTGACAGTCTATGACCCGATCGCCCGACGTCTCGCCCTTGCAACCGGTGATACGGTTGTCGCCGTCGACTACCGGCGTGCACCCGAAGCGCCCTATCCCGCAGGTCTTCATGATGCCCGCGCGGTCCTGCTAAAGGTCTATCAAATTCTCAATCAGCATCAGATCGCGTTTCAGCCCCATCTCACTTTGGTCGGCGACAGCGGCGGCGGCGCTTTCAGTGCAACAATTGCCCAGGACCTGCAAACAACCAAGCCGGGCTTTATCTCCAAACTCGTGCTCATCTATCCAAGCCTGGATTACACCATGTCCTGGCCGTCTCTCATGGAGAATGGCAAAGGAAAATTGCTCGATAAGAACAAGATCGCCTGGTATTTTGATCAATATTTCCAACACAATGAAGATCGCCGCGCCGTTTCACCGCTCTATCGGCCCATCGCCGCAGATTTTCCACCAACCCTTTTGTTCAGTGGCGGGCTTGATCCGCTACGCGATGAAGATTTCGCTTTTGTTGCCCGGCTCAAGCAACAGCATGTGCGCGTGAACCATGTGCATTTCCCCGATATCGTCCACGCATTTCTGATGATCGAGAATTTGGTGCCCGACCAGGCCAACCAAGTCTATCATGACATTGCCGACTTTGTTGCAGACGCTCCGCAAACGCCCCTAAAAACGCCCGCGCATGATCCCGACCCGCTAGCAAACCCTTAAAGCGCATGCACAACCGGGTCACGAGAGACGACCGGAAAGCATAAAGCCCTTTTGGGTGCCATGTCGGTTGCCGGGGATTGGCCGATGACGTGTCGGTGCCGTATGGGCTTGTTGGAGGCTTGTTGGTGAATTTTCACGGCCCGATCAACCGAAGATATTGCGCGACCATCTGCAGATCGGCGATCGTATCGATGTCTCGCATCATCGAATCCGCGGCGACAGGTCCATGCGCATCACCCAGCAAGGCCTTCGCGCCATCGTCGCCGGTTTTCGGCAATTTGCCGAGCAGAGCGCGCGGGAATATGGCCGGTGGGCAAAAGCCGGAAGCGGCTTTTGTGGCCACCGTAGCAGCGCGATTGGCACCGAACGCCGCCAGCAGTTCCTCAATATGGCCCCGGCTGATCAGTGGCATATCCGCGAGACAGATCATGACCCATGGCTGGGTGGTGATCTCTGACAATCCACGATGGATCGACCCCGCCATGCCCGCATCAGCATTGTCAATCTCCGCTCTGACGAAGCCGTCATCGACATAGGCCTGCATCCATGCCGGCTTCGAACGACAGACGACAATTTTTCGGCCCCAGTGAAAGCCGCGCAATGCCGCAAGGACATAATGGGCTACCGGCTTTCCCAACAGAAATTGGTCGAGTTTGTCACCGCCTTTGAAGCGCTGGCTGCGACCAGCACCCAGGACGATGACGGCGATCGCGTTGGCCTGATCGCTATCGGGCGCTTTCATTGCGACACCGAAATGTTTCTCAACGACAGGATTTCAGCAACAATCGAGACTGCGAGCGAGCGGGCATCGCGTGTGGGTCCGAACAGTCCAATCGGCGCACGGATCGCCGCAATCTGCTCCTCGGCAAAACCTTGTTCGCGCAGTCTGCTGCAGCGCTGCTGATGCGTCTTTAGACTGCCCAGACAACCAATATAGAAAGCCGCACTGCGAAGCGCATCGCCAAGCAAGCGGGTTTCGCGGTCCAGATCATGATACAGCATGACGATGGCGCTGGAGCGATCCACTGGCTCCAGATCAAGCCCGCTGACCATTTCAATGCCCAATGCGCCCGCAATCCGGGCAAGCATTGTGGCCTCCTGTCCCGTGCCACATACCACAAGGCGCAGCCCCGGACGGTAGACGGTGACAAAGACATCATCATCCCAGCCAGAGCAACGTTGCGCATCCTCGGAAAGCGCAATGGCCGTCAACCGACATTCCACAGGATCATAGGCAAGGCCCGCAGCACGGCGTCTGTGATGCGCTGCAAGAACCTGTCGGATCGGCTCACGTTGCCTGACCACATGGATTGCAAGCAGGATGCTGCTGCCACAGGGCAGGACAATATCGAAATAGGCCGATCCCTTGCCGAGCCGCAACTGGCGGTCGCGATTGGCGGCGATCGCAAGCAGCGCTTCCTGCGCCACAATCGCTTCGACACAGCCGCCCGAAACGAAACCGCAATAAGCGCCGTCTTCGGCTACCGCCATCTGAGCCCCCAGTGATCGCGCAGCACTGCCCCCAATATCCACCAGCGTGACCAGCGCGCAGCCTTGACCGGCTGTGAGCGCACCCTCGACAAACTGCAATATGGCCGTGGCGTCGTCTTCGACCAAGGCACAAAAGGGTTGGATCTGCGCGTCGTTAAATGGGTTGTTCATGTCGGAACCCCATCAATGGAGCTAATGCTGTGCACGCTCAATTTCCATGCTTGTGATGTCGGCGGGCTGATCACCCCACTCTTTGCGCATGTAATTCACCAGATCTGCGATCTGTTGCGTGCTGAGTGCCGTGCGGAACCCCGGCATCGCCTGCATCACCTCACCATCGGCCATTTTCTGCTCCGCCACCCCATTGACAATGACATGGATGAGATTACTTGGATCAGCAAGCATGGCGCTTGTATTGATGTTCATCGCAGGCGCAATATGCGGTTTGCCCTCACCGTTGAGACCATGACACCCCGCACAGACAGAAATATAGACGTCCCGACCTGCAGATTGTGTGATCGCGCGCTGATCCGGCTCAGCCGCAGTGCGAGCACTGCTCTGTGGAAGCCGTCCCTTGGTCAGATAAACTTCCAATGCCGCAATGTCGGCATCCTGCATATATTGTGAGGAATGCATCAGCACCGGATACATTTCCAAGGTCATCGTGCCTTGCGGAGCCATGCCTTTCTTCAGAAACGACTGGATGTCTTCGGAGGTCCAGCCGCGGTCCGCCAGCGCCTTCGGCGTCAGGCTCGGCGCGGTGATCCTACCCAGACTGGCCCCCTGATAGGCCCGTGACTGCACGAGCCCGCCCATGAAGTTGCGGGGCGTATGACATTCCTGGCAGTGACCGAGCACATCGGCGATATAGGCACCCGCCAGCGCAGTTGGGTCACCCTTCAGCCGGATCGGTGGATTGACCAGCCGCCAGTAAGCCAGCGCCCAGCGCTGATTGAATGGAAATGGCAGCGTATTGGGGGGAACCTTCCGTACGACCGCTTGCTGGGTGTTTAAATAAGCGAAAATCGCGTCGGAATCGGCCTGGCTCATATCATGATAGGAGATGAAGGGCATCGCCGGATAGAGAAAGGCGCCGTCCGGGCGAATGCCATCGGTCAGCGCATGATAGAAATCGCTGGAACTGTATTTGCCGATCCCTGCCTGCTTGTCCGGTGTAATATTGCTGCCATAAATGGTGCCAAAGGGCGTTTCCAACCCTAACCCGCCCGCATAGGGCGCGCCGTCCGGCGACTGATGACAGGCTGCACAATCAGCCATCACCGCGAGATATTTGCCCCGCTCCACCAGCTTGCTGTTCTGATTGGCAAAGCGTTGCTCTGCAGCCTTGTGGTCATAAGGCTGCCTCACAGGCCAGAACGGCACAGAGGCGGCGATCAGTCCACAGACAAGCCCCATGCCCAGACCCCAGACTACGCGCCGCCTCATTTCACGAGCCCCGGCATGCTCAACACCAGATCATGGACAGCCTGATAATAGCGCACATAACCAGTACAGCGGCAAAGATGATCGTTGAGGGCTTCTTCAATCACGGTCTTGAGATCGTCATGCCGCACCGGTTCACGCTGAAGACGCTCGACAAGTACCGTTGCGGCATTGACAAAACCGGGCGCGCAATAGGAACATTGGAAGGAGAAATGATCCAGGAATGCCTGCTGGACCGCCGAAAGGCGGAGATTACCACCTTCCTCGGTGACCGCATGCCCTTCGACCGTCCGGATCGAACGGCCATCAAAATACAATGCGCCGGTGATACAGGTCCGCATCTCACGGCTGCTGCCGTCGGCATCGTCAACAATCACCGTGCAGGCCCGACAAAGTCCCTGCCCGCAGCCATAACGGCTTCCAGTCAATCCAACATATTCGTGCAGGAAGTCGACCATCGCCAGTTCGACCGGCACGCTGATGGGACCAATCTCTTCATTATTGATGCGCAAGCTGATTTCGCGCGTCGCAATGGTCATGACAAGGCCTCTTTGATTTTCTCTTCCGTGAGCGGCAGTTCGCGCAAATAGCTGCCAATGGCATGCGCCACTGCATTGGCAATTGCCGGAATGGTCGGGATCTGAACCACTTCCGCAATTCCCTTGGGATCGTTCTCATCCGCAAGCGCCGGAAGAATTGTGGTGGTTTGGTTCCACACCGCGACATTGACGGCGCGGGGCAGTCGGTAGCGATTGAAATTCCAGTTGCCGCTCCCCGGCCCGCCTTCATAAAGCGGCATGGATTCATATAGCGCATGTCCGATCGACATGGCGATACCGCCCTGCAATTGTCCCGACACAAATTCGGGGACGAGCACCCGTCCGCAATCCATGGTGGAATGATGTGAGAGCACCGTCACCGCACCCGTTCCGCGATTGACACTGACCTCAACAAGCGCCGATATCGCAGAAAAGCGAGACCAGCTTGCTCGGTCTACACGCGGATCCATGTAACGCATATTGGAGCGCTCGACCCATTGCCAGCCCTCAGATCCGGCGCGAATGGCCAAACCATCCAGCGGTCGCCGTGACGTCTGACCCAAGATCGTGAAATCAGCCTCCCCCCAGCCCCAGCGGTCAAATCCATGCACCATCGCGCCGGACAAAGCGCCGATCTCATGCAGGGTCGCGGCGATTGCTGCAAGGCTAAGCGAGCGTCCATCAGAAAGCACAAAACTGCCATCGATCCATGTTGCCTTGGTGGCCAGATCCTGCGGGATGTTCCACAGTTTCGCCGCCGCAGGGACAATGCCCCGCTCAAAGATCAGGCGTCCGGCTTCATTGGTGGCGTGGGAGAAATAAAAGGAACTGTTGGAGGCACTCGACGGTGAGGCGAAAGCCGGCGTCCAACGCGGATCCGACATCATCTTATCCTGATAGGCCTTGTCCATCACAAAGGGGCTCAGCGTCTCGTACATCTGCAGTGGCGACCAGTCAAAGGCGGCGCTTTCGACCGTATCGGCCGATTTTCCCAGCCAGCGCGCGCAGAGCACCGCTTGCGTGCTGACCGCGCCGGTGCCGATCTCCACAGCAATATGCTGCAGATGCACCCGGCCATCGCGGTCAAGCTCAATACTTGCGGCAACCCCCTCATTGGTGCTGCCAAACGCCTTCTTGCCAATGGCATAGCCCACACCATATTTGAGGGCCGGATGCTCCGCCTCAAATGCGGTCTTTCTGCTGGCACGATCGACCCATATCGGATTTTTTCGATCCGTTTCAAGAATCTCCGTCAATCGGCTCTGGCTGAGCGGCACCGCACCTGCGGAATTGCGCTCGAAGCTTTGCAAGGCGTTAGCAAGGCGCAACTCCATCGCGTCGACGCCAAGGTCCCCAGCCAGTTCGTCAATCAGCATTTCAGTGCCAAACTGAGCTTCCACGGCACCAAAACCGCGCATCGAACCGGCAGTCGGTGCTCGTGAAGAAAGGGCAACGCCAACAATGTCGCTTTTGGGGAAATAATAGATCCCCTGCGCCGCACCGGCGGCAACCTGCACAACCGGCGTGGTAAAATTCTGCCTGCCGCCACCGTCGAGCGCAAGGTCAACCGCCAACGCCTGCATCTTGAGCGATTGGCGATCAATGCCAATCCGATAGGTCATATCAAAACTATGGCGTTTGAGCGCCGTCTGAAACTGCTCTTCACGATCAAATGCAAGTCGAACCGCCAGTCCCTCTGCATAAAGCGCCGCCACAATTCCATAAAAAGGAAACGGGCTGTGATCCTTGGTGCCATAACCCACCGTATAGGCGGAATGGCCTTTCAGGGACCTGATCTTGAAGCTGCTCTTTTCGAGCATCGCGGCCGTTCCGGTCATCACTTCATGTGGGCTTTGGCTCGCCATGACCAGCTCGAGCGCAGCATTTTTTGCATCATACCAACAATTACAATTGTCAGCTTCAAGCGCTGCGCCATCAATATAAGGGGAATGGTAGCTGCGTTCGATGACATGGAGACGATCGGGCGGCGTCTGCAATTCTGCGCGGATCGCCTGGGCAAATCCCATCCCGCGCTCCATCCCCTGACCGTCACTGTTTGCCGAGGGCCAGATGATCTTGTTGCCGTCATAGCGTGCGAAGACGTAGCTGTCATCGACCGGGTTGAACCGATCTTTCGCGCCCTTGCTGCCCTGATCGCCCTCCACCCGGACAAAACGGAAATTGGCCTGCGGCCCCTGTTCAACAGGCTGTGTTGTTTCCCCAAAGCGGATGAGGTCGTGGCGGCGCGATTTATAAAGACGTTTGGCAATGCTAAAGCGCGTAAAATCTCGGTAAATCAGGATTGCCAGCGGATATCCCAGAAACAATGGAACCTTGCCCTGCGGCAACAGCATTTCCTTGCCATAGACGAAAGGATCATAGAAATCCAATCCCGCCGCCTGCAATTTTTTCGCATCCACCACGAAATCAGGCTGAAACTCGGATCCCAGCATGGACAGATTTAGACCGAGATAGGGGGCATCAGCCCGCGGCGACAGAACCATGAAGGCATGGGCTTGCGCTGAAGGCCAACCTCGCATGTCGCGCGCGCGAATGTCACGCGCAAACACCTTGCTGCCAGTAACTTTGGCGACACCGTCAATACGCCGCTTGAGCCGCATGTCTCCTTTGACCGCAACGGGCAATTCAACCAGTCTGTCTTCAAACAAGGCCGCTCTGGCCGCTTGAACAGGCATAAGAGTGACCGCGATGCCGGACGCTGTAAACTTGAGAAAGTCTCTGCGTGTCGGTGTCATTTCCGGTGGCTTCCTTTTGAAATTAACTGTTTGAAATCGAAAGGCCTGCGGGCCGTTCAGCGCCGGCTGCCACGCGGCTCCCGCCGCATCAGATCCACCGCAGCAATGGCCCGACCGCGCTTGCCAGATCAGCGATCGGCACCAGCCATAGTGTTCTGCTGCCTCCACCCCGGCGGACGGAGCCTGAGATAAACCGCGGGCCTAAGCAATAAGGTCAAATTCATTTATGCTAATATTATTATCGATCTAAACTTTCGTAATGTCCTTACTACATTAAATATTTCTTCACAATACACCATTATTTTACAGATATATGATTATATAACAGTTTAATATGTATATCTAATATATTTGTTCTTGAAAATCAGTCCAATCAAAGTAGCCCCTGCCGCGCGAACCGCCGCCCATCGATCATCGACGACAGGGAAAGCCAGCGCGGGTCTATCCGTCGTTTTGCTCGCAACAAACTGGTGTTTCTTTAGCCGCGCAGCCCGCGCCATGTCCCGCTCAGCTTTCCCGGACCGGATTGTTTTGCGCGCCCTCTCCCGGAGCGTGATCGGGAGCCGATAAACCCGCCCGGTCATGCCCTGATGGTGATTGAATCCGCCACAAAGAACGCCATCAGAAGCCACTCAATTCAGCTCCGGCAGTTCAGTTCCGGTCAGCCATGTGAACGGCATCGGTCCCGGTGACTTGGGATTGCACCGGGACCTCCCTTACCCACTCCCATCAACAATTTTTACCACCGGTTGCGCGCTTGAAGTCGCAGCAGAACGCATATTTGATATGCTGCGACGCCTGCAGCCAGTCATCCTCAAGGGGATTTCTCGCAATCCCGCAGATTGCGTCTTGTCGCCATTTTCCCACCAGAGCCGCCGCCAATTGCACCCATGGTCATAGGCAGCGCCCAGCCCCACTTCGCCCCTCCCCAACTAGTTGTAGGTAATATCCAAACAGCAAGTATTAGGCAGCGCTCAATTGGTATTGTTGTCGACGATCAAGCTCGCGATGATACCACCTCCACCAAAGGAGGATAGACCAATGCCACCAAGATTATTCATCGAAAACTATTGTTCCACCACCGATTATTTCAGCCATCTGCTGCATGCCCTGCACGATCGATGCCATCGTCTGGTTAGCCGGCTGCGCAAGGCCCGACAACGCCGCGCCGGTCTGAGAACTCTACAGTCGCTGCCACCGGAGATTCTGCGCGATATCGGCTGGCCGGCAATCGTCGACGACACCCAAACCATGGTAGACAGCCAATTTGTGCATCATCTGCCCACAAGCCTGTCGCAGTCGCGACGCAGCCGCCAATGTGCCCGCTCTGTCCCCCGGCGCGACTGGCACGACCCCATCATCTGAGCTGCACCTGATCCCCCCAAACCTGGAGGCCCGGTACGCTTGCAGACCCGGTGCTCTTGCAGACCCGGTGCTCTTGGAGACCCGGTGCTCTTGCAGACCCGGTGCTCTTGGAGACCCGGTGCTGGGGTTCACAGAGCCTCTTGCTCCCCGCACCAGAGGCAGGGCCACATGCGAACTAAAAAGCTAAAAAGGAGACACAATCATGTCCAATCATCGCAAGGAAGCGATCGCCGCAATGGTGCTTGATAACGCAACAGCGGTTTTCGCAAGCGGTTTGGTTGTCCTGGTCATTCTAGCAGCCATCGAATAGCGATGAAGCGATGCCCGCCATATTCATCTCCCGCATCGCGTTGAAACCGCATCCCTGTCAATCGCTTTGAGGTCTTCACCGCCGCTTTCAGGCGGCGGTGCATGGAGGAACAAACCACAGTTCAGGGGGACCCGCCCTCACGGGAACATTTCATTTTTCACAAAACCATAACGGCCTTGCGCGCCGTTGAGGGGATGATCATGCGTTTCATTCTGATGATGGTCCTGCTCTTGCCGACCGCCTGTTGCAGACCGGTTCCCTCGCAAGGCCGGTCGGTCTTGCCGCTGATCGACACAGTCAACCAGCGCGTAAGACGACAAAAATCTTTCGTCTATCTCGATCCGTCAGCTTTCAATAAGCGTCCCTTCGGCGTGATTGAACAATCCGCAGTGCCGGTGGCGCGCGATGCCCTCAAGACATCAATCTATGCCCCTTTTCAGGCCAATTTTCAGGGGACTGTCGAAGCGCTGCTCGCCGCTGTGGCCAGCAGGACGGGTTATCGATGGCGTTTCGAAGGATCCCGGCCGGCGGCACCGATTCTGGTCTCGGTCAACCGGGACAGAGCCAGTGCCTATGCGATTCTCGAAGAAGGCCTGCTGCAGGCGCAGGGACTGGTCACGCTGCGGATCGATCGAGCGGGTAGATGGATGACTCTGCATTACAATCGGCGCCGCCGCCACTTGCTGACGCATCTGGATGATCCGAGGTTTTGAATGCGCAACCGTGTTGGTTTCCTGTTCCTCGCCTGTTTCTTGAGCGCTTGCGCGCGCCACCATGAGGCTCTTTTGCCCGCGCTGCCCTCGATTGGCGGCAAGGAAGCGCTAACCCAGCCCGAGGTCCCCCTCAATTATGCAGGGTTTATCGCCCAGACACAGCAAAACGAGCCTGGTTCGGGTGTCGCAGCCGCGCGGGCCCAGATTCTGCGCGAAGCCGCCATTTCCTACGCCGCCCAGGCCGGTTATCGACGCCGTGTCTTTGAAATCATGCGTGGCCTCGAAACCAGGGCGCCGCAACTCTCTGAGCAGTTCAATTTCAACGCCATTGTCTTCACTGCCCCCCACCAGGCAGGCTACATCGTGCCCCCGGTGGTGTCCCGGACAAGGCAGGCGCTTACCATCAGTCAACAGGGTCGTAAGAGCGTCGCCGCCGATGACTATTATCGCATTCAACAACCCGGCCGCATCGTTGGCATCGCTCCAACCTGGCGTGATTATCTTGTCCTCCCGCTGGACAAGCCTTCCGAACCCGATCCACAATTTCTACCCAGAGGAAAAGCGGAGCGGACATTCTGGGAAAGCGCGCTGGCCGAAGGCTGGGCAGCCGGAAACCAGCAGGCCGACGAGGCGCTGGCGATCAACCTCAATCGGCTGGCGCGCGACTATCTGGGAATGATCGAGTATCGCAGACTGGTTGCTGCCGGTATGATCACCTCCCTGCTCGTTTCATCAAGCCAAAGCACCATCGCCGGCAACAAGAGCGAATTGTTTATCGGCCAGCGCCAGGTGCGCATTCAATCCGATGCAGGCTTTGCGCCCCAGGTTGCGAAGGGGAGAGCAATCAAGGCTCGATTGAGGGCTCAATCACGCAAACGATCATCGCCATGATCGATATGGACAAAATCTCTCGACAGCCCTTGGATCCGCAATCAGCTGTGGTGCCGCTGCTCATAGCCGAGAGCCAGCGCTTCGACAGCGACCGGGACCTGATCAACCACCTTTTGGTCGCTGCAGCCTTCAGAGGCGCATCCGACTTGTCGGTCATGTCGGAGAGCCGCGTCCACCTTCAAATCAATGGCCGCCAGTATTTTGGTACTGGTCGAGCGCTCTATCATTCAGAGGTGGATATCATGCTGGCGACCCTTTGGCGCTCAGCGGATGCGATAGGCATTATCAGACAGGGACGGGTGCTTGATTTTGCCTATGAGATTGCTGTCGACCGGTTCACACGGCAACGCTTCCGTATCAATGCCACCGGTATCACCGTCAATGGCGCCGAAGGGGTCGAACTATCGGTGCGATGCTTGCCAAACCGCACACCCTCGCTTGATGATATCGAGTTCGAAACCGAAATTCGAGACTATCTCTCCCCCAAAAGCGGCATCATCATTGTTGCCGGCGGTACCGGTCACGGCAAATCCACCACTATGGCTGCCATGACGCGGGCCCATCTCGAAAACAATATCATACCGCGCAAGATCATTGATTATCAGGCCCCCATTGAGTTCACCTTTCACGACGTGCTCGAAGACAATAGAGATAAGCCCGCCTTCATCGCGCAATCCGAGGTCGGTGACGGTCGCAATCTGCCGAGTTTCGGCCAAGCCATCTGGGCCTCCCTGCGCCGCGCGCCACAGATCATCAATGTCGGGGAAGCGCGCGATCATCAATCGATATCCGGTTGCCTTGCCGCAGCCTTGCAGGGCCATATCGTCAACACCACCACCCATGCGGGTTCGATTGCCGAAACACTGAGGCGCATGGTGCTCGAATTTCCTGCGGCCGAGCAAAAGAGCCGTGCCTACGATCTTATAACTGCATTGCGGCTGGTGGTGGTGCAGCATTTGGTGCCAACCACCGATTTCAGCGCGCGATGCGTGGTGCGTGAGTTCCTGGTCTTTACCGACAGGATCCGTGATCGCTTTGTCTCGACGCCCTTTGAAGACTGGACACGGCTTGTCAACGACATCTTCAGCATTACCTGCCGCGATCGCCAAGTGATCGCACGTTCACTCACGCAATCGATAAAAATGCGCATCGATACCGGTCGATTGACCCATCAAGGCGCTCGTGACCATCTCGGCGCGCTTTACGGCGACAGCGGTTCAGATCCATGCACAAGGCGGAAAAGCGGACGACAATGAAGCCACCTTCACCAGAACCCCGCTACCGGATGGGCGCCACAATCCTTGCGTCACGCATCGCCGAGAGCGGCGTTTCAGACAAGGGCAATGGCGCTTGGGCGCAGACGATCCGTTCCGCCGCAGCGAAAGGCCAGCGGCCAAACTGTTTGTGCACGCTCCCCAATCCACCCATGTATCTTTGCCGATTTGACGACAGATATGTCATCAAGCGAATGCCTGGAACAGGCTTTCTGCACGCGGCTGGCTGTCTCCACTATCAACCGCGCCCCAAGCCGCTTTTCAATGCGCATCCCACCCCCTCAGCCCCCAGTCGGGGCACCAATGAGACAGGCAATCTGAAACTGACTTTTGACCTGTCTAAAAGACCGCCACGCTGCCTTGTGCCCGCCACATCCTCTCTGACCGATCCAACCACAGCGCGCCTATCAACGCTGCCGGGCCTCTCTTTGATCGCGCTGCTGCAACTCTTGTGGCAATCTGCCGACCTTCATCACTGGCATCCGGCCTTCGAAGGAAAGAGGCACTGGTGGACTGTGCGCAATCGACTGCACGACGCGGCGGCGCGCTTTCGCGTCAAAGCTCAACCGCTGCTCGACAGGCTCTACATTCCCGAAGCCTTCAGTCACGCGCAGAAACAGGCGATCGCGAGCCGCCAAAAAGCGTTTCTGCAACCGTTTCGAGCCCAGCGGCAGGTTGGGCGGGAACTCATTGTCATGATCGCCGAGATCAAAGACATCACGCCGGCCCGCTACGGCTTTCGGCTCTTTTGCAAACATGCGCCGCAATTGGCGGTGTTCATCAATCAGAACTTGCTGAACCGGCTCAAAAGGCATCACGCTTCCGCCTTTGCACTGCATCAAGCGCATCCCCATACCCATCTGATGATGATCGCAACCGCCGGCATCACCCTGCAGGATGCTGTCTGTATCGAGCAATGTGCCCTGATGCTTGTTACGCAACACTGGCTTCCCTGCGCGAGCGAGCCGGAGGTGAGATTGCTGGAAGGCCTGGTGCAACAAGGAAGGCTGTTCGTGAAAAAACTTGATTCGGACTGCCGCGACAGACAAACGCCCACGGTTTTGCTGACCGACACCCGTCCGCCGACGGCGCTGTTTATCACCGAAACCGCGCTCAATCCAGCGCGACGGCAAGCCCTGGCTGACACGGCACATCAATCCGGCTTTGCATGGCGAACCTTTAGCCCCGTCGAGACGATCTGGCCCGAACTGCCGCCCTTGGAGCCCGGCCATGATACAGGCTGAAACAGGCCTGATGGCCAAACCCTGTCGCCGCAACCCGTCTGCAGCCAGGTGGAATGCGTTGACGCCTATCACGCTTCGCCAAGCAACGGTGCGGTGTCGGGCTCCAGCGCTGACCCGCCGCTCCAAGGGCAATAGACTGGCAATCAGGCTTCGTTTTCCGCCGAAAGCGGATTGAGTTGAAGGGATTGCGGTGCTGCCATCGCAACCACGGCATCGCAATGGCTACAAACAATGGCTGGGAAACTGTGCGGGCAATTCACAACCGAAAGCGATTGCAGCCGGAATTGCAGCTTGCCACAGAAACCACATTTGGGCGCGGGTGCACGGATCATTTTTTCTCCTGTTGCCTGTCGATGACGATCCGGATGATCAGAATCGCGGCACCGGTCGCCAAGGTCATGCCGACAATCATCCCGGCGCCGAAAGCCACACTTGTGCCAACAAGACTGCCATGAAGGGCCAGCAGGAACATGCCACCGAGAAGTAAGCAGCTGCCGGACGCAAAGCTCAATGGATTTCGTATCATGGGTCTCTCCTTGCCCGGAAAGTCTAGGTGAAAATATCTGCTGATTGAAACCCCAACTAAATCCCAGCAAGATTTGAAGTTCATCACGCCGGCCAGCGCTGAGGCATTGAGACCCCGTTCCTGGAGCGGAACGCCGCATCCCTGGCCCGGCTCACTGCGCACCCCCGCCACCGATGCCAGGCGCGGTCGACATCAACACAGGCAGACCGCCATTGTAGCGGTTCTGCGCGAAGCCCTTTGGCAGCGGCTTTGCTGGGCGGGTTTGGGGAGTCTTTCGTCGGATAAAACATGTCGATAAAGGGCGGAAGAGGCGCTCCGAACCAAGGAGCCGAAAGGTTTTGAACTCGTCGGAGCGCCGCGCCTGCATCGGCAGAAACAGGCGCCCCCCATTGCAGCATGGAGCCCCGGTCCCGACAACCGCAACAATGTGTGGGTGGATTGGTGCGGGCATGCATTTACCGGCAGATTGTTTTGGGGGGATCGGTGAGGTCCCGGTGCAGGATATTAAACACCAGGACCTCTACAGCCTGCTGCGTCCCAACGCAGGCTGCATATTCATCGTCGCCTCCGTCGCAAACAACGCTGGCCGGTCTGCGCGGGCACAGGCCCTTTCATCCTCCCAAGAGAAAGCCCAAAAAGACAGTCTCATTGAAACGCTGCCTGATAGACACGCCTTTGAAGACGATGTTTATGTGCCGGATAAACCCATGCAACGCAACCCGGCGATAATTGGGGCCTTATTTATGTGTTTCTGAAGCTCTGAGCCTTGCCTCCCCTCATTCTTTGGCGCTGGCGCCAGAGCATTCCCGGTTTGACAGCGACGGACCAAAACAGTCTCTCACACTGACGCCGTCGGGAATATCATAGTGCCGCGCATGCGCGGCGGAGCTTCTCCAGCCTTTTTCCGCAAGGATTTTGACCTGCTGCTCAATCCGTTCACCGTTGCAATGCGGACAACACTGCAGCAACGTGACGAGTTTGACAGCGCCCACCCCTTTCTGGCCATTGGGCGGCGTGAGAGCGAGCAGCGATCGAAACCTCTCTGCGTCCCCACCCATCTCAGCCAGCGCATGGTAATGAACCGAAAAAATCGCCGGATCGGAGAAAATCTGATTTTTGCGCGCCACTGTTTTGAGATAGCGGGCGCAGGATTGGCAAACAGGATGGGTCAGTAATGCGAGATAGGCCGCCAAACCACCCAACAAGAAGCCCAGATATTCAATCACGGCGATAAACCATCCGATGCCACCCAGGGCACCCAGATCGCGAAAACCGCGGCCACCATAAATATGGGTGGATCGGAGATAGGCTTGCACATAATCGAGGAAGCCCATCACGGTCGATACGGCCGTGCCATCTTCAAAGCGCATCAGGCGGAATTCAGCGTAGTAGATCATCAGCTGCGCCAGTGCCGCAGAAAGCACCATCTGCGACAGGACCATCCTGTTGGGTCGAAGATCGAATTTGATCGAGGCAAAATAATAGCCCGAACATGCCGCGAAGCCGGCGATCATGCCACCAATCGGGACGATGGCATAAAGGTTGAACGAAAACAGGTTGAAACCGGTGATTTGATTGATCAGCACAATCAGCGAGATTGTCAGAACAAGACCAATTGCGCCGCACAGACAAACGGCCAGATGTTTTCCACTCTTCAAAATTTGCTCCATCGATTCTGGCTGCAAACTAGGGCGAGACGCCCGCTCATGGGTATCCCTCGACCTTGGGATGCGTGCAACCCGTGCAAAGGCGCCCAATAGGGAGGGGACTGGCCGCTTGAGAAGCACGGTTCTTTGCGGTTTCGCACGGCGGCCATCGAGCCTGCTCGGCTTTTTCGGTTTTCATAGCGACCGGGCCCGGCCCGCAACCACGCCGCCCATCCGATCGCTCCTGCGATGTCTTAGCGGGGGGACAGGAGGGAAATATTCGCCTTTTGCACGCTGATCAGAAACCGGCGTGCAACTCTCAAAGCGGGCCCGATTAAAATTAAGTAAGCGGCAGTGAAACTTTTCGCGCGCTGTCGAGTTACTATCGCATCAAGAATTATTCGTCTGAAAACAGGCTATTCTGATCGCTACGCATTTTAAAAGGAGATAAGTCAACATGAACTCTATCATCTATTTAGTAGGTCTTGTCGTGATCGTGTTGTTCATTCTTTCTTTTCTGGGATTACGTTGATGGTAGACCAAACTGTGATCGAAAACACTTCCGACCGGAGCTATGTTGACTGGGCTGCCATCTTCGCTGGCGCTGCTGTGGCATCCGGCGTCATGGTGGTCATGACCACTTTTGCCAGTGGGCTCGGCCTCAGCTCCTTCTCCGTTGATGAGGGCGGGGACGTGAGCACTGTCTGGCTGGTGATTACCGCTTTGTTCCTGATCCTGTCCATGGTGGCCTCCTATATGCTCGGTGGCTACATTGCTGGCAGAATGCGCCGACCGACTGGAACCGCAACGCGCGATGAGTCAACCGTACGCGATGGCTTGAATGGTCTCGTCGTCTGGGGACTTGGAACGATCATCTCTGCCCTTTTTGCGGTCAGTTTGATCTCCGGCGGTGCAAAAGCGGTGGGCGGCGCGGCGCAGACAGCTGTCGAAGCCGCGGGAGCCGTGGTCGCTGGGACAGCACAAGGTGCAGGCCAACTGGCAGGCGGCATCATATCTGGTGCCGGCAATGCGGTTGGTGGCGTCGCGCAGGGTGCCGGTCAGGCAGCAGCGCCGTCGCTTGAACAGATGCTCCCCGAAGGTCTCAAATCCAACCCACTGGACTATCTGACCGACAGTCTGCTGCGCAATGACGGGCAGACCACCGGTGCGGAGCAGCAGGTGCAGGATATGGCCGCCCTCCAGCGTCAGGTAACAGGCATTCTCGGCAATCTGCTGACAACCGGTGAAATCTCCGACGCCGACAAGGCATGGTTGGCCAGTCAGATTGCCAGCCGCACCGGCATCACCCAGAATGACGCGCAGACCCGCGTCAATGAGACGGTCAGCCGGGTTCAGGCTTTGCGCAGTGAAGCCCAAGCGAAGGTCGATGCAGCTCAAAAAACCCTCGCCGACGCGAAGACGCAGGCTGAACAGGCCCTTGAGGAAGCCAAGACGAAGGCTGCGGCTGCGGCTGAACAGGCACGCATCACCGGCATTCTCACCGCCTTCTTCCTCGCTGCCTCCGCGCTCGTCGCCGCTGCGGCCGCTTATATTGGGGCCGTGCATGGTGGACGTCATCGTGACGAAGGCCGCATCTGGGGCGGTCTCGCCTATCGCAGATAACCTGCTTTGGTCACACTGCCTGAGCATCGCAGCCTGCATGGCTGCGATGCTCTCCTTGTTTTCGACCGGCTTGTTGGAGCATTCCATTCGTTTGAAACGATAGATTGGGTGGTGGCCTGCACCCTGGGCGTGGATTTTGCACAACCCCCTTGCCGTCATTCTTTCGGATCTGCGGCTTTTCCAGCAGTTTCAGGACCGTCTGCAACGCGGATGGTCGCTTCAATCCTATCCTATATCCACAGCAGCCCAGCACCAAGAGCAGTCGGGCGTAAAGAGCAGTCACGTCGCTCTAGGCCCAAAGGCAAGGCCGATGCGCAACATGCGCGGGAGCAGGGCGCATTTTCCTTGAAGTCGAGATCAACTGAGCTAGCACGGACACAATGGCTGCGATCCTGCGCCCGCATATCAGACACTGACCTCTTGCTTGGGCATCGTTGCTTGGTTCCTGTCGTGTTTGACACTGCGGCGCTGTCTTTCACTGTTATCGCCCGACAGCCCGTTGCAATGGCTTGCAAGCGTCGCCGTGCGTGGCACGCACCGTCAAAAAGCTGTGGAACCAAACGGTCCGGGATCGGTTAGTGTGGATAATCAAAGCTGAAAGATGGTCTGCCATGCGCCTTCACAATCACCTGCTACGCGCAGCCCATCGCGCTGTTGCCAGCAAGAAGACACAGGCATTGCATCCTGCCCAGGCAATCGGGGAAGCCTTGCACGAACTCAGCCCATTGCCCTCCAAGGAGGAGGCGACCTTCGATGATCTGCTGCAACAATTGCACGAGGCGGAACAGAGCTCGCCCAAAGAGCGGTAGATTCTGCCTCCGAACCTGCATTTCCGACCTAACCTTGATCGGCAAGCGTCATGTCCATGTGGTCCAAGTCCAAGTGTTCCAAGTCCAAGTGATCGGTGCTTATCCGTCTTTCACGATTACGCCGCGTTCAAAAGCGGGCGAAGCTGTTGTCCCGCCCGTCCGCTTATCACTGCGAATGAAACTTTTTGAAACAGCATGGATCCTATAAATTCATCAAACGTTAACCAATGCTTAACAAAACGAGGTTCGCGATGACGGAAGAACTTTTGGCAGCGGCTGCAACAATTGGGGTCCTGGCTATTATTGTCTCAGCACTGAAATGGCGGTGCCGACAGACGCTTGATCGGTCTATCCACTGATCGTTCTTCCCATGGAGTTTGGCCGCAATTAGCAGCGCCTCTATCTGAAAGCTGGCCCGGCCTTCGTAACCTTAAACGCGGGCCGACTGTGGCGTGGCTTCCAACGATTGGCCGATGATCAGCCCGCTTTTCTTGGGTCATGGCGACCCCTATTGCGTTTCAGCCGATCAGTTTGGGTGGCTTTTTGCCGCGCAGACCGGGTGTTCCATCATCGCCGTCATCGATGATTGCTCTGGCCGGCTCTGGCCGAGACGCCGATTTTCTTGGGTTATGGCACCGAACCATACATCAACAATTCCCACGTCACGCATCTTTGCTTTTCCGTTCAGTTTCCAGTCATCTGAATGCTGCTCAGGCGCTAGCAATATCACGCGTCGACCGTCATCCTGTCCCGACGCGCGCCAGTTTAAGGATCGTTGAACCATGTCGCCTGCCCGTTCCGTCATCCCCTATGTCGCTGTTGTCGTGGCAATTGTGCTGGCTGGCTGCCAGAAACAGACAGTGGCTGCGGCGACCGATCCGCAAAAATCAATCTGTGATCAGTCTGCGGCAAGTGCTTTGACTGGCAAGGACAAGATCACCGATCAGCTTGCAATGCAGCAAACCGGTGCGACCCTTGTTCGTCAGATCAAGCCCGGCGACCCGGTCACGATAGAGTTTCGCCAGGAGCGCGTCACCATCGAGACTGACCCCAGGAGCGGCAAGATCGTTCGCGTTGCCTGCGGCTGACTGACGGGTCCCAAAAGCCCCGGCTCACCAAGGCGGCCCCGCCGCCCATGCCCTGCGCAATGCTTCGACAAATCGCCGAACTTTCGGCGACACATGACGACGCGTGGGATAGACTGCAACAATTGGCGGTTCTTCACGAGCATAGTCCTCCAGTACCGGGATCAGCCGCCCCTGTGCAATATCCGCCCCCACCAGAAACGCGCCGAGTTGCACCATTCCGAACCCCTTAAGCGCCGCATCGCGAAGGGCTTCAGTATTGCTGAGCCGCAAACGCCCCTGCACGGCCAGCTCGCGCTGTTGACCTGCGATCTGATAGCGCCAGGGCACCGGCAGATTGGCATAGGTGAAGCCAATCCTGTCATGATGCTTGAGATCATCAAGCACAAGCGGGATGCCGCGCTTGTGTAAATAAGCCGGCGCAGCACAGGTCAGCAAACGATGCGGTGCCAGAACCTGGCGGATCAATCCGCTGTCGGTCGGTCCGCCAATGCGCACAGCAACATCAATGCCGTCGCTGACCAAATCACAATAATCGTCCGAAAATGAAACCTCGGCTTCAAGCTCCGGCCACTCCGCCAAAAAGTCCTGCAGAACAGGCAGAACATGCAGCCGACCGAAGGCCGTGGGAAGATCGACGCGCAGGCGTCCTTTCGGCCTCTGGTTGCGTTGCGACAGCGTGGCTTGCGCATCATCCACCTCACATAGAATGCGCAGGGCGTGCTCGTAAAACAACTGGCCTTCCTCGGTCAGGCGAACGCTGCGGGTTGTGCGGTGCACCAGACGCGTCAAAAGCGCCTCCTCAAGCCGCGCGATACTCTTGCCCACCGCAGACCGCGTCACGCCAAGCCGCTCGGCAGCCTTGGTAAAGCTTGCCGTGTCCGCCACACGCACAAAGGCCAGCACATCGCCGAAATGATCGATCATTGTTTCCAAATCGTCCCATCTGTTGCCACAACAGCCTTCTTTATCGAATTTTCAGACCGAGTAAACAGGGCGCCAATACCAGGCAACCCAGCCGCGTCTTGAAAGAACACAAAACTATGGAACCCATCACACCAGCATCGCTCACCCTCAGACATGGCGGATGGCCAGCGGTCCATGCCGTCGCACTGGCAATCTTTGCCGTGGTCACCACAGAAATGTTGCCGGTTGGCCTCATGGCGCCGATCGCCAGCAGCTTCGATATAGCAGTGGGCGTCGCCGGCCTCACCATCTCGGTTCCGGCAATGGTGGCTGCTTTGTTTGCGCCGCTCATCATCGTGATGGCCGGTCGCATTGACCGGCGCCAGATCCTTGCTGGTCTGCTGGTTCTGTTGGTCGCCGCCAATCTCATGGCCATGTTCGCTGCCTCCTTCTCCTGGCTTGTTGGCGCGCGGATTCTTGTCGGGTTCTGTATGGGGGGCATATGGGCGATCGCCGGCGGCCTGGCGCCACGGCTGCTGCCACCGAAATCAGCTGACCTGGCAGCAAACGCGGCAGCCGACTTGCCAACAGACCTACAAACCGACCAGGCAACCCCAGCAACCTGCCGATCCGGCACTCACTCAATCGCTCACTCATCGGCTCGGGCGACAGCGCGGACGGTGGCGCGGGCGACGGCCGTCATCTTCAGCGGGGTCGCCGCCGCCTCCGTTCTGGGGGTACCGCTCGGCGCGCTGATCGACAGCCTTTTTGGCTGGCGCGCAGCCTTCGGTGCAATGGCCGCATTCAGCCTGGTCGTCCTTGGTCTCAATCTCTGGACATTGCCGCCGCTGCCTATTGATCAAGCCATCGATCCAACCCGTTTCAAAGCGGCGCTGCGGCTTCCCCTGGTGCGACCGGGCCTGATGCTGACAATATTGCTGGTGGGCGGGCATTTCATGGCCTACACTTTCGTCACACCAGTGCTTTTGACGCTAAGCGCCGTTCCGGCATCCGCAATCAGCCTGCTGCTCTTTGTTTATGGCGCTTCAGGGATTATCGGCAATTTCCTCGCGGGCATGATGGCTGCGCGGCGCGTCAGAACGCTGATTGGCGGCATCGCCTGCATGCTTGCAGCCACCCTGCTGGGCTTCGCGCTCGGCGCCGACAACATCCTGAATGCCACTGCGCTACTGGTCATCTGGGGACTGGTCTATGGCGGTGTGTCGGTGGCCTTGCAGACATGGATGATGAAAGCCGCACCCGCCGCCATCGAAATCGTGACCGCGCTTTTTGTCTCGGTCTTCAACATTGGCATCGCAGCCGGTTCTTTCATCGGTGGCCGCATCCTTGACCGGTTCGACCTTCAGATCAACCTGATGGCAGCAGCAAGTCTCGCAGCCCTCGCATTCTTCACGCTGCTCCTTCTCGCAATCAACCGACAAAGGCCGCACGATGCATTATGATAGACTAGAATTGGGCGACATTGTCTTGCAATCGGGGCGCATCATTCCCAATGCAAAACTCGCCTATAAAACCTATGGCACACTCAACCCGGCCAAAGACAATGTCATTGTCTACCCGACATCTTTTGCTGCAACCCACTGCGATGCGGAATGGCTGATCGGCCCCGGACGTGCGCTCGACTCTACCCGCTACTTCATCATCGTGCCCAATCTATTTGGCAACGGGCTGTCCAGCTCCCCCAGCAACACCGCCGCACCAAACGGCAGCGCCCGTTTTCCCGACATCACACTGCATGACTGCGTCAAACAGCAGCACCGGCTTTTGACAGAAGTCTTCAATATCAAAACAATTCGCCTGGCAATTGGCTGGTCATTGGGGGGTGCCCAGGCCTTTGAGTGGGCGACCGCCTATCCCGCGATGGTTGAGCGTCTGTTCACTTTCCAGAGCGCCGCCCGCACCTCCCGTCACTTCCGGCTCTTTTTTGAAAGTGTCCGCGCAGCGATCGAACTGGATACAGAGTTTCGGCAGGGCTTTTATGCCAGTCCGCCCCAGCATGGTCTGCGCGTGGCGGCCCGCATCTATGCTGCCTGGGGCTTCTCGCAGGCTTTCTTCAGACACAGGCTGGACCAACGCGCCCTCGGCTATGCCGCGCTCGAAGACTTCCTCGTCGACTTCTGGGAGGCCTGGTTTCTCAAACGCGACGCCAACGACTTGCTGGCCCATCTGTGGACCGGCATTCACGCCGACATCAGCGCAAACGACACATATCACGGCGATCTCGACACAGCGCTTGCCGCCATCACCGCGGATACCATCATCATGCCCTGTTCAAGCGATCTGTATTTTCCGCCTGAAGACGCAGCGCAGGAGGCAGAGCGGATCGCAAAGGCCGAATTACGCATTCTGCAATCCCCATGGGGCCACGTTGCCGGAGAAGGCTTGAATGACGCCGACACCCTGGTGATTGAGCAGGCCATCACGGATCTCCTTGGACGCTAAGCCGCAGGCTCCGCATGCAGCTAAAACGCCCGCGGAGCCTACGCCAGTGAGCGCTGGATCCGCGCTCAACGTCGACGATCATTTTTTGGCAGCAACGGCGCGATTGAAATCTTCAATCACCTTGGCCCGGTTGGTGTTGATCTCCTTCCAGTTGGGAAGCGACAGGTTCTGCACGCTGCCATCAACACCCCACGGCATTTTCTGCTTCGCATTGTCAGACAATTCAACGCCTTTGGTCGCTGGACCGACGAAGATCCGTTCGGACATGCATTGCGCCGCCACCTTGCTCACAGCGAAATCGATAAACTTCTCCGCCGCTTCCCTGCGCGGCGTGTTGGCAACCAGGTGCAACCGGATATCACCGCCAATCGCGCCTTCCTGCGGCACCACAAATTCGATTGGCAGCCCCTGGTCGCGCATGGCAAATGCCGAACTGGCATAATGCGCACCAGCAATTACCTCACCGCTCTGGAACAGATTGGTGCCTGCACCCGCCGTATCGAAATAGGCCGCAACCCGCAATTTCTGGAGTGCATCGAGAACCGGCGCCATCGCGCTCAGCGGCGTACCCTTGTGTTTGGCAAGCTCCGCCAGGAACGGCACGCCCATCGCATTGGCGGGGCTCGGAAATGTCACCGCGCCCTCGTAATCCGCACGCCACAGATCCTGCCACGACTTGGGCGGAGTCTCCACCTGGTCTTTGTTGTAGACCAGGCCGAGCGAATAAAAGCCGGTGCTCACCGCGAAAATATCGCCCGCGTCATCCTTGTAGACGCCTTCCGCAACAAGCCCGTCCACGCCGGGAACCTGTTTGGGGTCGATCGGAGCGATCACGCCCTGAGCGGCAGCCTGCTCGGAAACGCCGCCATCCAGCCAGACCGCATCAAGAACCGGCGCGCCTTTTTGCTGAAGCAATTTGCTTAACGTAACCCCGGACACCCCCGGTTCAGGCGTCACCTTAATGCCTGTCGCCTTGGTAAACGGATCGATGATGCAGGCTTGCAGCGCTGCCCCCCATTCGCCTCCATAGGTGGCGACGGTGATGGCCGACTGCGCCAGTGCCGGTCCACCCATCAGGCCCAGAGCCAGGGCCGTCATGGCGATCTTGCTGCTGTGTTCGCGTTTCATTGTCAAGTTCCCCTTATGTTGTTGTTTGCTTAACTCTGGATATTAGGTATCGTGAAAGAGAAACCGCAAATTGCAATTTATTCATCTGAGATAACCAAAAGTTATGAATATCAGACAACTCGAGGCCTTCAAGGCCATTATGGAGCTTGGCAGTTTCACACGCGCCGCAGAAAAGCTGCATCTCACCCAGCCGGCCGTCAGCAAGCTGATCACACTGCTTGAGCACAGCTGCGGCTTTCAACTGTTTCTGCGCCAGAAGAACGGCGTCCTCCCCACCGCCGAAGGCGAAATGCTCTATTCGGAAGTCGAACGGGTGTTTCTGGGACTTGAATCCATCTCGGCACGCGCGCGGGCCATCAAGAATTTCGATTTTGGCGAGATCGATCTGGTGGTGTTTCCGTCGCTCGGCACCCGGGTGCTGCCGCTGATCCTTGCCGAATTTCTCGAGATAAAGAAAATAAGACTGAATCTGACCAGCCGCAATTCCTGGCTGCTGGTAGACCGCGTCGCCACCCAGGGAATCGATGTCGGCTTCGGCATGACCCGCACCGAGCGTCCCGGTGTGCATTTCTCGCATCTCTGCTCGATGCAGGCGGTCTGTGTCCTGCCGCCATGGCACCCCTTAGCTGAAAAAGACTGCATCACCGTGCGCGATCTGGAGAATGAGAAATTCATTTCCCTGGTCGAGGAGGACCGCGCCCAGATCGAAATCGATCGCACCTTTGGCGAGCATAATGTTTCCCGCAACATTGTCCTGAAATCCCAGCTTTCGGAAAGCATTTGCTCCTTCGTCTCCGCAGGCAGGGGCGTTGCGATTGTCGATCCATTAAGCCCGGTCGGCTTCACCCGCGACGAGATCGTGGTGAAACCATTCTTCCCCGAAATCCACCAGGATATCTGGGTCGTCACCCCCAGTTTCCGCGAGCCCTCTCTCGGGACCCAGGCTCTCATCAAGCATGTGCGCAGCGCCTTGCCTGCGAAAATCGCCGCACTCACCCAAGCCATCGCCCCCGCTGGCTCCCAGGCATGACAAAAAGTTATGTCTGACTGTCGATAAGCAATTTGCTTTCCTCAAGCCTTGCAGCGCATCCTTTAATCGAGGTTGGAAATACTTCCGCTACGAGCATGCCGAAGTAATGCCAATAAAAACTTGATAAAATGGAAGTATCTCATGGCACTCAGTGGCACGATTACAGTTCTCACTCCCACCGGAACTTTGGGCTATGGTTTCGGTGCTGAAGCACTCGCACGCGGAATGGCGCTGGGACCACAGGTCATTGCCGTCGATGCCGGATCAACCGATCCTGGCCCCTCCTATCTGGGGTCGAATGAGCCGCTGGTATCGGATTTTGGCATTCGCCGCGAACTCAAGCAGCTCATCACCGCCGCGCATCAGGCGGGTATTCCGGTCATCGTCGGCAGTGCCGGCGGCGCAGGCACCGGCGCCCAGGTCGACCGCACGGTCGCCCTCGTCCGCGACATCGTTGCCGAACTCGGCATCAAACGCAAACTCGCCTTTATCTATTCCGATATCCCGATCGAACGAGCAAAGGCCGCCGTGCGTGCCGGCGAAGTCATCGATTTTGAAGTCGGAGCGCCGTTGACAGAAGCGATGCTCGATGAAACCTGCAATCTCGTCGCACAAATGGGTCACGAGCCGATCTGTGCGGCGCTGGAAGCCGGCGCAGACATCATCATCGCCGGACGCGCCTGCGATGACTCCGTCATTGCATCCTATCCGATCTGGCGCGGCGCCGACCCGGCTCTCGCCATCCACATGGGAAAAATCCTCGAATGCGGTGCCTTTTCCGCCGAACCTTTCGCCATGGATGTTATGCTGGGCACCATCCATGACGATCATTTCGTGCTCGAACCCGGCAGCGTCGATCGTCGGGCATCGGTGAAATCCGTTGCCGCCCATTCCCTCTACGAACGCGAAGATCCCTTCTCTCAGGGTGGCCCCGGCCATATCATCAATCTTTCCGACTGCGCCTTCGAGCAGATCAACCAACGCCAGGTCAAAGTGACAGGCGCAAAACTATCCGACACCCAGGCCTACTATATCAAACTCGAAGGCGCACGCCTGGCCGGCTATCGCTCGATCTGCATCGCCGGCCTACGCTGTCCAAGCCTGGCCAACGCCATCGAGCGCCTGCTGGAAGAAATCCGCGTGAAAACACGCGCGTATTTCGCGCCACAAGCCCTCACGATCACCTTCCACCTCTATGGCCGCAACGGCGTCATGAAGGCGCTCGAACAGGCACCGCCCTCAGGCCACGAATTGGGGCTTCTGATCGATGTGGTCGCCGACAGCCAGGATATTGCCCATGCTGCCTGCCACTATATCAGCGGCGGCCTTTTGCATTACCATTATCCGGACGTCATCAATCCATCCGGCAATCTGGCGTTTCCCTACTCTCCCTCGGACCTCGACACCGGACCGCATTACGAGTTCAGCGCCTATCATCTGATGAAGGTGGAAAGCCCGACCGAACTGTTTCCCGTTCATTTCGAGGACCTCTAAGATGTCACACCAGCCTCTTCATCAAGTTGCCGATATTGTCCGCAGCAAGAATGCCGGCCCCTATCGCATCACATTCGACATCATCTTCACGGACAAGGGGCGTTACCACGCCGTGCGCGACAGTGGCGCGATCACCCCGAAGTCCGTCGCCAATGCCTATGGCCTTGATGTTGCGCAAATCTCGTCTTTCTTCAAGATCGATCAGGCTATGGCGATCAAAGTGACCATCAAACGCCCGATTGCACAAGGCGCCGCAGGCGATGGCGACATGTATGGTTGCCAACACCACGTGCCTCTGATGAACATTCTCGTACCACCAACCAATCCCAAGGGCGACAATGGCTAATTACATAGAGGTCAGAAATCTCACCAAGCGCTATGCCGACTATGTCGCCCTGAACGATGTGTCTCTCGCCATTGCCGAGGGCGAGTTTCTGGCACTGCTGGGGCCAAGCGGCTGCGGCAAGACCACGCTGCTCAGATCAATCGCCGGCTTCGTCGACAATGTCGCAGGGGAAATCCTCATCGACGGCAGATCCATGCGGGACCTGCCCCCCAACCGGCGTCCGGTCAACACCGTGTTCCAGAACTACGCGCTGTTTCCCCATATGACGGTTGCCGACAATGTCGCCTATGGCCCGCGACGCAACGGCGCCAGTCGCAAGGCGGCCGCCGAACTCGCCGAGGAAAGCCTGACAACGGTCGGCATGGCTGACTTCCGGCTGCGCTACCCCACCCAGCTTTCCGGCGGACAGCAGCAGCGCGTGGCGCTCGCCAGAGCCATCGCAAACCGTCCAAAGGTCCTGTTGCTCGACGAGCCGCTTGGCGCACTCGACCTTAAACTGCGCAAACAGATGCAGATCGAGCTGAAAGCGTTGCAACACCAGCTCGGGATGACGTTCATCTTCGTCACCCATGATCAGGAGGAAGCCCTGGTCATGGCCGACCGCATCGCCGTGATGGAAGCAGGCCGGATCGTGCAGGTTGGTTCGGGTCGTGACATCTATCACAAGCCCGCCACCCGCTACGTCGCCGATTTTATCGGCGATGCCAATCTCATCGAATGCCGGATTGCCTTAAATGGGTTTCTTGAAACGGTGATCGGAAACATTGCCATACCCGCAGGGGCCGCAGGGGCGGTGGGGAGCACCGTGACCTATCTTGTGCGCCCCGAAGCGATCGTGCTCAGCACCGATGCCCTGCCTGCCAAACCGCAAACCATCGGCCTCACCGCGACTATCCAGGACATCGTGTTCGTTGGCAACGCCACCCGCGTCTATGCGCAGACGCAGGGGCAAGTGTTTATCTGCCAGTTTCCATCCTCGGTGCAACCCGCGTCTCTCAGCACGGGGCAAACCGTTATGCTGCGATGGAACCCCGACAGCGGACAGGTGTTGGCGTCATGAGAATAACAAACCTCTGGGCCCTCATCCTCATCGCCCTGCCGCTCAGCTTCATGGCCGCGTTTTTTCTGGTGCCATTCCTGTTCAGCGTCATCGCCAGCCTGCAGAACCCGCAAGGCGACTGGACGCTGGAAAACTATCAGAAGATCGTCGCAGATGGCTATTATCTCGGCATTTTCTACACCACATTCAAACTGTCGCTGATCGCCACGATCCTGTCTTTCTTCATCGCTTATCCGATCGCCTACTACATCGTGAACATTGTGAAATCACGTAATCTGCGGCGCTTTTGCTATGTTCTCGTCATCATGCCGCTATTCACCAGCAATATTGTTCGCTCCTTCGGTTGGCTGATCCTGCTCGGACGACAAGGCCTGGTCAATCAGGCGCTGACCGGCCTCGGCCTTGCGGACAGACCCATCGGCATCCTGTTCACCGAAACGGCGGTGATTATCGGTCTCGCCTATATCCTGGTGCCCTTCATGGTGCTGACCATCGCAGCCATCCTCCAGACCATTGACCGGTCCCTGGTCGAAGCCTCGCTTGATCTGGGCAGCAGCCGGCTGGCCACCTTCTTCCATATCACGCTGCCGCTCAGCCTGCCGGGCGTCATCGCCGGGTCGCTGATTGTCTTCACACTCGCCGTCAGTGCCTATGTGGTGCCGGCAATCATGAGCGGCGGACGGGTGATTGTCGCCGCCATGCCGATCTTCGACAATTACGCATCGCTGTTCAACTTCAATTTCGGGGCCGCGCTGGCAGTCTCCCTGCTCGTCGTCACCTTAATCCTCATCGCACTCTACCTGCTGTTCATCGAACGGGGCAGCGCCAAAAAAGCGGGGCGCACATGAATATCACCGATCGCATTGCACGCTGCGCGGTCATCCTCATGGCCTGGGCAGGCCTTGTCTTCCTGACCCTGCCGCTGGTGATCATCATCGCCACCTCGTTCACCGAAACCCAGTTTCTCGCCTTCCCGCCCGTCGGTTTTACCTTCAAATGGTATGGCGAATTTCTCAGGGATACCTCCTATCTTGAATCGATCTGGACGAGTGTTGCCATCGCGGCCCTTGCCACCGTGCTGGCGATCAGCATCGGTATTCTGGCGGCTCTGGTCGTTTCGCGCAGCGAGATCCGCGGCAAACGCATCATCAGCACCGTGTTCATCGCACCGCTTATTCTGCCGACAATCGTCATCGGTGCGGCGCTGCTGCAATATGCCAATGCACTTGGCTTCGCCCGCAGCTTCTTCGCACTCGTCATCGGTCATACCGTGATCGTCGTCCCCTATGTCCTGCGCACGGTGCTTGCATCGCTTCAACGGTTCGACCGCTCACTTGAAGAGGCCAGCCATGATCTTGGCGGGACTTCCGTCTCGACCTTCTTTCTAATCACCTTGCCAATCATCAAGCCAGGCGTGGTTGCCGGCGCTCTGTTCGCCTTCATCATCTCCTGGATCAATGTCGAATTGTCGATCTTCAATGCCACAGCCGAGGTGATGCCGATCCCGGTCAAGCTGTTCAATTACGTGCAATATGCCGTTGATCCAATGTTGGCCGCCGTCTCGGCAACAACAATTTATGTGGCGATCATTGCCGTCATCATCCTGGACGTGTTCGTCGGTCTCGACCGGGTCGCAGCCTCGCAAAAATAAGAGTGTAAAAGGGAAACTCGAAATGTCATTTGGTTCAGGAAACGCTGAAGATGCTTCAGCGCTGGGGGATATCCGCGTTCTCGAATTGGGATCGATGCTGGCGGGGCCATTTGTCGGCTCGCTGCTGGGCGATTTTGGTGCGCAGGTCATCAAGGTTGAAAAACCCGGCAAGCCGGACGCCCTCCGCGAGTGGCCACCCCACAAGCAGGAGGTTCCACTGTGGTGGAAAACCATGGCGCGCAACAAGCACGCGGTGACCCTCGACATCTCCCGGCCAGAGGCCCGGGACATCGCCGAGAAACTGATCGGTGGCAGCGATATTGTGATCGAAAATTTCCGGCCCGGCACCCTGGAACGTTGGGGCCTGTCTCCGCTCACACTGCGCGAACAGTTTCCACATATCATCTGGGTGCGGGTCAGTGGCTGGGGGCAGACGGGTCCCAAGGCGCGCGAGGGCGGCTATGCAACCATTGCCGAAGCCTTCTCCGGCCTTTCTTCCTTCACCGGCTATCCCGAAAAGGGACCAATGGTGTCCGCTTTCCCGATGGGCGATTACCTCGCCGGCGTGTTCGGCGCGTTCGGCGCCCTGGCAGCCTTGCACAACCGCTCCAGGACCGGCAGCGGCCAGATCATCGACGTTGCGCTCTATGAACCCATTCTGCGCATCATTGAGTCACTGGTCGTGCGTTACGACCAGACGGGGCGCGGCAAACCGCTGCTGGGAAACCAGATGGAGGAAGATGTTCCGCGCAATGTCTATGCCACCGCCGATGGCGGGGCGATCGCCATCAGCTGCGGATCGCAAAGCATTTATGAAGGACTCGCCAACGCCATGCAACGCAACGACCTGATCAGCGATCCGCGCTTTCGCACCATGGCCCTGCGCGTTGAACACCGCGATCTCGTCGATCGGGAAGTTGCCGCCTGGATGAAAACCCAAACCACCCAGGCTGCTCTCGCCAAACTGCAGGAATTCCGGGTTGTGGCCGGCAAGATCAATTCGATCGAGGATGTGTTTGCCGAACCGCATATCGCCGCCCGAAAAGCCATTGAGACGATCATCGACAAAGAACTCGGTCCCATCCGGATGCCCGCGCCAACGCCCAAGCTCTCCGATACTCCGGGGCGCATTCGCTGGACCGGACAAAATCCCGGCGACGCCAACCAACAAATCTTCGGCAATCTGCTCGGTATGAGCAGCAGCGAAATCGACGCATTGCGCGCGCAAAACATCATGTGAGGATGAGATGAAACGTGACAGTCAGATTGGCATCATCGGCTATGGTGCGACCGCGTATGAGAAAAAGACAAGCCGTTCGCTGTTTTCCTTTCTCTCCGAAGCGGGACGTTGTGCCGTTGAATGTGCTGGGCTGCAATTTGCAGATATTGACGGGCTGGCAATCAGCTCCTTCGAGCTGCCGCCCGATAATACCGTGACCACGGGCGAGCAGTTTGGTCTGTCGCTCAGCTGGGCTTATCTGGGCACAGCAGGCAGCGCCGGCCCCGTCGCCAGTATCATCAATGCCGTCCACGCCATCGAAACCGGGCAAGCGACCACCGTTCTGTGTCTTGCAGGCGATAATTATGACGTCGGCGGCCATTTCAAACTGATGGATAATTTCAGTCGCGGTCTGCGCAATTATGGCACGCCGCTGGGCTTTGGCGGCGCCAATGGCCTGTTTGCCATCATCCAGCGCAAACATATGGAAACCTATGGTACCCGTATTGAGGATCTTGGCCGCATAGCCGTCGACCAGCGCAAGAGCGCGCAATACAATGAAGCGGCGCTGCTGCGTGGCCCCATGACCATTGACGATTATATCAATGCCCGCATGATCGCCGACCCGCTCCGGCTTTATGACTGTGTCTTGCCCTGCGCCGGCGCGGAAGCGGTGGTTGTCACCACACTCGATCGCGCATCCCCCGGCAAAGGCGTGCGTGTGGTCAGCGGCTATGAACGCCATAATCATCCAAAGATGGAAATCGCACCCTTGCGAGGCGGTTGGGAAACCTTCGCCGGCAAACTCTATGCGGATGCGGGTTATGGCCCCGGCGACATGGATTTCGTGCAGCTCTATGACGACTACCCGATCATGGTTGCCATTCAGTTCGAAGACCTCGGCTTCTGTGCCAAGGGCGAGGTCAGCAAGTTCCTTGCCGACAACAGCTTCCATTTCAAAGGGTCGGTGCCGCTCAATACCGGAGGCGGACAGCTGTCCTGCGGCCAGGCCGGCATTGCCGGAGGGCTGTTGAGCGTCACGGAGGCCGTGCGCCAGTTGCGCGGTGAAGCCGGGGGGCGTCAGGTGGAAAACGCCACACGCGGACTGGTCGCAGGTTATGGCATGGTCGGATATGGCCATGGCCTTTCCGCAAGCAGCATCATATTGGAGACAAGCCGATGACCCCTGTCTATGATTACCCGGTTCCTGCAGCGGATGACGACAATGCCGCCTTCCTGACAGCCTGGCGAGACCGCGCTGAAATCCTGCTGCAAGTTGCTGCTGTGGGCGGCAAGCCGTTCTTTTATCCAAGGCCCATCTGCCCCTATACCGGTTCCGCGTCACTGGTGTCCATCACCGCAAGTGGCCAGGGCCGCATCCTGTCTTATGCACTCGTGCGACGCCCCAACCATCCCGCATTCAATGCGGAAGTGCCGATCATCCTGGCGGAAGTCGAACTCGAGGAAGGCGCAACCATGCTGGCGCGCATCCTTTGCGCCGATCCCGATAAGGTCCAAACCGGACGGGCGGTTGAAACCCTGCCGCGCGCCGAGGCGGCCCGTTATCCTTTGCCCACCTTCCGGCTAAAGGACCCGGACAATGTCTGAACCCGTGCGCCGCTACAGCGATGCCGATGTGGCCGCACGGCTTGACTGGGCGACGCTTGTTAATGCCTTGGCCACAGCCTTTAAACGCGGGGGCGAAAGCCCGCCGCGAATGCATTACGATATCGGCGTTGCGGGTGAGCCGAACGCCACATTGCTGTTGATGCCCGCCTGGAACCAAGGCCACCATATCGGCCTTAAAACGGTCACGGTGTTTCCTGGCAATGCGGCGCGTGGCGCGCCGAGCATCGCGGCGCAATATCTGTTGTTCAGTGCAAAAAACGGTGCGCTGATTGCCCTGCTGGAGGCAGGGGAATTAACCGCAAGGCGCACCGCCGCAGCATCGGCACTGGCATCCCTTTATCTGTCACGCAAAGATGTACGGCGCCTGCTTTTGGTCGGAACCGGCCGGCTCAGCGGCAATCTTGCCTTGGCCCATGCCACAATCCGCAATTTCGAGGATATTGCTGTCTGGGGCAGGAACCGGGAAAAAGCCCGCGCCGTCGCCGATCATCTTGTCGCACAGGGCCTGCCGGCGCGCGCCGCCGGCGATCTGGAGAAAGAGGCCCGCGCCGCCGATCTCATTACCTGCTGCACCCTGTCCTGCACACCGCTGATCAAAGGGGCCTGGCTGAAACCAGGCACCCATCTCGATCTGGTCGGCGCCTTCACCCCGCTGATGGCGGAAACCGATGATGAAGCCCTGCAAAGGGCAACGCTGTTTGTCGACACGCGCACCGGTGCCTGCCAGGAAGCCGGCGAAATCGTCCAGGCAATCCGGCGTGGGGCGATCAAACCCGACGATATCCAAGCCAGCCTTTTTGAACTTGTCAGCAAAGCGCATCCGGGACGAACCAGCACCACGCAGATCACGGTGTTCAAATCGGTCGGCTGCGCGCTTGAAGATTTGGCCGCAGCTGAACTCTGTGTGGAAGACGCCAACAGATCCTTTGCCAATGCCACCACAACCGCCTGAGCGTCCGTCCGCCCTGAACGCCTCTGCGGCCTGGGGAATCCCCCTTTTTTATGCGGTCGCCGTTTTGGCGCGCACGATGGTGATCGTGGTCATTCCAACCCTGGCCTTCCGTCATTTCGACAATGCCAGCCTGGTCAGTGGCATCTATTTTATCGCCAGCCTGGCCGGGCTGTTGGCCAGCCTGTTGCTGCCGGCGGTCCTCAAGGCCATCGGCCCATGGCGTCTGACGCTTGTTGCCAGCGCAATGGGTGTGTTGTCGGCACTGCTGTTCCTGCGGTCCGACAGTCTCTCCATCCTCGCAGGCCTTTCGGCCTATCTGCTGATGGTGCAGCTGTTTGAAACTGTCTGTAATATCTACGCTCTGCACATGATACCAAGACGCGATCTGGCGCGCTTCGAACCACGGCGCATGCTGATGGCAGGCATTGCCTATGGCAGCGGCCCCATCATCGGCATGACGCTGCTGCGCCATGGCTTGCCATGGTCTCCCTTTCTCATCAGCGCCGCCTGTGCCGTTCTCGCACCTGCGGTGCTGGTCGTTCTGGTCGACAATGTCCGCGAAACCTTGCCCGCAAGCCGGCAAGCACAAAGACCCGAACGCGCAATCAGACAGTTTTTGCGACAGCCACGCCTGCGTCTCGCCTGGGTCCTGGCAATCGGACGGGCGGCTTGGTGGCAGGTGTTCTTTGTCTATACGCCCATCCTTGTGATCGCAGCAGACTACGACGCCAGCTATAGCGGTGCGATCACCAGCATCGCTTCAGGGTTTTTGCTGCTGAGCCCTCTCTGGGGCCTGTGGATGCGCAGCATCGGTCTGCGCCGCCATCTGACCATCGCCTATGCAGCCTGCGGCATTGCCACCGTCGCCACCGGCCTGATCGCAGCATGGTCATTGCCATGGGCGATGATCGCCCTGATGGCAGCCGCTCTGACAGCCAGCGGGATTGATAGCGCGGGCAACGCGCCGTTCCTGCGTTCGGTCAGACAACGCGACCGGATGCAAATGGTGCCCATCTACAATAGCTATCGCGAAATGTCACAAATCCTGCCGACCGCCGTCTTCACCCTTGTCTTGATGGTTCAGGATGTCTCTCACGTCTTCCAATGGCTGGGGGTGAGCCTGATCGTCCTGTCGCTTTACTGCAGGAATCTACCGCGCCGCGCCTAAATGGATATAGCCCCGACATGACAGCCTGCCGCGGACGCGATGGCTGCGCGGTCCGACGGGCCCGATCCTGCCTGATCACAAGCACCGCACGGCGCTGAGACAGCGCAATCCATAGTCAGCAGCAACCTAGCTGGCGCCCCAGCAGCATGGTCACAGCGGCGACGCAGCCGATCACCCCAAGATAGAGCAGCTTATAGGGCTTAGGCATCGGCAACTTCACCGCCAGATAGGCAAAGGGTCCACAGAGCATCATTGCAAACAGCGCTATCGCTACAGTCAGCATGCCGCCCACAACACAGCAATACGGCACCACTGCCGCGCGTCGAACTCTTGGTCAGCGGATGCGAAAATTTTCATAGGATAGGATCTAGGATATTTGCGTGCCGCGCACAACCAGTGGCGCATTTGCGCTCTGTCAACCAATGGACCAGCGCGGTGCCGGCTTGCTGTTCCCGCTTTTTCGGCACCGGCGGTAACGCCAGTTTGATGGCATGCCTGAGAATTGATGCCACATGCCGCCCGAGCGGCCCGCCTGCGCCTTGCAAAGTGCTTGGATCATCGCGGGATCTCTGCTATGTTCCTTCTTTGTTCGACGCGACACGATCTGGCTTTTCATGCATGTTATCGACCCCACAGCCCTGCGAAAAATCATCCATGTGGACATGGATGCCTTTTATGCATCGGTCGAACAACGCGACAATCCTCACCTGCGCGGCAAACCGCTCGCAGTCGGTGGCGCCGCCGCCCGCGGTGTCGTGGCTGCCGCCAGCTATGAAGCACGGGTCTTCGGCGTTCATTCCGCCATGCCCTCTGTGACTGCGGCGCGCAAATGTCCGGAGCTGATCTTCGTGAAACCGCGTTTCGAGGTCTATCGCGCGGTCTCGCAGCAAATCCGGGAAATCTTCGCTGAATACACGCCGTTGATCGAGCCTTTGTCGCTGGACGAAGCCTATCTCGACGTGACCGAAAACCTGAAACATATACCGATCGCAACCCAGATCGCCGCCGAAATCCGTGCCAGGATCAAGCACGTGACCGGCCTGAATGCCTCGGCCGGCATCTCCTACAACAAGTTTCTGGCGAAGATGGCGTCTGACCTCAACAAGCCCAATGGTCAGGCGGTGATCCCGCCGCAGCAGGGACCGGGCTTCGTCGCGAGCCTGGCCGTTAACAAATTTTACGGCGTCGGACCGGCAACCGCCGAAAAGATGGCGCGGCTCGGAATCCGAACCGGTGCCGACCTCAAGGCGCAGTCCTTGCAGTTCCTGACCCAGCATTTTGGGAAATCAGGAGACTATTTTTATGGAATAGCACGCGGATATGATGCGCGCCCGGTCCGTCCCGATCGGCCGCGGAAATCGCTCGGCGCCGAAGATACTTTTTCACAGGATGTGGAGGGTCTGGGTCCTGCCACAGACCTGCTCAAGCCGTTGACCGAAAAGGTCTGGCACGCTTGCCAGGCGAAAGGCATCAGCGGCAAGACCATCACCGTGAAAATCAAATATTCCGATTTCACACAAGCAACACGCAGCAGGACGGCAACGCGCCCCTTCGCCAGCGCTCAGGAAATCCTGGAAACCGCCACCGCGCTGCTCGCCAGCGTCTATCCGTTCCGGCGCGCAGTAAGACTGCTCGGTGTCACACTGTCCTCGCTCGTCAGCGACAGCTTTGAAGACCGGCAATCTCAGCTCGGGTTTGAGTTATGACAGGCAACAGAGAAACAGGCACGCCGCACGCATCAGAGCGCATTCGAGTCATTGATCTGGAGACTGCCGGCAACGGTCGCACCGATGTCTGCGAGATCGGTTGGCAGGATGTGGCGCGAAACGCCGATGGTCGCTGGGCGTTGACGGAACAACGCGGCGCTCGTTTCGTCAATCCCGGCCGCGCTATCTCTGCCGAAACAATGGCCATCCATCATATTGTGGATGCGCAGGTCGCCGATGCGCCGCACTGGAAAGACATCGCGCCACAGATCCTGCGCAATGCAGCTGTCGGTGCTCTCGCGGCCCATCGCGCCGCTTTCGAACAGCGCTACTGCACGCCGCAGCTGACCGGCGGCCTTCCCTTCATCTGCACCTGGAAATGCGCGCTCCGGCTGTGGCCGGAACTGCCGCGGTTTTCCAATCAGATGCTGCGCTATCAACGGATGCCGAAAGGGCTGGTGCACGAGCTCGGCCTGCCCGCTCATCGTGCCCTGCCCGATGCCTATGTGACCGCCCATCATCTGCGCGACATGCTGAATACCGCATCGCTGAACCAACTGCTTGCATGGAGTGCGGAACCTGGGCTCCTGCCGCGCGTTCCAAGCGGCCCTGATCGTGGCAAGGGCTGGGACCGGATAAGCGCGCAAACCCTCAACGCATTTCTTCAGGACCGCGATGGTGATATCCGCTTTAGCGCCAGAACGGAACTGATCAGACGCGGCGAAAGGCCCGCGCCCGCAAACCTCGAACCCCAGCAAGGCTCGTTGTTATAACCACCCTGCGGCATCGGCGGACCCTGGCTTTCAGTCCGTCTTATCCGGTCATCAGCGGCATTTCACCCGTCTGTCTGTCGCCGGTGATCCTTTGCTGACCCCGCTTGGGGCAATGCCCGCACGAAGTCAATGAAGGCGCGCAGCGGCGAGGGCACCAGACGCCGCCCCGGATAGTAGAGAAAAGGACCCGAAAAGCGCAACCACCAGTCCTCCATGATCGGTGAAAGCGCGCCGCTTTGAAAATCCGGCCTTAGCCAGTCTTCAAACAGATACAGGATTCCGAGCCCGGCCTTCGCCGCCTCGATCCCCAGATCGGTGGCCCCACCGGACTGCACAATAAGGCGGCCCGTGGGCTCAATGAGCACCACATGCCCATTGCGTTCAAATTCCCAGGCCGGGATCGCGCGACCCGCAAAACGACCGCGAATGCAATCATGCACAAGCAGATCCTGCGGTGCTTTCGGGGTGCCCCGCGCGGCCAGATAGGTCGGCGAAGCCGCAAGCGCAAAGCGCTGCTCACGCGGGCCGATAGGCACCGCAATCATGTCCTGCTCCAGCCGCTCATCATAGCGAATACCCGCGTCGCACCCAGTTTCGATGATGTCGACAAAGTTCTCATCCGTGATAATCTCCAGACGGATATCGGGATAGGCTACAAGAAACGCCGGCACGATATGCGGCAGCACAAGCCGGGCTGCACTGGCTGGAACATTGAGCTTCAAAGATCCAGCTGCACGATCGCGATGACTTGTCGCCTGGTCAAGCGCTGAGCCGATCTCGGCAAAAGCCGGACCCAGCCGCTCAATCAAGCTTCGTCCAGCCTCGGTGGGCAACACACTGCGGGTGGTGCGGTTAAGAAGGCGCAGGCCAAGGTCCCCCTCCAGACGTTTAACCGCATCACTGAGCGAAGAGGAACTGCGTCCGCTGATCCGCGAGGCCTCGCGGAAACCACGCGCCCGTGCCACCAGTAAAAAGGCCTCGACATCCGCCATTTCCCGCATGCATCTCTCCTGATCGCCCTGCGCATTGTCCGCCAGGGCGGACAACCCGTCCAGATATTAGCGGATTGTTGGTTCAAAGTCTGCGGCTTAGGCTCAACCAAGCAACAGGAGACAAAACCATGCCAGACACCCCGATTGCCGCCACCTACGCGCTGGGTGGACACCCAGTCTCGCGAATGGGCTACGGCGCCATGCAGCTTGCAGGAAAGGGCGTTTTCGGGCCACCGCGCGATCGTGCCGAAGCCATTGCCGTGCTGCGTGAAGCGGTCGAGAGCGGCGTCAATCATATCGACACCAGTGATTTCTATGGTCCGCATGTCACCAACCAGATCATCCGGGAAGCCTTGCATCCCTATGCCGATCCGGTGGTGATCGTCACCAAGGTCGGGGCCACACGCGGTGCGGATGCGTCCTGGAATCCGGCTTTCTCACGCGCCGAACTCACACAGGCGGTCCATGACAATCTGCGCAATCTTGGCCTGGATGTTCTCGATGTCGTCAATCTGCGCGCCATGTTCGATGTCCATGGACCCGCAGAAGGCGCATTGGAGGAACCGCTCAGCGTTCTCGTGGATCTGAAGCGCCAGGGACTGATCCGAAATATCGGCCTGTCGAACGTGACGGCAAAACAAGTCGAGGACTCCAGGGCATTGACCGAAATCGCCTGCGTGCAGAACCAGTATAATCTGGTTCATCGCGCGGATGACGGCTTGATTGACAAGCTTGCCGCAGAGCAGATCCCCTATGTTCCCTTCTTTCCGCTCGGCGGCTTTTCACCCATCCAGTCCTCTGCACTCAGCACGGTCGCGGAAAAACTTTCGGCGACGCCCACGCAAGTGGCCCTCTCCTGGCTGCTCAGGCGTTCGCCCAATATCCTGCTGATCCCCGGCACCGGCTCACGACTGCATCTGCGCGAAAATCTCACAGCCCCCCAGATTGAACTGCCTCAAGACGCGTTGTCCGAACTCGACGCCTTAGCGGTGCAACCAGCCTTTGTTGAGCGACGCTGAGCGTGGCCCTGCACCATGTGGTCAAACCACGGCGCCGATCTTAGGCAAAGCATCAGCGCAGCACCTCTCCCACCTTAGCCTGTAAGCAAAAGCCAGAGGCTGGCCGCAAGCCGGTCGGCATGCCCTGCACGCTTTTGCCGAACAAAGACCCGTTTAACGCGGGTTGCGCCCAGTTCACCCGGCGCAATGGCGCCGCGGCGACTGGCGTTTCACAACAGTCGATTGCGCAAGCCTGCACGGGCGCCGCTGTTTCATTTCATGTTCAATATCCGGTCAAATCCCAGTCAAATCGGCGCAGGGAACGCAACGCATCCCGCAAAAACAAGGTGCAAGCACCTCATCGCATCAAGAGAGGATTAATCTCTCTCGCCTATGGAGGGAGCAACACCAAGACATAAAATGCGGGAGGACGTCGATGTTGTCAGATTTCATCATAGGATCAGCGGTCGGATTGATGGTCATGATCGTGCATCTGCTATCGACACTTTTGATTTATTACTTCGTTCATCTCATCGGCACCCGGATGAACGAACGGCGGGTTTTGTTCCTGGTGATCTCCCTGATCGTGCTTTATCTGGTGCTGTTTCTCTGCGTCTGCCTGAGCGTCAGCATCTGGGCTTTGACCTATTATCAGATGGGATTTGCCGGCAGATTCAGCGATGCGTTTTACACAGCCATGTTGAACTACACAACGCTCGGCCCTGGCGGATCTGCCGAAATCCTGAAAACGCGGCTGTTTGGACCAATGACTGCCGCCAGTGGAATATTGATGTTTGGCTGGGCAGTGTCGCTGATGGTCTACATCATCCAACTGCATTTGCCGGCGATCCTCAAAAACAGATGGGGCGGAACGGCCGAGAACTGATCTGATCCACGCACCGCAAAATTGGCATTATCGGCTCAGTGCGGATGCTGCCGGCTGATCACCCGCCGTTCCTGTCTGTTGGCTGCCATTATGACCTGGCGCTTGCTCGACAGGCCGGGATGGGGCAGCGGCGCCGGGTTTTGATTGGATGAAGCGTGTTGAGGAGACCGATGCTCCGCCAAGGAATGACCAGGCCAGAAAAATCACGATCAAAACGGCCAGCAGCAGCAGCACCAAGCGCGGAATGTAACGAAACAACCGCGGAGCCTTGCCTCTTGTGTCACCCTGCTTATCCGATTTCACACTCATTGCCACATCCATGAAACCAGCAAATATCCAATGATCCCCGCTGCAATCATCAACCACCAGATCAGAAAGGCGGGTCCCTCCCGCAGCAGCGCCTCCCCCGAGGGGGTTTTCGTGGCTTTTCCCCGCCAGGCGCGCAGCGAAGAGCCATGACTGGACGCATTGCTGTCATGCGGCTGCATCGATTGCGGCGTCAGATCGCGATCCGCGGGCTGTGACGTGCCGCCCGCTTCCGCATCGGTTTCATAAGGCGCAGCCGCAGGGTCAACGCCAGGCACCTTGTCGCCGCTTTCACCCCGCTGAATGGCGCCGCGCAACCGCGCCCCGGCGCTTTTGTCTGGGGAAATATCTCTTGTCATGCTTCACCTCTGCTTTCTAACCGCAGAATAGCTCGATTGTTCCGCAGGTTTCCGATCGGTCGCAACCGGTCGCCCGCGTCTGGCTTTGCAATATCAGTGTTGAGCGCCACCAATCCGCCGCCTTCTTGCAAGCAGTGGCCGGGAACACTGTGGCTCGTTGGCAGTTGGGCTCTCAAGACATAATTTCAAAGGCCCCTGGCCACAGCTAAAACCTTGATTGAGCAAGCATGGATATTGCCCTGATCATTGGTTACCTGGCTTCGATATGCTCGGTGACCAGTTTCATTCCCCAGGTGATCAAGGTCATCCGGACCGCCGACACCGAAGCCATTTCGACGCGCATGTACACGGTGACAGTTATCGGCTTCGCATTGTGGACAACATTCGGCTTTCTGCGCATGGAATGGCCAATCATTCTCACCAACACAGCCTGCTTTTTCCTCTCCGCCTATATCTTGCTGCGCAAACTGCGCGCGCCATAAAACAGCAAGCGACACACGTGTCATTCAGGAAAACCGTCAGCTTAACCTAACCCCGAACGGCGGGTTGTTTGGGAACCTTCGAAAGCCGTCAGAGTTGTCATGGCATCGCCGTTCAACCATCTGTGGGGGCCCCTTGAAGATTGCAACCTACAATGTCAATGGCGTGAATGGTCGGCTTGAAGGCTTGATGCGCTGGCTCGAGAAAGACCGCCCTGATATTGTTGGTCTTCAGGAACTCAAGACGGCCAATGAGAAATTCCCTTTCGAAAAACTCGAACGTGTCGGTTATGGGGCTGTGTGGCACGGGGAAAAGGGCTTCAACGGTGTGGCAATCCTCGCGCGCGGCACCACACCTGTCTTGACGCAGATCGGGCTGCCCGGTTTAACCCCAGATCCACATAGCCGCTATATCGAGGCGGCAGTAGCCGGTATCCTGGTCGGTTGTCTCTACCTCCCCAATGGCAATCCCGTCCCCAGCCGCAACTTTGACTATAAGCTTGACTGGTATCGCCGTTTCAACGCCCATGCCGAGCAGCTTTTGGCTCTGGCCGTTCCAGCGGTTCTGCTTGGCGATTTCAACACCATTCCGACCGACCGCGATGTCTACGCGCCTGAGCGTTGGCGCGGCGACGCCCTGTTTCGCCCAGAAGTTCGCAAGGCTTATGCCGATCTCCTCGCCCAGGGCTGGACCGATGCGCTCCGCCATCTGCATCCTGCGCAGACGCTCTACAGCTTCTGGAAATATTGGCGCAATGCATTCGAACGCAATGCCGGACTGCGGATCGACCATATCCTCGTCGATCCCACCCTCGCCCAAGCTCTCCGATCGGCTGAAGTCAGACGCGCCCCGCGCGGCTGGAACCATGCCAGCGATCATGCCCCGGTGATGATTGAGATCGAAGCCTTAATAAAAGCCCGCAACTGACCTTAAACCCGGTTGCGCGGGCGCCAAAGTCCCGCAGCATGCACCCTGCCGCGCATCGCGGTTCAAACCCCGGCGCTTATGTGAGCAATCTATCACTCTTAAATGAGCGAGGGCTGCAGCCTGGATCAAAACAGCCTGTCATTGCGTTATGCTTGCATCCTGGGAGGAGACCACCATGAACGTTGCCAATCTGCAAATTGAAGGCCTCTGTCTGGCGATCGCCGCTCTCAACCGCGCCCTGGTTGAAAAGGGATTGCTGTCACGAACCGAAATCGAAAGCGCGCTGCAAACCGCTGAAGTGACCGCGCGCAGCGATGATCGCTTTGTCGAAGACCTCACCCCCGCCCAGCGCGATGCCGTGTGTTTTCCAATTCGTATTCTGCTGGTGGCCAACAGCTGTGACAACGCAGCGCCAACCACCTTTTCCGAGCTGGCGAAATCCGTAGGGGAGACAAAAAAGCCCTATAATGACATGTTGTAATCGCCCAAAATCACCCGTCGGTTGCAGGCCGGCAGCCATGGTTTCCGTTTGGTGCTGAGCCATCCCCGCGCGGATGATTGACTTTCGGGTCTGCGCTTTCCATCTATTCTAACCATGACCAAGTCTAAAAAATGCAATGGCGCGCAAAAGATCAAGAGCTGGACCTTGCCCGTCGAGGCGACGCTGGGTTCCGCCGTGCGTGCCAAGGGCATCTTGCAGCACATACGGGCGAAGCTTGTGCTCAGCCAGCGCAAATCGATCGAGCTTGACGGCGGCACCCTTTGCTTCTGCATGCCGGTCACCCCAGACAGCCTGTCAGCGGCAGCGATCCAAACCATTCAACAAAGCTTGGAGGATATTCGCAGCCTGCCGATCATTCCACGCGAGATCGAGGATATTCTGTCCATCTCAGCAAGCGAAAGGCATCGATGGCTGAAGGATGGTCGCCTGGTGAGCGCCGGGCTCAGGACGGTAAAACTGCGCGGGCGGGCCAAAAAAATCAGCTTTCACGTCTATGAGCCCCGCTTCGTCGAGGATGTTCTCGATCGAGGTGCACCCGACCTGTGGCGCGTGCAAGACCGGGAAACCGCCGCTGAAAACCGCAGACGTGCGGCAGCAAAGGCCAAACACACACGCGTCCTCGCCAAAAAAACCGGTTCCGGTGAAAAGGCACCGGCTTCAAAGCAGACGCCACAATTGCGCGGTTGGGAAGACTTCGATGCTGACGGCTTCCTGAAATAATGGCTTGCACTCGGCTTGCTCAATCAAATGAGGCTGCCGTGGCATGGTTTGCGAGGCGAGCGGCGCTCGCTGGCTGGCTCGTCTGACAGTGACAAAGGCTGCTGGTGTTTTAACCATTGCCGCCTAGTCGGCAAAACATGCGGACCAGTGACGGCAATAATGCCGGACCACGAACTCCGCCCTCACCGCATTGATAAGAATATAGTTGGAAAGGCCAGTATGGCCACTGTCCTGCAAATCTCTGATCTCGTTGGAGAGCACCGCCGCATTGGCGATCATCTGGGTATGAAGCACACTCTCACTCCAATAAATGTCGCCCCGGAAATCCATCAGATCATCCATGAACACCCGTTTGAAATTCTCTTTGAAGCGTGGAAGAATGAAGTGATCACTCAATCCGCTGCGGGCTAAAGTGAGCCGGTTGAGCAGGCGGTTCTGCTTCAACTCCAGCGGAAGCATCTGTGCGAACTGCGCCAATCGCGGATCGATGAACGGGTTTTTCGGCCATATACCTTGCCGGAGAAAAAGCGGCGCGCGCACAAAAGCCGCCGATAAAGCGCTTTGGCTGACGCCAGTCGCCGGCAGACGGCGCGTGGGGATCACCTGATGAAAAAACAGCGCTTCGAGAGCCTCTGTGGATCGTGCGGAGATGGTCATTGTGGCATCGGATAATTCGGTGATCGTCAGCTCATCCCCCCCAATCCCGGTGATCACCAGATCCGGCCTATCACCGGGCATCGCATTCAGACAATCCAGAATCCCGTCCCAGTACAAATCGTCATAAACAGAGATGCAATCGACCCCCTCGACACAGTGTTGTTGCAGCCGGGTAAAGGGTTTACAGACGCGCGAGGAGATGCAGCGATCCGTGCAATCGAGTTGCGATAGCAATTCCTCGCGCCTGATTTTCTGTTGATGTCCGGCATTGCCGTCATGCAGCAACGCATAGGAAAGAAACGACATGTCTGCCGCCTTCAGGGCAACGGCCACACAGGAGGAATCCATACCGCCGCTGAGTTCGAGCGCGGGCCGCGCCGCATGCTGCAACAATGCGCGACAACTCAGATTGATCAGATCCAAAAAAACCGCAGTGACATGCGCCCCCGGGCTCAGAACCGATTGTTCCAGACTCTGGCATTCGACCATGGGTTCAATGTCAATCTGTGGCTGACCCATCCGCCAGCTGGCGGCCTGGCCGGCGAACACCTGCTTCACGCCGATAACAATGGTCTCCTGCGCAAGTTGTGGACCATAAAGGATGAAGCAACGCAGTTCGCTTCTCGACAGCACCACCGCACCACGCGCCGCAACAACGGCATTATAATCCCAACCGACATTGAGCCGATCGGCCTCTGCGGAAACATAAAGCGGTATTGTGGCATGGGCCGTTCGCACCAGTGTCACCCGCCGATTGTCCGAAATATAAATCAGCAGACCATCGCCAGTGCCATTTTGCGCAAAGGCCGACAGCACTTGCTGGCGCGTCAAGGCGGACAGGGAGGGAAGCACAACCGATTGTTCGGCCACGATGAAGATCAATCCGTCTTCGGCGACAAGCATCGCCCGCTTGAGACAGCGATTATCGATGAGGCTGATACGGTTCGGCCCACAGTGCCAGCCAGCCTGGGTTTCGACCCAGCCCGTCGCGGCTATATCCGACACAATCGATAGTGAAATCATCGGGATCTCCACTGCTGCAGAGCCGCATGGAGCGGCCCTGACTGGCGCAGAGGCTATTCGTAGAAAACATAGCCCGCATCAACGGTTCCATCCGCCTTGCGCGCACTGCGCGCCGGCCCGATGCGTGGTGCCGACAAAAACACGGTCGTGAATATTTCCATGTCATCACTCCTTCTCTCTGGATTGCCGATGGTCTGGATGAAGATGTCCCGACAGATCGCGGATCTGTTGAAGCATCGACCGATTAACGCATATTCAGCGAAAAGGTTAAACTGCTAGTAATAGTGACCACAGCTTTAGAGAGCGCGCAGTATGCTGCGGAAGCTGTGCGCGCCCCTGATTTCTGGAATTATGATTGCGAGCATTGTGATTACGGGCATGGGGATTGCAGGCATGGGGATTGCGCGCCTTGTGATTGTCTGGGCAAACGGCGCCTGCGTCCAAGGGCAATCTCTTTGCCTTGATCAAAAACCGCTCATATATCCCCTCTTTGCTGGAGTTACGCAGTCCCGGAGCAGTGTGCTAGCTGTTTGTTGTGTAGCAGAATCGACTCTGTCGAGCGATTTTGCGCAACGTCCCTGGTTCCGACCAGGGATGTCATTGGCCGGGTTATTGCGAATCTGATTCCGAGCAATGCACATCGGTCGGCCCGAAACGTCTTTTCAGGCCGACCGATGACGAAGCATGCGTGAAAGACGATCGGTGGGCATGGCAGCCGTCATCCCTGACCCTGACCGGCAAAACCCACCCCCGCCTGCACCGGGTGGATTTCTTTAAAAGCCTAACGCAGCCAATGCTTGGGTTATGCTGAGAGCATTCAGACGATTTTTGCCCGGATCACAACCCGGTCTCTTCGTGAGAGACCGGAAAGCGCCCGATCCTGTCACCGGATGCATCCGGAATAAAGCTCGGGCCAACGCTGCGCGGAACGCGCGTGGGCATCGGCTTGTCATCAGAATAGACGCGCGTATCGGTTGCTGCGCTGTTTATTTCGGGACGCTTGTCCGGCAGCGGTATATCGCGCTTGGCAAGCTGCTTCGACTGCTGGCGCAGGAGGAGATGGGCGCGCACCTTGGCCACATAGCCATTCCAATTGCAGCGTTGGAACGCCGCGCCGCCATGGTAGTTGTAAGCCACCGGAAGATCGGCATAGGATTGGCCTGTGGCGACAGATACCATGTCGGCGCTTTCATCATTGTGATCGTTTAAAACATAGACCGCTATGTCCTCTGTCTCACAGATCATGCGGCATTGCGCCAGTGCCGTGTCGGCTCCCCCCTTCTGGCCATATTGCGAATTTGGGGTAGGGAAATAATAACCATCCGAGAGACGTACGCAATAGTGCAGCGCGTTTTTCGGTGCACGGCGCTTTCTCGGCGCCAGCTCTGATGATCGCACCAATGCTTGCTTCACTGCCGTCGCCGCTTGCGGCGCCCGCTCTGGACCGCGCTGCGGTTTGACATGGCCTGCCTCCCTCGCCCGCGGGCGCGTGCAATTGGTCTTTGTCGTCGAACCAAGCTGTTGCTGAACCGCGTTGATCTTGAGCGCGACTTCCCGACAGGCATTGAAAAACCCACTCCGGTCCCCAGACTGGCAGCCGCGCGCCCGTTCAATGGATCTCAAAGCAGATAATTGTCGCTGCAGCATTTTTGAAGCCGCGTCATCGGTCGCGCGCGCTCCGCCACAGGCTTGAGCGCGGGCCACCGGTGGAAGCAGAACAAGCAGAAAACCGGAGAGGACAGCGATGATCTTCAACATTGATCCCTCATAGTTCTGTCCGACCGACATGGGCGCGCAGGCGCGCTTATATCCGGTCGCGGCTTGACCGCTTGTCTGGTAAGACTGAGACTAAGAAAAGCGAGCCCCCTATTTGCTCTGGCGGCGCGGGACGAGACTATCCGACCCCGTTGGCAAGAGAGGGGCGAAGCGAGGATGCGGATTGGCAAGGTCTCAATCATGCAGCAACAGCCGGGTGAGAACCAGGCAGGCGGCGATTTGGACAAGCCCTCCAGCCAGCGCGCCGTCCAGGAATGGGCCGATGATCGCGCCGAGATCCCAACCCGTCGCAACCTCGGTATTGCCGAGAATATGGCTGATCAACTGTCCACCCGCGACGCCACCCAGCGCCCCTGTCGCAGCATTGATGACCCGGCCCGCGTCCGAAAGATGGACCATCTTGCCCGAAACCGAGCCTCCGGTCAGTCCGCCGAGAAACTGAATAAGGATCGTCTCCATGCAAAGTCTCTCCAAGAGCGCTTTAACCTAATACTGAAGACCGCTTAAATAGCGAGTAAATAAAAATAGCCGTTCGTTTAATCCATTTTCTCGCTTTAAATCTCAAACCTAACAACAGCATGAAAAAACATTTTTATACTTATGACAAGTAATTTTTATAAGAGAAAGAACGATACATTATATTATATTTAAGTTATATTATAATCCGATAGCTATTATTTATTTACCTCACTTACATCTAATATTTGCTGAAATGTCGTTTTACCTCCGGGCGAGGATCCAGCCGCTGTCGTGCGCAACGGGATATTCTTACCCCTTCGCATAATTTAGACGGCTAGCGCGATCTTTTTGCGCCCGACACGGCGCACGGCGCTCTAAGCCCTCATTCATAAATGGTTTTCCCAGGACAGAGGGCACAACGCTCTGGTTGGGTTCAAGGCCCAGTTTCGGTTCAAGGCCCAGCCAGGTCTTCCCAGACTGTGGCATAAGCATGCGAACGCCGTCAAAGCCGCAGCAACACGGACGTCCTCGCTTTGAGGCGATCACAAAGAACGCGCGGCTTTGACTGCCTTTGAGAGGACGCAAGTGTCGTGCAGCCTTGTCCTCGACGCTGCTTTCAGGTCACAACTGGCTTGATCAATCGCGCAGAGCCCATGCCGACCCCTGTGAAACGGGAGGGGCTTGGAGATCAGTCCATTCTTCCACTGGACTGATTTCTGGTGCCGCTTCAAGCAGGCAAAGATCCACGTTAAAATAGATGATACGAGCGCCGATCTGATCCAAACAGATCGGAACCTGCCCCCCGCGCAGTCGTGACGAGGTCCGCACAGTTCAACGCCCGCAGCACGCACTGGTCTCGGTGATTTGCCCGCTGGAACCCTGGGCGCCACCCACACCTATTCCGGGCATGGCCGCGACAGGATCAGGGCATATTCTTCATCATGTCATGGGTAACCGGCATCATATTCGCATTGAGGTGATGCATGACCCATAGCGAGCCCGCAAGGGCAATCCCCACGATAATCAGCGTGAAGATCAGCGCCATCAATGTCCATCCGCCCTCCGAGCGCGGGCTCATATGCAGAAAATACACCATGTGAACCACAATCTGCACGGCGGCAATCGCCATGACCAGCATCGCGGTCAATTGCTTGCTGGCGAAGACATCTCCCATCACCAGCCAGAACGGAATCGCAGTCAGAATGATCGACAGGACAAAGCCGGTCATATAGCCGCTGAAACTGGCATGAATCTCGCCCGTCGCCGAGGCATGCAGGTCGTGGCCGCCTTTTTCCAATCCGTGCTGTTTGTCGTCAATGCTCATCCCAGCACTCCCAACAGATAAACAAAGGAAAACACGCCAATCCAGATCACATCCAGAAAATGCCAGAACATGGAGAGACACATCAACCGCCGTCTGTTTTCGACAATCAGCCCATGGCGCTTTACCTGCAACATCAAAGTGATCAGCCAGATAATGCCAAACGTGACATGCAGCCCATGGGTGCCAACCAGCGTGAAGAAGGAGGACAGGAATGCCGAACGCCCCGGTCCCGCTCCCTCTCTGATGAGATGGCTGAATTCGTAAACTTCTATGGCCAGAAAGATCGCACCAAACATTCCGGTGATTGCGAGCCAGAACAATGTTGCAGTCTTCTCATCGCGCTGCATCTGCAGCATGGCGAAACCATAGGTAATCGACGACAAAAGCAGCATCGCCGTATTGATCGCAACCAGATTGAGGTCAAACAAATCCGCAGGCGCCGGGCCCGCCGCATAATTGCGGCCCAGCACTCCATAGGTGGCAAACAGAACCGCAAAAATCAGACAGTCACTCATCAGATAAAGCCAGAAGCCCAGCATGGTGCTGTTTTCCGGATGATGATCTTCAACCAGATAGAATTGCGGCGTTTCGGCAGTGTCGAGACGGGTCTGGGTCATCGTGTCAAACCAACCGGGCCAAAAGTTTGGAACGAGCGTCCTCGGTCATCGCCACCGTCTCGGCGGGGATGTAGAAGTCACGGTGATAGTTGAATGTATGGGCGATCGCCGCCAGCAGCAAAGACAGCAGGGACACCCCGGCCAGCCACCAGATGTGCCAGATCAGCGCGAAGGCAAGAACAACACTCAAACCGGCAAGCATCACCCCCGCACCGGTGTTGCGCGGCATGTGAATGGGGCGGAAACCGGTTAACGGTCGCTCATATCCGCGGTTCTTCATGTCATACCAGCTGTCATGATCATGAACGACCGGAGTGAAGGCAAAATTATAATCGGGTGGCGGGGATGCGGTCGACCATTCCAGCGTGCGTCCACCCCAGGGATCGCCCGTCAAATCCCGCAATTCATCACGCTTGCGATAGCTCACCACCAATTGGATCAGAAAGGAGGCGATGCCCAGCGCGATCAACCCGGCACCAAAAGCCGCCACAATGAACCATATCTGCAGCGAGGAATCCTCAAACTGGCTGACGCGGCGGGTCACCCCCTTCAGACCCAGCACATAAAGCGGCATGAAGGCGAAGAAGAAGCCGAGCTGCCAGAACCAGAAACTCATCTTACCCCAGAAGGGATCGAGCTTGTAACCAAAGGCCTTCGGCCACCAATAGACCAGTCCGGCCATCAGCCCGAACACCACCCCCCCAATGATCACATTGTGAAAATGGGCGATCAGAAACAGCGAATTATGCAGGACGAAGTCAGCAGGCGGAATGGCCAGCATCACACCCGTCATACCACCGATCACAAAGGTCACCATGAAACCGATCGTCCAGTACATCGGCACTTCAAAGCGAATGCGTCCGCGATACATTGTAAACAGCCAGTTGAACATCTTCGCCCCCGTGGGGATTGAGATGATCATCGTGGTGATCCCGAAAAAGGCGTTGACCGAGGCCCCCGAGCCCATGGTGAAGAAATGATGCAGCCACACAATATAGGAGAGAATCATGATGACGCAGGTCGCGTAAACCATCGATGCATAGCCAAACAGCCGCTTGCCACAGAAGGTGGCTACCACCTCCGAAAAAATGCCAAATGCCGGCAGCACAAGAATATAGACCTCCGGATGGCCCCATATCCAGATCAGATTGATATACATCATCGGATTGCCACCAAGATCATTGGTGAAAAAATTGGTCCCGACATAACGATCCAGCGACAGCAGGGCCAGCGTTGCCGTCAGGATCGGAAATGTTGCCACAATCAGCACATTGGTGCAGAGCGCGGTCCAGGTGAAGATCGGCATTTTCATGAACGACATGCCCGGCGCCCGCATCTTGACGATGGTGGCGATCAGATTGATCCCCGACAAGGTGGTTCCGACGCCCGCCACCTGCAGACCCCAGATATAATAGTCGACCCCAACGTCAGGACTGTAATCAATCCCCGATAAGGGCGGATAAGCGAGCCAGCCGGTGCGCGCAAACTCGCCAACGAAAAGCGACATCATGATCAACACCGCGCCACCCGTCGTCATCCAGAAGGAAAAATTATTCAGAAACGGAAAGGACACATCGCGCGCGCCGATCTGCAGCGGCACCACATAGTTCATGAAACCAGTCACGAACGGCATCGCCATGAAGAAAATCATGATCACGCCATGGGCTGTGAATATCTGGTCATAGTGATGCGGTGGCAGATAGCCCTCATAGCCATTAAACGCAATCGCCTGCTGGATGCGCATCATGATCGCATCGGCGAAGCCGCGCAGCAGCATGATCAGAGCCAGAATGATATACATGATACCGATCTTCTTGTGATCGACACTGGTAAACCACTCATGCCATAGATAGCCCCATAGCCGGAAGTAGCTGATCAGTCCCACCACAGCAATGCCACCGATCGCAACCCCGATGAAGGTGACAAGCAGGATCGGCTCATGATAGGGAATGGCCTCCAGCGTGAGCCGCCCGAAAATCATACTGCTAGCACTGTTATCGCCGATCATGGTGGACATTCCCGAGGTTAACGTTATCTGTCGCCGCGGCTTGACGCTCACTCCCGTTCAAACAGCGGATCGCATCGAAATTCGCCCTTCCGCGCGCAGGCCGGATGCTGATCCGGTCGGGTTACGGCATGCTGTGGTGTTCATGCGCTTGCTGCTGCGCTGCGTCTGGCAGCGTTGCAGCTTTTGTGGCACCAATCGGCACGACTTGATTGCTATGGCGATTGTCATGTTCAAGCCTCGACTTGTTGTCGTGACTGTCCAGACCGCCGCCGCCCATTCGATCAATATGCATCATGTCGTGCATGCACATCTGGCCCGGACGCACACACATGTTGAGCACCGCCTGGTAAAGCCCATCCTCCACCGCCCCGAAATACCGCACCGGTTCGCGGATACTCGGCTTTTCCAGCTTGAGATAGCTATCCCGGTTGAGCATGGTGCCATTCTGCTTCACCTGCGCAATCCAGCTGTCAAAATCCGGCTGTTCGAGCCCGCGAAAGGCAAAGCGCATATGCGAAAAGCCCTCACCACTGAAATTTGAGGAAAAGCCCTCAAACGTGCCGGGCTTGTTGATGACCGCATGCAACCGTGTCTGCATGCCGGGCATCGCATAGATCATGCCTGCCAGCGCCGGAATGTAGAAAGAATTCATCACCGATGACGCCGTGATCTTGAAGGCAATCGGCCGATCAACCGGCGCCGCCATCTCGTTGACGGTGGCAATGCCATAATCTGGATAAAAGAACAGCCATTTCCAGTCGAGCGCCACCACTTCAACAACCAGTGGCTCGGTTCCGGCGGCGACCGGCCGAGCGGGATCAATCCGATCGAGCGGTCTGTAGGGATCAAGCTTGTGGGTATTGACCCAGGTGATCGCCCCCAGAGCGATGATGATCAGCAAGGGCGCGGTCCAGATCACCACTTCCAGCGCGGTCGAATGATGCCATTCCGGATCATAGCGGGCGCTGGTGTTGGACTGCCGGTAGCGCCAGGCAAAGTAGAATGTCAGGAAAATGACCGGAACGATGATAATCAACATCAGGATCGTCGAGATGACAATCAGATCCCGTTGCTGCGCGGCGATGTCACCAGAGGGGGACATGACAACCATGTCGCAACCCGCCAGCCCCAACCCCACAAGCAGGAGCAGCATCGATTTTCGTGTGAAACTCAAGAATGCGTTCATGTCTAATCCGACCTACATTCTGTTCCTTTCAACATGATAAGGCACAATTGGATTTCGGAAAGTCCAATTTTTCATTTTATACAGATTTCGTAGTAAACTGTGTTTTTGTGCAACTATATCTACTTTTTTTTTCGACTTTTCCTTGATATCGTAGGTTGGTGCGACATCATAAAACCATTGATACGCCTTTGGAGAGTTTCATGAGTTCGTCAGCCACACCGACGTCAAAAGGTCTTGAACAAGACGCGCGCCGCATCCACAGCGACGGAAAGCCCCTTTCCCCCGGCAATGTCGCCATCGGTGTTGTCATCGGACGAACCTCCGAATTCTTCGATTTCTTTGTTTACGGCATTGGCTCGATCCTCGTGTTCCCAAGGCTGATCTTTCCTTTCGCACCCGATCCAGTCTCAGCGACGCTGATGTCGTTTGCGGTTTTTTCGCTGGCCTTCATCGCGCGACCGGTCGGCTCCTTCATCTTCATGTGGATCGATCGGCAATATGGCCGTGGAACCAAGCTGACACTCGCCCTGCTGATCCTTGGAGGATCCACCGCCTCCATCGCCTTCCTGCCCGGCTTTGAAACGATCGGATATTGGGCGGTGCTGCTGTTGGCTTTGTTCCGCTTGGGTCAGGGCTTTGCACTGGGCGGGGCCTGGGACGGCCTGGCGTCGCTGCTCAGCCTGAGTGCGCCTCCCGAAAAACGCGGCTTTTATGCCATGATCCCGCAGCTGGGCGCACCGATCGGTTTCGCGCTCGCCAGCACGCTGTTCGCCTATTTCGTTCACAATCTCAGCGAGGCCGATTTTCTGGCCTGGGGCTGGCGCTATCCGTTCTTCGTCGCCTTCGCCATCAATGTGGTTGCGCTGTTTGCACGCCTGCGCATCGTTGCAAGCAGTGAGTTCGGCGCGGCAATGGATGCGCAGGAGCTGCAGCCGCGACCGGTGTTTGAAATGCTCAGCAAGCACAGCATCGATGTCATTCTCGGGGCATTTGTCCCCCTGGCAAGCTTCGCCATGTTTCACCTTGTCACCATCTTCCCGCTGAGCTGGGTGATGCTGACAGGCGCGCAACCCGCTGAACGCTTTCTGCTGGTGCAGATCGCCGGCGCAGCCCTTGGCATTGTCGGCATCGTTCTGTCGGGCTTCATCGCCGACCGCATCGGTCGGCGCCGGGAATTGATGCTGGGCGCCGTACTGATCGCCATCTTCAGCTTTTCCGCCCCCTTCCTCCTCGATGCGGGCAGCGCCGGACAAGACGCCTATATTCTGATCGGCTTTGCCGTTCTCGGGTTGACCTTCGGGCAGTCCTCGGGCGCGGTCTCTTCGCGTTTCACCCAATATTATCGCTACACCGGCGCTGCCCTGACCTCAGACCTTGCCTGGCTGGTCGGCGCCGCTTTTGCGCCTCTTGTCGCGCTTGGGCTTGCCACCAGTTTCGGCATCGTCTTTATCGGCGGCTATCTGATATCGGGCGCGATCTGCACCTTGTTGGCGCTGAGCATGTCGCGCGTTCTCGATCGGAGCGACTGATGGTCTGCGGGGGCGCCGGTCGCGCCCCTCAGGCCCCCGCCCTCATCAACAGGGCTGTCATGACCGCGCCTCCTTTGCGCCGGACTGTGCATGCAGACGATCGGGCAAGGGTTGGCGGCGCGCGTTCAAGATCAATGCCGCAACCAGACCGATCATCAGCCCCCAAAACGCCCCACCAATGCCTAAAAGCGTGATATTGGCCGCACAGGCAAGGAAAGTGATCAACGCGGCTTCGCGCGCGGCAGCCTCCGCCATGGCCCCCGCCAGACTTGTCGCAATAGCGCCAAGCAGCGCAAGTCCTGCCAAAAGGGTGATGAAGCTCGACGGCAATGCCATGAACAATCCCGCCAGTGTGACACCAAATATTCCCACCAGGACATAAAGGCTTCCCGCAGCAATCCCGGCGATCCATCGCTTGCCCGGATCTTCGTGGGCTTCACGCCCGGTGGCGATCGCCGCTGTGATAGCGGCGATATTGAAGGCATGCGAGCCAAATGGCGCCATCACAAGCGACCCAAGGCCCGTCACCGCCACAATGGGATTGGCACTGGTGGAAAAACCGTCATTGCGCAGCACCAGCATCCCCGGCATATATTGCCCGGTCAACGTTATCACAAACAGCGGCAAGGCAATGGCGAGCGTCCCATTGACGCTGAATTGCGGCCAGGTCATCACCGGCGCCGCAAATTGGAGCTGCAGGTTGGAGACATCGATGCGGCCTTCAAAAGACAGCATCACCAGTCCAGCCAGCAACACTGCAACGATGGCGTAGCGGGGCAACAGCCGCTTAACGACCAGATAAACAGGGATCAACACCGCCGCCAGCAGAGGATCTACGCTCGCGGTTCCGAAGGCGCCAATGCCGAACTGCAACAATATTCCTGCCAGTAAGCCCGACGCAATGCCGGCGGGGATCAGACGAATGACCCTGTCAAAATAGCCCGACAGACCCAGCAGCACAAAAGCTAAGGCCGAGATCATATAGGCACCCACCGCTTCCGCATAGGATGTGGTAGCAAGTGCGGTGACCAGGAAGGCTGCAGCGGGTGTCGACCAGGCTGTGATGATCGGGGCCCGGTAACGCCAGCTTAGATAAATGCCCGTGAGACCCACGCCAATCGATACCGACCAAACCCAGGATGCGGTCAGTTCTGGACCCAGATTGGCCGCCCGCGCCGCGTGAAAAACAAGAATGAATGTCCCGCCATAATTGACGATCACCGAAATAAAACCCGCGACAATGGGATGAAGGATATCTGTTAATGCAATGGATGGGGGTGACATCTTGAACGGCATGAACGACTTTCTCCAGAAATGATGCGATGACTGGCTTGACATCTAGCCGATCATTGGCCTGATATTTCCAGCCAATTTTGCCCGGAGGACCAGACCATTGTTCAAGCATTCGCAACTGGAGTCGGTGAAAGCATGGCTCAGTCATCCAACCCATGCCAGCATGCCGCTTCACGCCCGCATCCAGCGGGCAATCCGTCAGCTCATCGTTGATGGACGTCTTAAGCGGGGCAAGCCTTTGCCTGCCTCTCGCAGCCTGTCCCAATCGCTCGGCGTGTCCCGGGATACGGTGGAAGCCGCTTATGCACAGTTGCACGCCGAAGGCTTCATCGAGCGAAGGGTCGGCAGTGGCAGCTTCGTGGCGCAGACCCCGGAATTGAAATCGCGGCAACCACGGTCGCGACCCCATTCCACCTTTCCGCCATCCTCGGAACTAAGCCAGCGCGGCGATGCACTGTACAAGCTTGGCGGCGTCACTGAAATAGAAGCGCCGCGGCCGTTTGCCCCGGGCGTGCCAGACGTGCGCAGCTTTCCCCTCAGGATCTGGGAAAGACTGCATCGGCAGGTTATCAAAGAGCTTGGCGCTGGCGCCCTCTGCCATGCCGATCCGCAAGGGGTGAAGCCGCTTCGCCAGGCCATTGCGGATTATCTCAATCTTGAACGCGGTGCCCGCACCACTGCCGATCAGCTGTTGATCCTGACCTCCTCACAACAGGCCCTGACTTTGTCCGCCACCATGCTGTTCGACCCGGGAGAGCGCATCTATATAGAAAACCCGGTCTATCAGGGCGCGCGCAAGGCATTTGACGCAGCCGGGCTCATCCCGGTGCCGGTGCCCGTGGACCAGCAAGGTATGGCGCTTGCTCCCATCATCAGCGATCCCAAGCCAGGGCGAGGTGTTTTTGTCACGCCATCCCATCAGTTTCCAACCGGCACGACGCTTCCCTTAGACCGGCGCCTGCAGTTGATAGAATGGGCGCGACGCCACGACGCCTTCATTCTCGAAGATGACTATGACAGTGAATTTCATTATGACGGAAAGCCCACGGCCTGTCTGCAGGGGCTCGATACCCATGACAGGACCCTCTATATCGGCACCTTCACCAAATCGCTGTTTCCCGGCCTGCGGATTGGCTATGTCGTGCTGCCCCAGAGCCTGGTAAAGCCGATGACCGCCGCACGCACATTGCTTGACGGTCACAGCGCATCCATCGCGCAACACACGCTCGCACGATTCATCGAAGGCGGGCATTTCGGCATCCATATTCGCAGCATGCGACGTATCTACGCCCAAAGACTGCAGGCATTGAAGCAGCTTGTTCACAAGCACCTCTCGGAATTCGTCACGCCACAGGTTCCCGCAGGCGGATTGCAGATGCCCTGCCTTCTGATCGGTAATCTATGCGAAAAGACTGTTGTGGAGGCTGCCGCGCGGATCGATATCGAGTTGGTCGGCCTGTCATCACTGCACGCCGGCACAACCGACCAGAAAGGCTTTCTCATTGGTTTTGCAGCCTATACACCTTCAGAACTCGAGGCGGCAATCCAGAAACTCGCGGCTCTTTTTCAATCCTTGACAAACAATCCGCGTGAGAGCATGGCCGGCAATCCTGCAGGCGCGTTCGCGCCCCTTCGCGTCCATAGGGCTAAGGATCAGCGCCAGGATAGCGGCTGCGACAACAAAGACGCGGAATGAACAGAGCGGCAGCCACAGTTGCTCGTCCTGCCAGATGCTTTTGGCAGCCAGGCGGCGACCCGGCGATTTCATGCTATGAGGCACATAGAGATGTGCGAACAACGGATGGCGGACCATGCAATTGGCAAGACAACAACTCTTTCCGGATTTCAAGATGCAGGATGTGCAGACCCAAGCTGTTCGCTTTGCGGTGATGTCCGCCGGACAAGGCCTGCCGATCCTGCTGCTGCACGGCTATCCGCAAACCATGGCCGCCTGGCACAGGATCGCGCCCGCCCTGGCTTTGTCGCATCAGGTCATTATCGCGGATCTGCCCGGTTATGGTCGCAGCCGTATCACCGCTCATGCTCAAGGGGCCGGTTCGAAACGCCGCATGGCCGCAAGCCTGGTCGAAATGATGCGCGCGCTTGGCCATCAGCGTTTCGTGGTCTGCGGTCATGATCGCGGGGGACGCGTCGCCTATCGCATGGCGCTGGATTATCCTGATAAGGTCATTGGCCTGATCTCGGTGACCGTCGTTCCCACCCCTGAAATGTGGGAGGGCGCCAGCAAAGCCTTTGGCTTGGGCGCCTGGCACTGGTTTATGCTTGCCCAACCCGAGCCATTGCCGGAAAAACTGCTGTCGGGCGATCCGCGCTTCATCATCGATGCAACCCTCGCAAAAATGGCAGGTAGCCTCGATCAGTTGCATCCCCTTGCCCTTGCCGATTATCGGCGGGCCTTTTCAGACCCGGGGGTGCGGCATGGCATGTGCGAAGACTATCGCGCCGCGGCAGGGGTCGATGAATCCGATGATCTTCATGATCGTGCCGCAGGACGGCGGATCACCAGCCCGGTGCTCGTGTTGTGGGAACAGGGCCGAACCTATGGCGGCGATAGGCAACCGCTCGCAATCTGGAATGACTGGGCGACCGATGTTGTCGGGCAAGGACTCGGTGGCGGTCACTTGCTTCCAGAACTGGCTTCAGAAGCAGTCCTTGCGCAGGTGAAGCCGTTCCTTGCCCGGCTTGAGCACGCCGTTGCGTAAAATCACGGCGGTTGAAAATTCGCACCAGGGCCCTTATGGAAAACAAGCCAGCAAGGCTTGATGGCAGAGACGTAACAAAATTTTGTTTGCCGGGCCTCGCAGAGAAATCTAAACCATGCGCAGCCCAACAGCACAGGAGCGCCAGCATGGATTTGTCCCCAACCCGCCGACAGGCCCTGATCGGACTGAGTGCTATCGGCGCTGGCCTGGTGCTGGGCTCGCCCGTCCGCGCCGCCACCCGCAATCTTGCCGTGCTGCATCTTGCAAGCCACGCCCCCAGCTATATCGCCTTTGAGCGAGGCTATTTCAAAGATGCTGGGCTCGATATCGCACTGAAATTCTTCGAGGCCGCCCAACCAATGGCGGTTGCGATCGCATCGGGGGATGCGGATTTCGGCGTCACGGCAATGAGCGGCGGTCTGATCAGCCTGGCGGACAAAGGCGCCATCAAGGTGATTGGCGGCGCGCTTTCCGAGGAAAAAGGCATCACCGGCAATATCATCCTCGCCTCCAACAAGGCTTATGATAGCGGCCTCACCGATCCCTCCAAGCTCGCCGGGCACAGCTTTGGCATCACCACCGCCGGATCCTCCTTCCATTTCATGGCGCACAAGATTGCAAAAGCCAACAATATCGCGCTTTCCGACATTCAGCTGCGACCGCTGCAAAAGCTCGGCGCGGTGGTTGGCGCCCTGTCGACCGGCCAGATCGACGCCTGGGCAATCCAGCCCAATGTCGCCAGAAAGCTCATCCGTGACGGTGCCGCCAAACAGATCGGACTTGTCGCTGATTACGCGCCGGACTATCAGGTGACGACCGCTTTTACCTCAACCCGCAATGCCAGCGATCAACGCAGCATGACCGAGGCTTTCGTAAAAGCCTATGCCAGAGCCATCGATGACTATAATGCCGCCTTTGTCGACAACCATAGCGACGACGCAGCCCGCGATGATATCGCGCGGATCGTGCATAAATATGTGGAGAGCGACAGCCCGTTTGAGACAGCAAAACAGAACCTGATCGATGGTGCCATGCGTATCAACAAGGGACTTGCCCTCTCCCTCTCCAGCTGTGTCGAACAACTCGACTGGTTTCGCGCCGAAGGCATGGTCAAGGAAGCGGTCACAAAAGAAAAGCTTTTCGACACTTCCTTTGTCAAAACAATCTAACCAAGTGATGCCGACGCGCTGCAGGCAACGCTCAAATGGGGGCAGATCGATCACGATCAGCCAGCAACAGCCTGCCGGTTCAGCGCTCTTTGGTGTCTGGAGTTAAAATGGATCTGCTGCTTGAAAATATCAGTCATAGCTATGGCTCGGTTGAAGTCCTCAAGGACCTGTCGCTGCGGATACCAAACGGTCAGATTGTCTGCGTGATCGGTCCTTCCGGCTGCGGGAAATCGACATTGCTGCGCTTTCTGGGTGGACTTGAACGCCCGGCCGCAGGCAAGGTGCTGGCGATCGGAACGCCGCCACCAGACTCGCTCAACCCGCTCACTTATGTCTTTCAACATTTTGCCTTGCTGCCCTGGCGCAGCGTTGAAGGCAACATCCGACTGGTGCTTGAGGATCATGCAATCAGTCGCGCGCAAACCGACCAGATCATCAGCAATGTGCTGGAGCGGACTCGACTTGTCGACTTCCGCAAGGCCTTGCCCAAGCAGCTTTCAGGCGGCATGCGTCAGCGCGTGGCGATTGCCCGCGCGCTGGCGGTCCGACCGGCCGTAATGCTGATGGATGAACCCTTGTCCGCCCTCGACAGCCAAACCCGCGAATTGCTGATGGACGACCTGGTCACATTGTGGAACCGGCAACCCTTCACATCCGTCTATGTCACCCACAACCTCAATGAAGCGGTGCGGCTCGGTCATCGCGTGGTTGTGCTGTCACGGCGTCCAGGAACAATCCGCGAGATTGTCGACATCGACATTCCGCTGGGCGAGCGCCGGCTTGGCGATCCCTTGCTGGAAGACAAGCAAAAACAACTCTGGGAATTGATGCGGGCGGAGGCCAAGGCCGCAGATCAGGAGCTGATTCATGGTTGAAATCGCCCCGCTGGACCCACAAGCGCAGATCGTGCGTCCGGTGCCATTCCGCGGCGGCGGTTTTGCGCCCAGACCGGTTCGCCATATCGCGCTGGCCCTGTTCCTTGCCCTGATCCTGCTGGCGGAAGTCGGAACGCGTCTTGGTTTTATTTCCAATCTGACGCTGCCCCGCCCCTCTGCCGTCCTCCAAACATTCGTCCAGCTCTGGCAGACGGGTCTGTTATGGCAACATTTGCTGCCATCGCTGCGCCGCCTTGTCGTGGGCGCCAGCCTTGGCATTGCAGTCGGCGTCAGCCTTGGCGTGATGATCGGTCTGTTCAGCCATGTGCGCGCCGGGCTGGTGCCGCTCGTGGCCGCCTTGTTTCCGATCCCGAAAATCGCGCTGCTGCCCCTGTTTGTCATCTGGTTCGGCATTGACGAGATGTCAAAATATATGCTCATCGCCTTCGGGACATTCACCCCGACTGTCGTGGCAACCTATGGCGCGGTCGACAATGTCGATCGATCCCTCATCCGTATGGGCCAGAGCTTCGGCCTGGGCTGGTGGTCCATCGTCCGCAAGATCGTGCTGCCCGGCGCCTTTCCCGCCATCCTGTCAGGTTTGCGGGTGTCGATCTCCATCGCCATCATCTTGCTGGTCGCCGCTGAAATGCTGGGCGCACAGTTCGGTATCGGCTCCTACATTCTGGAAGCCGGATCGCTCTACGATCTCGAAAAACTGTTTGCGGGCGTTACCATCCTCTCGGTGCTGGGTTTGATCGTCAACGCCGTCATCGCACAGATCGAAAGACATTTCCTGAACTGGCGCGGTTGATCTCCATATCCCGCCCGCCTCAAGAAGGCCTTTGACGGCGCGCCGACCGATGCAGCCAAGAACCGTCACACCCCACAGGTCTCCCCGCAAGGCGCCTGTCGGGCGTGATCCCTCATGCGACGTTAAGCACCGTTTCTGCTGCATAGGCCTGATAGCCCAGGGCTTCCGCCACCGGTCCGTTGGTAATCCGCCCCCGATGGACATTCAGTCCATTGCGCAAATGCTTGTCCTCCGCCAGCGCGCGCAATCCCCGGTCAGCGAGCGCAAGCCCGTGATGCAGCGTGGCATTGTTAAGCGCATGGGCTGCGGTAACCGGCACGGCACCGGGCATATTCGCCACACAATAATGCAGGATCCCCTCCACCAGATAGGTCGGGTCAGAATGTGTGGTGGGCCTGGAGGTTTCAAAGCAACCGCCCTGATCAATCGCCACATCGACGATGACCGCGCCGGCTTTCATGCCCGACAACATATCATGGCTGACAAGCTTGGGAGCGGCGGCGCCCGGTATCAGTACAGCGCCAATCACCAGGTCGGCCGCAAAGACCTCATCTTCAATCGCTTGCAGACTGGCGTAGCGCGTATGCACTCGTCCCTGGAGCAAATCATCGAGCTGGCGCAGACGCGGCAGAGAACGGTCGAGAATGGTGACATCGGACCCCAGGCCCACCGCCATCCGGGCCGCGTGCAGCCCAACCACCCCGCCGCCGATGATCGTGGTTTTCGCTGGCAAAACACCCGGCACGCCACCCAGCAGGATGCCGCGTCCACCATTGGCTTTCTGTAATGCAGTCGCGCCCGCCTGAATGGACAGACGTCCGGCCACTTCCGACATCGGTGCCAGCAGGGGCAAACCACCGCGATCATCGGTCACCGTCTCATAGGCAATCGCTGTCACGCCCGATGAAAGCAACCCCTTGGTCTGCTCGGGATCAGGAGCCAGGTGAAGATAGGTGTAAAGGATCTGGCCCTCGCGCAACTGTCTCCATTCTTCGGCCTGCGGCTCTTTCACCTTCACGATCATGTCGCATTTTGAGAAGATTTCCTGCGCTGAAGCAACGATCCTCGCCCCGGCTGCACTGTAACTCGCGTCATCGGCACCGATGCCGGCTCCGGCCATGGTTTCCACCAGGACATCATGGCCATGGGCCACATAGTCCCGCACTGCATCAGGCGTCAGCCCAACTCGATATTCATGGTTCTTGATTTCCTTCGGGCAACCGACACGCATAAACGTTCCTCTCTGTTCGCCCACTTCTGTGGGTCCTTATCCAGTCTAAAATCAAAACATCTCCAGCGCGCAATGTCCTTGCAAAGACGATTTGCAACCATCGGTATTCTGGTGGATTATTGCGTAACCAACCCTTTGTTTCGAAGGTTCTTCGAATGAGCACTCTCGATCCGATCGATCTTGCAATCCTCAGGACCTTGCAGGCAAATGCCCGCATCACCAATGCGGAGCTTGCGGAAAAAGTCGGTCTGTCGCCCTCTGCCTGTTCACGCCGGCTCGACAGTCTGGAAAAAAACCAGATCATTGCCGGCTATCACGCCCGGCTGTCGCCGAAAGCTCTCGACTATCGGATGATTGCGATTGTCCATATTTCCTTGTCAGGCCAGTTTACCAAAATTCTCGCCGATTTCGAAGCCGCCGTCAGACGTTGCCCAAATGTGCTGGTCTGCTATCTGATGTCGGGTGAGTATGATTACATCCTCCGTATCGCCGCACGGGATCTTGAAGACTACGAACGCATTCACCGCGACTGGCTGTCCGCCCTGCCGCATGTGGTCAAGATCAATTCAAGCTTCGCTTTGCGGGAAATCGTCGACCGGCCATATGTCGGGCCAAATCAGATTTAACACCGTCAAATAGCTGAGAAGAGCCCGTCGCAGGGACGGACTCTCCCGATCGAGCCTATTTTTTGTCGTTTGACTGACTGGTCTTGCCCGTCTGGCCACTGCCAGACTTCTTGTCTTCATTCTTGTGGCTCTGTTCGCCAGCCTTGACATGCTGCTCGTGGCTTCCGCCTTGCTTGCCGGAGGCCGTTTTCTTGCTGTCCTGCTGATTGTTGGCCATGGTCATTCCTCCACATGTACCGGAATGGTACGCCCCCCTAACCGAGGTGATCAGGAAAAGTTGCATCCGCAATGCCTGCGTGTCATGCAGCGTACCAAAACCTTAGTGCGCCTCTGCGTAGCCGCTGCCGTCCGTGTTCAGCCTTGTCCGCAGGCTGCTGATCAGGGCCTTTCGCCAAGCATCTCCAAAGCCTCCCGATAGCGTGTGCTGCGCTCCGCATCCTGCTGGTGAAGGCGCAAATTATCCCTTAAATCAGCGATCTTGACCGGTCGGGCAATCGGATTGGAGCAGGCACGCTTCACAAAGACCAGATGGTCTTCGTCATCACGCCGCGTGATGGCATTGAGCGCTAAAACAATATCATCATCAAAGCCAAAGGAATAAACATCATTCAGTGATGTCGCCGTATGCTCGATCATATCATGCATGACAGCAAGAATTTGTGCCTCCCTCGTGGTCTGCGCCATCATCACCCGCAAGGCGTGAAGGATATAGGGATCTCCATTGTGATCTTGCTGATCCATATGGGCGGCTGCGGCAACCGCGATCGCTGTTTCCAGATTACTCAATTGTCACTCCTGCCCAACGGATTGTTGGGGCTGCACTGTTTGGTCCGCCGATACCACATTCCTCGGCAAAGACAAATTTGGCGGCGCGCGCGACGCGCGTCGACTGTTTCAAAGATCCCGTGACTCCTGCCCAAAACAGCGTATACTCATCGCATCGTCACCAACACGAATATGTAGGCGGTGGCGGCTGAGGGTTTCTTGTGCTCTTGCCTGCTAGCAAGGAGGAGCACGAATGGTACTCCCCGATGATGCACGCGGCTACTCCAACATTGATCATCATGACATTGATCACTTCGACCATGATCAGGATTTGCGTAGGATGATCGGCAAACGCGCTGAACACTACTCCCCGGTCATGCGGATCCGGCAACGCATTGTTGAAGCGACAATCGCCAGGCTGATCGATTATCCCGAACAACTATCCCAAGGCGATCCTGACAGGGTTGTGTTTGGTGTCCTGCATAAAGTGGCGCTCGGTATTCTTTGCGATCAGCGACGGGCATCAAAGACCGCGAATGGATATGTCGAGGCGGCGGAATAGCGCGTCCTCCCCGTTGGTTGGATCCTTTTTCGGAGCGCCTTTTGCTGTGTTTAAATCGCAAGCCAGGCTTTTAGCACCCTCGCAGGGCTGGTCCCTGCGTTCAACCCGCGGCACACAGGTTGGTGATGATCAGGTGGTAATGGCTGCGCCGGGCGATTGCCCGACTTCGGTTCGCCCCCCATCCTTGGCTCTGCCCGTAGGCGCGTTGCAATGGATCAAAGGTTGTTCGGAATAAACCAAAGTCAGGCATGACCCTCCTTGCTAGGGATGGTAGAAGACTCGCCTGAACCCAGGGGGAAAAAATGGGGCACGGTGCTGATCTACACAAATCGGAAATTTTGAATGCGTTGCTTGCGGAAGCGAAAGATGCAGCAACAGACCCGGGTTCGTCCGGTCGCGCAAGCTGGCTCGACAGAATGCCCTGGAGTTATTTTTCCGCGCTGGCTGGTTGCTGTATCTTGGCAACCCTCTACGCCATCACCTTTCTTGTGTAACACCCGCCGACTTTGTGTCTTGATCGCTCGCCACATCAGGTCGGTCTGATGAAGCATATCGCCTGCCCCCCAAACAATAGCAAACTCCGACCCCATTGGCCGACCGCGGCAGGCCCGACCATAGCAATGGGCTGTTGTGCCGCCTTGCTCGTCGAAAGACCAGTGCTCCAGGCAATCATGCTCATCCCACCACCGAAACCATCGGATCAATCCTCTGTGACCGCAACTATTCATGCATCATTATCAATGATAATGCAGCCTGTAGTGCAGCAAAGGAACGACAGGTCGATGGGCATTTTCGCGGGTGACAAAACAACTGTACTGGTCGTCGAGGACGAAGCACTGTTGCGTCTTGTCGCCGTCGGCGAGCTGGAGGATGCGGGCATCGTCACGTTGGAAGCAGAAAATGGCAGCCAGGCGTTGGACATCCTCAGTTGCAATCGCGGCATTGATATCGTCTTTACCGATATTGATATGCCAGGCGGCATCAATGGCATCGAACTGGCTAATATCGTCCGGGAAGCCTATCCGCATATACGGGTGATTGTGGTGTCTGGTCTCAGCAATATTAAAAATACCGCACTGCATGAAACCATTCCCTTTTATTCCAAACCCTATGACATGGCGCGCATTATCCAGCAGATGCAGGCGCTTGATCGGGATGCCCAGCCTGAAGCTCCGCTCAAATCCGGCATCTGAACCTCATCGCCCTCCGAGCGCTGCTGGGTCGCTTGAACCGACTCTTTCCCTGATCCGAAGATCCCGCTATAGCAACACAATGCGATCTAAGGCGGGGGGACAATGGCGCACACAATCATTTCACAAGGCATACCCAACCGGCTGTTCATCGCCGCAGCCATAGCGATTGTCTTTGTGCTGGCGCCTTTCCTACAAGGCAGGGCACAAGATCTTCCTGCCTATCAAACGCTCGACAGCCGAAGGCTCTGTACACCCACGCTGATCAGCCAGACGCCTGGCCAAGCGGGCAGCCGGACCGGTCGCATTCTTCTGGATGCTGGCAGTCAGGTCAGGCTGATTGACATCACATTTGGCCCCGATCTTCAGCCATATTTCGTGGTGGATTACCCTACAGGCAAGGGTCTGCAGCGTGCGACCGGCTTTGTCCCTGTCGAAACCGCATCCAATTTCTGCGGTTTTTCACAGCGCGCCGACAAGGGTCAGCGCTTTGTTGCACCGCCCAACACCTGCCATCTCATCGCCGCCATAGCCCCATCGCTTGCCTCTTTGAACAACCAGGCTCGGGCGCTTGAGGCATTCCGCCCATCGATGGCCGCTTATCTGCAGGCCGACGGTCACTATGCGTTGTCGCTCGGCCTGCTGAATATCAGAGCAAGCAGCAACATTCTCGCGCGCGCAACGCGCCTGCCACAAAACAGCCATTGCGCGACCGGTCGGGAATTCATCGCTTCGCTGGTGAAGACCGGTAGCGAATTTTCGCAAGCCGAAACAGCGGGTTACGCGTCCGACCCAGAGCGGCTTGCCGCCGCAGCCGCTCTGTTGCAGGCATATGCCGCAGCGCAAGACGCTAATAGCCTCAAGAAAGCCTGCGATCTGGGACTGTCCGCAGCATGCAGCCTGTATGCGCAGGCGATCTATGATGCCCCGGATCCCGCTGGCGACCTGCCTGCGACCGTGACCCATTACGCTTTGCTCGGCTGCATGGGCGGCGATGTTCTGGGTTGCAAGCTGGCGATCAACCGTTCCGAGAATACGCTTGAAAATGCCCAGTTTCGAGCGATCGAAGGCGGCACCGGCGACGCCGCCGATCTTGTCACACCGGAACTCGCCAAACCTGGCTGTGATGCCGGTGACGCTGTGAGTTGCGTTTTGCTGGCGCGTGGAACCGCAAGCGGCACCACTCCAACAGCAGTCGAGGCAAGCTCCAATTTTGCCGCCTCCTATACCGCCTGCCGGGCAGGCATCGCCTTTGTCTGTCGCGATCTTCTCGACAGTTTCGACCCTGTGATCAGGGCGCGTGGCCAGGCAGCATCCGCGACGCCGGACGAAAATTATGCGCTGGCTGCCTTTCTCGAGGAAAGCTGCGTACCAGGCCCCGCACAAGACAATCGGGTCCACTGCAAACCTGCCTACTACAAATATCGTGATTTTCTGCAGGCCATAGAGCCCAATCCTCGCGACACGCCCCGTCTTATAAAGGCCAAGGCCCTGCTTGAGCGCGGCTGCGCTCAGGGCGACCCCTCGGCCTGTATTGCCCAAACCCGGCTTGCCGCGCATTGGGCCTTGGATGCCCGCAATGAAAGCGCGGCGCGCGCACTCGCCCTATGCAAGGAGCAGGCCGACAAAGACAGTGCCTGCACCAGTGTGGGGTCTGCTCTCGACCCGACACTTGCTGCGGCAGCACCGGCGCAAATTGACAGCTATCAGGCTCTTTCCAACAGCTGTCGCACCGATGCATCCGCCAGCGGACCACAGGCCTGCGCGGCAGCGGTCTCCGCTGCTCTCGCTTCCAAAGACATTGAGCGGTCGCAACTCGAAGCCATGCTCAACAGCGCCTGCAGCGATGAAACAATCAACGGATGTCAGGCTTTGGCCTCGCTGCTGTTCGACAAGACACAGCCGCAATCCCCGCCCCCGATCATCGCCAATAGAAATGTTAGGGCGTTGGTTGCCCTTGAAAAGGGCTGTCGTTTCGACAATGCACCGGCAAGCACCTGTCTGCCGCTCGCGCAGCTGCATGGCGGTGCCGGTGACATCGTCGCAGCGATGGATGTATTTGAGAGAGGCTGCGCCGCCCATATCGCGCAGAGCCGCAGTCGGCCAGAAGCCGTCAGCCTCTGCTACGAGGCGGCAAAATTCGCGTTGCAACATAAGACGAATTATCCGGCAGCGCTGCAATGGGCGGACTTTGCCTGCAAGGCCGCTGATCCCGGACTTTCGCCTTATGCCTGCAAACTGATCGGCAATATTTACGCTCTCGGCCTCGGCACCGCTGTCAACACTCAGCAAGCAGCGATGGCCTACCAGACCGGCTGCTTTCATCCCTTCGTCACCACCACCGATGGCGAGGCCTGCATAAAATATGGCAATCTGCTGCTTGAAGCGCAGCCACCGATCGTGCTGGCCGGTGACGCCTATGATCGTGATCCGGCAAGCCTCATCACCGAAGCCGCGCGCGCCTACGACATGGGCTGCATGGATGATTTGGAGCAGGCCTGTGAACTTAACCGGACATTGCTCGGGGACTGGAGCCGGGGCCGCTATCCGCATGACCGCGCCACCTGCAGTGTGCGGGATGATGCCGGAACCATCCGGTCTGAAAAGACCTGCCGCAGGTTTTTCTTCTATCAGGCGGCAGCCGAACGAAAAATAAGCCGACGTCAGCTGCGTCTCGACGTCCATGTGTGGCCCGATGGTGATAAGACCGTGATCTATCAGGACAATGGCCGTTGGCTTCTCAACGAAGTGATCACCGATGGTCCGCGGCAGAAAGCCGGCAGAACGTGCTGGCGCAACCCGATTTCAAAACGCAGCTTTTGCGCAGAACCGCTGTGACGGGCGCCTGGACCATGCCCCCCCGCGCCCCTTAAGTCCGGTTGGTCATGTCAGGCGGATGTCAGCAGACACCGGTGAAGGCAACGACGGTGATTGACGAACAAATCAAGAACATCTAATCTCCGCCCATGGCTTCCATGACCCTGCAACGAAAACTTGAAATCCTGTCGGATGCGGCAAAATATGATGCGTCCTGTGCTTCCAGTGGGGGCGAAAAGCGCAATGCCCTGAAAGGGGGACTGGGGTCCTCCGGTGGCTCGGGGATCTGTCATGCCTACGCGCCCGATGGGCGCTGCATTTCTCTTCTCAAAATCCTGATGACCAATTTTTGCATGTTCGATTGTGCCTATTGCGTCAACCGGGTTTCGAGCAATGTCGAGCGTGCGCGCTTTTCCGTCGACGAGATTGTCACCCTGACCCTCGAATTCTATCGCAGGAACTATATTGAGGGCCTGTTTCTGTCGTCGGGCATTATCCGATCACCCGACCAGACAATGGCCGACATGACCCTCGTTGCCCGCAAATTGCGGAGCCTGCACGGTTTCAAGGGCTATATACATCTCAAGACAATTCCGGATGCCGCCCCTGAGCTTATTCGGGAGGCCGGGCTTTATGCAGACCGACTGTCGATCAATGTCGAATTGCCTCAGGACCAAAGCTTGCGGCAACTGGCCCCTGAAAAGCGCCCGGAAACCATTCGCGCCACCATGGCTCAGGTCCGGCTTGAAGGCGAGGCCGCGTCTGAAAAGACCATCCGCGGGCGCAAGCCGCCAAAATTCGCCCCTGCTGGTCAAAGTACCCAGATGATCATCGGCGCCGACAGCTCCAATGATACCGTGATCCTCAACACCGCTGTCCGACTCTATACCGGCTACAAGCTGCGCAGGGTCTATTACTCCGCCTTCAGTCCGATCCCCGACGCAACCAAGGCATTGCCGCTGATCCGTCCGCCGCTCGAACGCGAACATCGTCTCTATCAGGCCGACTGGCTGATGCGCTTTTATGGCTATGAGGCCGCAGAAATAACCGCAGGCACCCGGGACGGATTTCTCGATCTGGATATCGATCCCAAACTTGCCTGGGCGCTGCAAAATCGCGGCCATTTTCCGGTTGATATCAATAAGGGATCACGGGAAATGCTGCTGCGGGTTCCCGGCTTCGGCGTGCGAACCGTCGATCGCCTCATCAGCGCCCGTCGCCTGCAGCCTTTGCGGATCGGCGATCTTGTGCGCATTGGTGCCCTGACACGCAAGGCCAAACCCTTCATCACCGTCACCGACTGGACCCCGGGATTGATGCTCGACAGTGCGGATTTGCGGCAGCGTTTCATGCCCGCGCCCAAACAGTTGCGTTTGCTTTGACAGAAAGGTTGAAACCGGCGAAATGTCCTTTTGTGCCACAATTGACGAGATTGGAACGGTCAACAGCTGGCGCCAGGCGGCGCGCCGCGCCATGTCGCATCGTATCCCGCCGGAGAGCATGAACTGGAATCCCGCTGACGGCCTGTTTGACGGCGACGGTTTGCCGGAAAAGGACGGTCCGCACGCAACCCTTGCCTCCAAAACCTTCCTTGAAACCATGCGCAACGTGATATGGCACGCCGACACCGAGCGATTTCATCTGCTGTATCAGGCGTTGTGGCGTCTGGCGCATCGCGACGGCGATCCGCTGTCTGCGGTGGATCCGCTCGGTTATCGTCTGATCCGGATGAGCAAGAATGTGCGGCGGGATCTGCACAAGATGCATGCGTTCCTGCGCTTTCGCGAAATCAGCGCGACAACACAACGCCGGCACTTCATCGCCTGGTTCGAACCCGAGCACAATATCGTCGAGCCGGCATCAAAATTCTTCGTGGCTCGCTTCTCCGATATGGACTGGACAATCCTGACCCCAAAACGCAGCGCTGTGTTTGAAAATGGTGCGCTGGAATTTCAACCAGGGGCCGCGAAACCCAATCTGGCGCCCGATGACAGCGAGGCGCTTTGGAACGCCTATTTCACCAATATATTCAATCCCGCTCGAACCAATATACGCGCCATGCTGTCGGAAATGCCGAAAAAATATTGGCGCAACATGCCCGAAACAAGATTGATCCCGGCCATGCTGAAGGACGCGGAGGCGCGCACCACCAAAATGCGCGAAGCCCAGGCCACCGCTCCGCGAAAAGGTTCTGAGCTGATCGCACAGCGCTACCGCGACCAGTTTCCAGCCATCGCAGCCACAGCAAAAACGCTCGACGATCTGAGCGGCGCGATCCGCAATTGTCAGCGCTGCAGCCTTTGCGAACAGGCCAGTCAGGCCGTTTGTGGCTCTGGCGCCCAGAATGCCGCGATGATGATTGTTGGCGAGCAGCCCGGAGATCAGGAGGATTTAAGCGGTCAGCCCTTCGTTGGACCTGCCGGCCAGATCCTGCGCCGGCTGATGCGGCAAGCCGATATCGCAGACAACACCGTGTTCCTGACCAATGCAGTCAAACATTTCAAGTTCACACCGCGCGGGAAAAGACGCCTGCACCAAACGCCAAACCGCGATGAGATCGACCATTGCCGATGGTGGCTCAATCAGGAAATAACGCTGGTAAAACCCAGGCTTATTCTGGCACTCGGTGCATCAGCAGCTTTTGCTGTGAGCCACATCTCTGTCCCGATCTCCCGCCGCCGCGGAACTGTCGAACAGTTGCAGGATGGAACCCGACTGCTTTTTTCCTGGCATCCCTCCTATATTTTGCGGTTGCCTGATCCGGCGCGGCAGCAGCGCGCAGAAGGCGAATTGCTTGAAGACTTGGGCCAGGCCAAAGAACTCACCGCCACATTGGGGCGCGCTGCCTGACCGACCGCAATGAATTAATGATCACCGGGTCGGCAGTCGCATGGCCTCTGCAATCAGATCTGCGTCCGCATCACTGATTTCAAACAGCCCAAAACGAAACTGGTAGCCCCAGTTTGACTTTGAACGAGTGAAGGAAAGCTGGTCAAGCATAGGTCTGATCGGTGCCTGGCGTGCGGGCAACCACTCCACATCGCGCCGCCATGGATAAAAGCCGCGCGCCATCTCGACCTGATAGGGCTGATGATCACGAAGATATCCGATCGTCGTGAATGCCTGCAGGCTGTCATTGCTGCCGAGACTGAGTTTGGGTGAATACGTGAAGATGCGATCACCACAATGCAGCCGGCGTAACGGTGCCGCCTTGCCGTGGCAGACCTGTACGAAGCCGAGCCTCTGGCCGACCATCGCATGCTCGGCAGAAACAGTGGCAATCCAATGCCGAGGCGCGATATTCATTCGTAATCTCCCAGCGCATAAACGCGCAAACGGTGGCCATCCGGGTCAAGCGCGACAAAACTGCGCCCGAAATCAAGCACCATCGGTGCCAGGGCAATCGTTACCCCTTTTGAACGCCACTCGACATGCAGCCTGTCGACCTCATCAGCACACGCAACCTGGAACCCCAGCTCGCCGCCGCCGGCCCGGGTGACGGGGACCGGCTCTACACGGGCTTGCGACCACAGGCCCAAACGCATACCGGATGGTAATAGAAACAGCGCAAAGCTTGGGCTGATCTGGTCGGCCGCACGACCAAACAAACGAGTGTAAAACCGCGCACTTGTCCAAATATCGGCGACATAGAACAGGACAATGGGCGATCTCAACGAAGTCGCCAGTTCAAACGGCGATGACGCCACTGCAGCGCCACATGGTCTGGTTCTTGACCGCAATCCGCCAAAGCACCCCGATCCACCTTGTCAATCACCATGGCCTGTCATCAACATGGGTTTTCGTTGTAATGATCATCCCTCTTCCTTCAGCCGTTGATCACTCCCTGTGCCCTCGGCTATCCTTGCCATATCCGCGACCCAAAGCGAGCGATTTAAGCCCCCCAATCAGACAGCGCAACTCCAACTCTGATCTCCCATTTACATGGCTATCTTTTAGATTAGCCGCATATTTCGGGGTATCGCTGGGAACACAAAGCCCGCCACTGGGTTATACTTTCTCAGAAAACAAGGAGGATTTGAGATGGATCACAGCAAACATGTAAGACTGACAGCGCCGGAATTGAATGCGGACACGCTCGGTGGCGCGACCGTCTATGGTATCGATGACCACAAGATCGGAACCGTCGACCACCTCCATGGCATAGGCCCCGACGCGCAGATCATCATTGATGTCGGCGGCTTTTTGGGCATTGGCGCCAAGCCGGTCTCGGTTCCACTCAGTGGCTTTGATTTCATGCGCGATGATGATGGCGATGTTCATGCTGTTACTTCCTGGACCAAGGAGCAGCTCAAAGAACTGCCTGAACACCGCGACTAGCCAGCACTTCTGCGAATTCCTGGCGTCATCGGCGCGAGCGGCAGCTCTCCGCTTTAGCATTCTGTGGCGCCGGGCGTGTTTTGATCGCTAAAAAAGGCGGTGGCAATGCGTCCACTAGTCGGGAACGTCCCCAGCCATTTGGTGGCACTGACAGCACGTGGCGCACAGTCGTCGGACGGCATTGCGCCTAAATGAATCAAGAGGAAAGTCATGACTGAGATCACCGATGCCAATATCGTCATCCTCGCGACAGATGGATACGAACGCTCCGAACTTCGTGTCCCTCTTGAGAAATTGCGCGAACGGGGAGCCAAGGTGAAGATCGCCTCTCCCAAAAGCGGAACAATTAAGAGTTGGGACGATGGCGACTGGGGCGACAGTGTCAATGTCGACCTCACCCTTCAGGAAATTGCGCTCGATGACACCCATGCGCTGGTACTGCCGGGCGGGCAGATCAACCCCGACACGTTGCGCGCTGATGAGGATGCGATGGGCGTGGTGCGCGCCTTCCTGCAATCGGGCAAGATCGTCGCCGCGATCTGCCATGCACCCTGGTTGCTCATTGAAGCCAACGCCGTCAAGGGCCGCAAGGTCACCTCCTATGGTTCGATCAAAACCGACTTGAAAAACGCCGGTGGGCACTGGATCGACGAAGCGGTGGTTGCCGATCAGGGCATCATCACCTCGCGATCGCCGGATGATCTTGACGCCTTCGTCGACAAGATCGTCGAGGAAATCGGTGAAGGCCGCCATCCGCGCTAAACAGAATCGCCACGATCAGGGCCGCCAGTTGCGCTGGCGGTCATTATCCTAAGCAAAATCCGGAGGACCGCATGCAAAGCAAACTTTTGTCCAATGACAGCGAGCGCGTCTTCATATTGGTCGTCGAACCGGGCGAGGAAGCTTTTGACGCAATCCGACATTTTGCCATCCAACATGACATCAACGCCGCCTCGGTTTCAGCCATCGGAGCGTTTCAGGAAACCGTGCTGGCTTTTTTTGATCTCGAAAGTCGACGCTACCAGCAGATCCCGGTCACCGAGCAAAGCGAGGTCTTAAGCTTGATCGGTGATATCACCTTGAATGAAAAGGGTGAGCCGCATCCCCATCTTCACGCGGTGCTGGGCTTGTCCGACGGACAGACACGGGGCGGGCATTTCATCAAAGGCTATGTCAGGCCAACGTTGGAAGTCATTATTCGCGAAACACCCGCATCACTCAAACGCAGCTATAATCCCGATTTTGGCATCGCTCTGATTGATATTGATCGATCAGACAGGCTTGAGCAATAGCAGGCGTCGCTGGCTGAGCCGGTGGTTAAATGCCCGTCAAGGAAATAAGCCGTGTCGGTGTCGCCGGGTTGGTGGCGTGCCAGCCTGGGGCCCGTGCGGTGAAACTGCGACAGGGCCCCTGCGCCCCTGCGACTAACCATGCCGTGACCACCGACAGCAAGCAGCCACGAAACCGCTGTTTTTGATCTGATCCAATTGGAGGGCTGCTTTTCGCTCTCGTATAAAAAGCCCAAATTTGTCGCGGAAGCCGTTGCTGACTTACGCGCCCATGCTGTAAAATCGCCAAAAATTAAAAGCATTCCATCCGGCTCTCTGCGCATCCCTGTTGCTGCATCTCCGCCAGCCATTTCATTGCTGCGAAAGGAAAGAGGGAGGCGCAGGCCACCCAACGACGCCTGAGCAAGCAGCCCCGATTTCAGGCGGGCATCCGCTCCACTTTACCCCTCAATGGCCGGCCTGCGGCCGTCTCCGATTTTTCTTCGCCCCTGACAGCAGCGATCGATCCCGTCAAGCGGTCCGTGAAGTCCTGCGGTTTTCCGCACCACTTGCTCAGCGGGCAAACTCCGCTGAGCAACCGTGAAAATCCTCACCCTTCCGCGCCACACCACTTGACCGGCTCAATCCCGGCCGCCGGGCGGGCTTTGCCCTCCCGCTCTGTCCCGGGGAATGTCAGGAGCCATCCCCGGCCAGACCGCAAGGCCTCGCCCAGGGGCCAGGGAAAATCTCAAGGAGAAAGATCATGAGCATTTACAGCAACAGCGCCCGCTTCGACCACACCCATGTCCTGACGGAAGCAGAAATGCAGGCGCGGGCACCATCGATTTTTGCAGTCACCGCGCATGCGAGCCGCTCGCAACAGTTCCGTCCAATTCCCACCATTGAAATATTACGCGGTCTCAAAAAGGAAGGCTTCGTGCCGGTCGGGGCAAGACAATCCGCAAGCCGCAGCTTAGACAAGGCCCATTTCACCAAGCATCTCATTCGGTTGCGCCATGTCGATGATGGCAACACCTACCATGTTGGGGACAATCTGTGCGAAATCCTCCTCAAAAATGCCAATGACGGCACAAGTCCCTATGAGCTGATGGCCGGGCTCTATCGCATTCGATGCATGAATTCGCTTGTTACCCAGACAGGCACCATCGACGCCATCCGTGTACGACATTCCGGTGACGCCGCGCAAAAAGTCATTGAGGGCACCTACCGGGTGCTCGAAGAGGCAGAACGGACCCTGCTGGCACCCCGGCAATGGTCGCAGATCCTTCTCAATCCCGAAGAGAAAGACGCCCTGGCCCACGGCGCCCACCTCTTGCGCTTTGCTCCCAATGCAGGCGAAACGGAAACACCGATCAAACCGCAACAGTTGCTGCAGCCCCGACGCAGCAGCGATCAGGCTGACGATCTGTGGACCGTCTGGAATATTGTTCAGGAGAACGCCTTGAAAGGCGGCCTTCGCGGCCTGACGCTGGACAAATCCGGATGCCAGCGCCGCGTGAAATCCCGCGCCATTCAAAACATCGACCAGGATATCAGACTCAATAAAGCCCTTTGGGTGCTGGGCGAAAAAATGGCTGAGCTCAAAGCCCATGCCTGACACACGCAGAAGATCGCCGTTGCCGACCAGGCAACGGCAGACTTCACCCTTCAGATCGATTTGCCAAGGTCACGCGCATCTGTCAGAAAACAGGCCTTCCGGTCCGGTTCGCGCTCCAGATGCTGGAAACGTTCCTGCGCAACGTCATCCCCGCCGATATCACAAATAAGGTTTAGGCTGGATACGAGCGATGCACGAAGATCAGCGGCACGCTCTCTGCTGGCGTCCCCCGCGCTTCGACCGCTCAGAGAAATTCAGACTTTTGCAGAGGCGCTGATAGAAAGAATTTCCAGTTCAAGAGGCCCCATCTCAACAACATCGCCAACCGCCTTACCCATCAATGCGATCGCAACCGGTGAACCATGCGACAGCGTGGCGTGAGAAGGATCAGCTTCATCTTCACCAACGATTTTGAAGGTCTGCTTGCGACCATCCGAGCGCTGAAAGCTGACCACATGGCCAAAGCCAACAACATCGGAGGATGCAGACGGCTCAACCAGCTCAGCCGTGCGGATGCGCTCACTGTAATAGCGCACATCACGCAGCCAAACCGCTGACTGGCGCCGCCTCTCATTGATATCCTCGAGAAGGGTCGCAGCTTCAAGCCCGCGCTGCGCTGATCCGAGCGCTTCATGCAGCATCTTAAGCCCGACCTCCGTTACCAGATTAATCCGGCCAGAAATCGGTCGCGGCGGCAGAATTGTTTCCGCAGCAGCTTCCGCACTTTCTTCTTTGACAAAAGCAACGCTCAAACTGTCAGGCTCCCTATCGATTTATCCCCCAAGAGATTAACCCATGGACGATTAAAAAGCTGCAGGAATTGCCAGTCGGATTGCAGACCGCTGTTCGTTCCTGTCATCGGCGCCCGCCATTGTATCGAAATGGCACCGACATGGCGCTACAGCCTGAAACGGCGCTTTTGGAACAAATTAAGCGACAAGACCGTTTTCCTTGCAAGTCCAGCGTTTCACAACAGCCGGACCCCGAGAGGCAGCAGACAACCAAAAACTGTCTGCCACGATTGAGCAGGAGGGATTTTAATGCTTCCACATGTCGATCATACCACCTTAATAGCGCCTGAAGAACTCACGCGGGCGCAGCATAACGCTTTGCGCGCTATCGCCTTCTTCCGCCGTCAGAAAAAGATCGGCAGCGACTGGCTGGTTGGTGACAAGCGACTGTCCCATCGCGTTATCGGACGCCTCGAACAACTCGACCTCGTTGAGGAAAGCCTCATTCGAGGCGAGCCGATGTTGCAGCTCACCATCGTTGGTGAAGCGATGAAAGCCAAACTGCTGCAGTAGCCACGCCCTTGATAAACCAGCCCCGCTCTGGAAAAGGCTGCCGCTCACGCTTATCTGAAGCCATGCGCAACCATCCTGATGAGAGTGGAAACCATGGCAATGGCCCAACCCGCATGCCAAGACGAAGCTTTAGAGATTGAAATTCTGCTCCCCAATCCGCGCTTGGACGCAACGGCTCTTCTCTGCGATTGTTGCCGGCAGAAAAAGCCTGCTTATTGCTTTGAGGAGGACAGTTGCGGTCTATGCATGGATTGCCTCGAAAGTGACAATTTGCTGGAAAATGGCCTGTAACCCGGAAACCCCCGCGTGGCGGGGACCTGTCTCCTGCGCCAGGATGGCATTTCTATCGATATGGCGAGGACATGCCTTGCAATATGCCAACAGCCCTGACCTTTCCAAGAAGACTGGCCCGTTTGGGACCCCGATCCTATCCCGCCAATCAAGGGCCATCGCCCCACCAACCCAATAAAATTTTCCTGCAAGATATTGGGCTAACCCGGGCCCTCAGCGCGATGATAGTCTGAAAGCTGTTTCAGGTTTGCAGGGAAGACATCGATGATCGTCCCCAAATATCTCAGACCGGTGTTTGATCGCGACGCCTATGGGCCCTTGTCGAGGATGGAAAAGGCCATCCGTTTTGTGATCTTTGTTCCGATCGTCTTTGCCCTGCAGGTACCGGCCATTGTGTTGCTTCTGGCATTTGGAGTTTCTTTGGGCATTGGGCCCATGCGTGTTTTATTAGATGATACCGGAATGATGACGCTTCCAAAAATCTCAATGTTTATTGTGGCACCGCTAATGTTTCTCGTTGGGATGTGGATCCGAAAATATTTTCTCCCCTTCGACTGATAGGATAGCGGGCATCGGCATCGTCAAAGAATGCGGCTATTGTCGGAGATATTTCTCGATTTCAGCGTGTCGAGCCGCTTCTGGTTCGCGCCAATAATTCCTGTGACCGCAGTCATTACACCAAAATTTGCACTTCTGAATTGGGCGACTGCGCCCAAGCCGGTTCTCAACGACGACTGGCTGTCCAGCTGATCGCCGATTTCTTCAAACCAGCGAAACACCCGTCCAGGAAAACCGGCAATCAGCGAGAATGACAGTTCGATGATCGCAATATAGACAAAGACCATGAAAATCCCCACCACAAGAATGCCGGCATACCAGGCAAAGCCCACCCAGCTGTCAGCGACCAGGGATTGCGAGGAGGTCAGCGCATAATACATGCCTGCATTCAGCAGATTTCCGGCAATCCGAAAGATGATCATGCCCGCAACCAATCCAAAAACCATCAGCACCGGTGTCAGCAGCAGCGACAACAATAAAATATAGCCGCGGCGCGCATGCGCGCTGATAAAACCCTGCCCCCCCATCGACAGATGCGCAATGGCCCATAAGGGCGCAGCAAAAATCGCCTCTAGGATCACGATGATGAATGACAAGAGCGCCAGTACCCAGATAATGGAGGGCATCAGCGGCAGCACAAAGGACATGGTGCTGCCGAGCGCCATCAACGCCAACAATGCGGGACCGATAATGGTGCCCAGCGTGGTGGCGGCACCCCCAATGAAGGGAGTGGCACCAAACCCCACGATCGCCACCGTCGTCACGGTTGCAAGCGTGGTCAGCTGGATACCAAACAAAACAACCGCATTCATTGGGTCAATGATGGAAGAACTGGGCGCAAAAAACGCCACGCTTTCCAACAGACCGCCGGCCGGCGGCAAGATATTTGCGAGATCGCCACCATTATCGGCGAAGGCCAGACGCTCATTGGTGAACGCCCGGATACCGCTGCGTGCAACCGATTCATTCCACCAGTCGACAGTTCCATTATAGGTCGCCGCAACCTGATTGAGGAATTTGCTCGCGTCGGCCTCCGGCGTTCCCAACCAGTAGGCGTAATTGGCCGCATATTGCGACGCGATCGCAGCCATCACCGGACCACGCGGGTTTGACGCACCGCCAATCGCCCCGCCCGGCGTCGTCGTCGGCATCATCGAGCCCACCGAATTGGCGTCCGAAGACAGGCGGGAAACCAGCTGATAGTAAAATCCAGCTTGCGACCAGCCACCATTTTTTACATTGATCGACAGTTTCTGGTCCGCACTGCTCATCGGCGTCAGGACCGTGATATCCTCAGTCTGTTCGAATGCGTTCTTGGCAAGCCGATCAAGCTGTCCCGCACCGATCAATCGGCGCAGCAACTGGCTTTGCGCATCGCGCCAGCGCTTCATATCCCCGGCAAGATTGCGATAAGGCGGTAGAGGCTTGCGCGTTGAAACCGCTAGCGCCAACTCCGCAGCGATCGGTGCGAATTGATCCGCCATCATCTCCACATTCCTTTGCATGCCGCTCAAAAATGTGTCGAACGACGCACTGCTCTCCGGGCGCAGGTTGTCTTTGTCAGCACCACCGGCTGCGACCATCCGGCGAAACCCCAACGTTTCGGTGGGAAGGCTTATTTTTCCGCAGGCCCCCGATCGCGAGAGCAACCCGTAATCGAGAACCCGAATACCCGATTGCAAGCTCCATTGGCGCCCAACACCCTCCATCCCCGCCCCGCCCTTTGCCACCTCAAGATTATAAACCGCCCGGCAGAGTTCCATGCGAAACAGCGCCTGTAGGAATTGGCCATCCGGCCCGTCCGTGTCTGCCGCCACCACGGGAATCTTCTGCTCAATAATCAGATCAGCGGTCTGGTTCCAAAAATAGGTCGCCGTAGCCGTACCAACCTTCACGACATAGGCGGCGACATATTGCGCACCATTGTAGCCACCCGGCATCACCGGTGCGAGTGCGGCTGCCGCAAGCAGGATACGGATGGGAACCCACGCCGTCGAATAGCGGCTGCCAAACACTTCGCCTTCAGTGGCCGTGTCCACAGTGGCGGTCACGATATTATAAAGGAAAATCGCCAGTCCGATTGTGAAAAACAACAGGTTGAAATCGAGAATGAGCCGGGAAATTAACGTCTCCTGGTTGGGGCCGTCAAACAATGGGCCAAAGATCATATTCAAATAGGAATTGGTGCGCGGATCCCCTGTGCCGCCAAGAATGTTGTTGATATCGAGTTCTGCGGCAGCACTGGCACCCGCAAAACCCATGGCGCACATCCCGGTGATTCCTCTGAACATCCCCCGTTGCATCACTCGACCTGCGCCATGCTGTCGTGCCCGCGTCGGGCGCAGAGAAAATCGCGCAATGACCCAATCCGCCGCGCGCGCACCTGCCAACGACGGTAGCCGGCACGAACGGCAAGAACTCCAAAAAAACCGGCCAGAAACAACAGACTGAACACTAAACGCGGGCTGAAGCAACCATTGAGCCAGACCAGCGGCAGCACGATTAGACACAGCGTGGCACTCCAGCCAAAAATCAATTGTTCGCGCCGCCATTTCAGAACGGCGCGGCTCCACTCAACGGGCCCCAATTCCCCCAGCAATTGCTCGAACCGTCCGCGACCGCCATCGCCATCCTGTGCAAAAAACCAGCCTTTTTGCGGTCGCCGCAACAGCATGAACGCGCTGAACCCCGACCGGGCGGCTCGCAGTCCCATATGACTGCCGCGCAGCGCCTCCGTGTAACAGCCGCGGCGCCAACGCAGATAACGTCGTAACGCTGACAATCTTGGTTTCTTTCTCGCCTGTTCTGTCATTCTCCTTCCTCTCATCGAACGTATTTTGCGCGGCTGTCCGCCATCGCCGCTGGCACAAAAAGCCATCCGGATCGTCCGGCTCAGCGCCCCTTGGCCGGTGCGAGCGGGATCATTGTCGTTCCTGTGTCACGCGCATCCAGCAAGGTTGAGAGCACGGCGGCAAGGGCAAGCGCATTGCGCCGTTCAAGATCAAACCGCATCCACTCGATTTGCTGGGTGAGCGCGGTGGCCAGCACTTGTTCGCGCTGCACCGCGTCGGGGGACATCTGCGCCAATTGCTGATGCCATTTGGCATTTGCAAAGCGCGACCGAACGAAAATATCGATCGCCTGCAATTGTGAGACATGCTCACCGACCGCGTGCGGATAACCCTGCGGCGCGGCTTTTTTTGCCCAAGCGGCGAGGTCGTCGCTGCCGGTTGGTGTCACCAGATCGCCAAGATAACTGACGATCGCATGCGCTGCCGAGCGACGGCTTGCATCCACCTGGCGTGCCGCGATCTGTGCCCGGCCCGCTGGCGTCCTGTCTTCCAGCGCGGTAATCGGCTTGGCTGGAATCGGATCGATGATATTATTGACCAGTCGGATATGGGCTCCAGCAATATCCTTTTTCGACGTATCAAGCGTCATCGCATCGGTGAGCAACCGCGCGTCTGAAGTGGGGTCGGCAAGTCCGCCCGTCCCCTTGAAGCGGTCGCGATCGGTGATGATGGCATTCGCCACCGCCAGACCACCTTGCACCACCGGTTGGCCGATCTCCTCATTGCCATAGGACCAGTTGCGCGACGCATTGGTGACATCCTTGCCACTCAGACCGGCGCCGCGATTGGCTTTGCCAATGCTGAAGATGCCGGAAAGGTCCAGACATGCCGAGGCCGCCGGATCATAGCGTCCACTTTCGGCAAACCCGCGCGCAATCTGCTTCTCGCGGCTTATAGCATTGACTTGCGCGGCTTCCATGACACGTTTTTGCGCCTCCGTTGCGCGTAAGGAGTAGCCACTCAATTGTGCCACCCCGTCGAGAATCGTCTGCGCAATCGTCCCACCGACCGCAGATGTATGCTCATTGATGGTCTCTACACCCTGATGAACGATATTGCGGACCCGCGCGCAGTCGCAGGCAGCGGCAGCCGGCGATGGCGCAAGCACTCCCATGACGACGAACCGTGCAAAATGACGCAGAAGCCCGGTCATTTTCCACCACCATAAAGCTTGTGATAAAGCTCATCGAGGATGGTCTGCGGCGGTTCGCGCGGGCCGCTATCCGGAGGCTCGAGGCCAAAATGACTGATCCCGCCTAAAGGCGTGCTGTAATCGATGTCAGGGCCGCCGCCCGCGCCGCGCTCCCCAAAACTGAAGCTGTTCAATGGCTGCGTCGGAAAAACATTGTTCAGCGGCTCGGTCAGCTTGCCAATCTCCTTTTCCGCCATCCGGCACAGCTGGTTTTGCGCGTCCGAGACCGCGCTGTTGAACAGACCACGCAAGTTCGGCAGGCGAATTGCCGTGTCGAGATTGATATCCATCAACCGGTCAAGACAGCTTAGTCCAGCGAGCGGGACTGGCATTTTGAGTGCCTGCTCCCGCCGTTTGACCTCGCCCTCGATGCCGTTGCGGATCGCATGCATCAGATCGGTCCTGATGACAGGCAGACAGCCATCACCCGCATTGGTGAACAGGTCATCAAGACCATGCGCTGATACCGGCATCAGACTGGCAGCAAGCAACACAAACCCCGACAGTCTTGACATCACAAACTCCCTTTTTCTCCCTGAAATGGTGGCCGCTCTTCAATCAGCACCGCCCGCAGATTGCCGATGCCGGGAAAACCCGCCGTCTGGCTTTCGCGGCTCGTTGTTTGCGCGTCGGCCAAGGCCCTGTTGCCGGCGCCGCCAGACATGCGCTTGATCAGATAGTCCTGCAATTGTGCGGCGGAACGAAACCCGTTGGCAGTCAGATATTCGGGCGGGAGTGAGGCAGCATCAAACCCGCTGGCGACCCAGGAGTTGAATCCTTCGGCGCCCAGGAAATGTGCGGCCTGCAGTATTCCGTCCTCGGTGATCAGCATGCCGCCGAGGCTCGCAAGGCGCTGCCCCACCAGACTGCGCGCCCTATCACTCATTGCAGACCAGTTGCGTGTGGCCAGCTCGCCATTGGCGCGATCCTGAAGCACGGCACCAGCCGCCGAATAGCGCAGGTCACTCATTGAGCCCACGCCGGCCGTCCTGGCTTTGTCGGTGAAGGAATAATTCGCATAGTCCGATCTGCTGCCAGTGCCGCGATAGCGGAGATAGCCAAGTCCTTCCCAGGTTCCGGCCGTTATCTGATACTTCCCCAGGGCCGAGGAACCCCTCTCATTCATCACCGAATAGGAGTCTCCGCCCTCAAATCGCGCCACCGCATCATTATAAGTCGACCGACCGGGGCCGGCGATGATAACCAGCCACAACGTGGCGATTGAGACTGTGATTGGAACAGCGGACTTCATTGGCGTTGCCTCCCGGCGATGATTGGGCTTTGTGCGCGGATCTCCATAACCGGTTGTTGGTCGCCGATCCGATACAGTTCCACACCGCGGACACTGCGCGTCTCAATCAACGGATTGTCGTGCACATCGCGCGCCAGCGCCGCACCGCTCTCCCCGTCCATCGACTGCAGATGCGCCAGGATTTTTGCATTTTCATCCAGCACGAACACCGGACAAACACTCTGGCTGCAAAAAGTGAGGCTTGAGAGCGATACGAGTGCTCCGGTCCCGCTCTTAAGCGGCAGGTCGAGCACTTGATAGCGAGCGTCGGGAGCGCTCTGGCCGAAGGCGCCTTTTAAGGCTGTTTCAATACTGGTCTTTTCCTGCGGTTTTATCGCGCGGTAATCAAAGCGATATTCGCGCAGATCTGGTCTGTAGACGCCACCCATCCAGCGCCACAGACGCACGCCATCATGAATGCCGCGCAATCCGTCCGGACCAACAGCTCCCAGTTGCAACTCCGTCGCTCGCCCGCGCCACAATTCAAGCCAGTTTCGATCATCATAAAAAAGAACGGCATAAAGGCAATTTACGCTGCAGTCGCGATCCGCTGACAGCTGAGCCGCCATCTGCTCGAAACCGTCATCCGGGGCTTTGAGCCAGATGCGCTGGGCCACCACCCAACGAAATGACGCCCCATAGATTTGCCGCGCAACCGCTGTCGCCTGCGGATCGCCACCATCAAAAGATAAAGCAATTTCAGGCGCGCGCTGCCACAGGCGCAACTCGTCGCCGCCAGATGCTGCGGTTGTCGCCGCCTTGATCGCCAAAAACAAGGCCAAAGAGATGATCCCCAACCTAGGCATCGCCAAACCCCCGAATGATTTCGTCGGCAACACGCCTGATGATCGTGTCGCGGGCGCTTTGATCAATCGTCATGCCACCCGCTTCCAACTCCGCCTTGCGCGTTTCGAAAAGCGGCGTCGCAGTGCCGTCGGGAAAGCGCCGGGCCAGGACCTGTCGGGCTCTTTTGGGTCCCAAGGCGGCGTAAAGCAGCCCGCGCAATGCACTGTCATCCTGCGTGGTCGATAATGCCCAGGTTTCGATCGGGCCGATATCGTTAATAAGTGACTGGATATAGCGCCCAGATTTGAGTTTCATCACAGCCACAAAAGGTGCCCCCTGTCCGGGCACCGGCCCATGCAACTTGCGCAGCGCGTCGGTGACGGCATCGGTGAAGTGATAGGTTTCGGCCAGTGATGTTAGTGCGGCCTCAGTGGGAACATTGCAGAAGAAAAAATTATTGGCGAGCGCCTGGATTTCCGGGTCAAAATCCTCCATCAACTGCGATGCATAGACCTGTTGCACGCCGGTCTTGCGGCCAATGCGGGCATCACATTCATTCTGCTTGCGAAAATAGCGCAGCCCCCCCGTGCGATGATACTCATCATAAGCCAGACGCTTGTGCATCTGCGCATTGTCAGCGACGCGGCGCAGATGATAGGCCCGCACGGCTTCCGGCATCCGCGGATCCTTCAGATCATCCGCATGAAGCCAGAAATCGGTGGTCAGCGTATGCCGCGCCAGCATGTACATGACCGCCGACTGACGCGGCGCCTGCGATCCCGATTGTGCCGTCACCGCCTCAAGATCGAAGGCTGCGATCCGCGCATCCGCAACACTGAAGCGGGTGATGCCGGCAAGAAGCGGGAAATCCCGACAGGCGGTCGTTATCATGCGCTGGAACGCCACGATCACCGTTTCACCGGTCGATTCCACATGCATGTCGCGGAAGGATTCCTTCACCGTTTCACGATTGGACATCGTCACCAGATCCGCAAGCACCGGCACAGCAAAGCGCTGCGCAAGCGTTGCCTCATGGTATTTTGCTTTGTCGAAAAGAAAGTCGACGACTTCATACCAACTCGTCGCCCTATCGGCTGAAAAGCCCAAATCCTGCAACGTGCTGTCGACGATCTGGCTTTCGCTGCGCGCATAGCGCTTTGGGTTCATGGCCTCCGAGAAATATTCATAGGCCTCTAAAATTGCGGCACGCGCCAGTGTGGCAATGCCGTCATAAGGCGCGCTTCGGTCATCGGCCGTGCAACACAGACATATCAGATTGGTGAGATATTCCAGTTCATAGGACAAAGGCCGCCGCATGCACAAGTGAAGATCAAACGGGTTAACGGCATGGCTTTCCTGGTTCTGTAGGCGCAAATGCATCACCTCATGGCGGCGTTTGGGTGGCAATGCCTCCTTGAGCAGATCGATGAAACCCTCACTGGATGGACCGATATCGATGATGGAGATGCGTGGAAGCAAGCCCGCACCGCTGTCTGAGCGACCGATCTGTGGCGAAAGCGCGATTGCAAGATTGATGACATTGGACAAGGTGGATTTGCCACTGCCCGGCTGCCCGACAATGATATCGACCCAGCCCAGTTGCAGCGAGGAACCCGGCTGATAGGCCCATGGTTTGCCGTCCGGGGTGCGAAAGCGGATCGCGCCGTGACGCCACGGGCTTGAAGGTCTGGAAAAAGGCGCCAGCGCAAAGGCCTCGGTCAGATAGGCGGAGGCTGCCGGCGCCGTGGAACCGGGGGAGAGTGCCAGCGCAGAGGCGAGAACACATTCGACCGGATCCCCCACCTGCATGTCGGTTTGACAATTGCCCCAGCCATGCACCGTCTGACGCAGGCTGGCCACATCACAAAGCAACTGCTTTTCGTCATCGCGATCGCACCAGACAGCAAAGCATGCCCGCCAGCGGATGACGGTTTCGCCATCGCCATGCTTTTGGCGCGCTGCCTCAAAGGCCCGCCGAATGCGGTCATTGGTGATACGACCCGTGAAAGCGAGAAGATTGACATAGTGTTCCTTGAACATCTGCCCCTGAAAGCCGCCACTGTCCAGCAGCATCGAGACGCGCCAGGACATCCGACGCTGCTGATCAAGAACCCGGGCGATCAGATCATTGAAGGCAACAATCTGCTCAGGACCAAGAACAATGTCGAAGCCGCAAAATATCTTGCTGCCAAATTCAAACACCCGATCACTGCGCAAACTGCCAGCTTCGGACATCAGTTGCACCGTGAGCGGTGGCCATAACAGATGCGCGACATCGCTTCCCGCCCATTGGCGAGCGCTACGCGGCATTCTGGCGCGTAAATGATCACCAGGCAGCACGGCCTGCCAGTTTCTTGCGGCTGACAAGAACTCCGGATTCAAGATGCCCTTGATCTCGGCAAGGGCCGTACGGACATCAAGCAGTTCCAGGTCGAAATCACAACGGCCTGTCTCAATGAGCAAAGATTGAACCAGTGCCTGATGGCGGGTCAGCAAGGCTTGCAAGGCGCGCGCCGGCAGTTGCGCACGCAAAAAGCGTGGCAATGCCAGGTCCTCCTCGAGTTTGACTTTTTCCGATAGCCTTGCCTCCTCGCGCGTTAACATGGTTGGCCGCGACCACAGCGCAATATAGGCGCGCTCCCCACTGAGCTTTGCGGGAAGCCGGGCCAGTCGCTCATTAAGGAGATCGGCAATATCGAGTTCCGCATTGCGCGCCACTGCGGCCATGCCACACAAAATCATCTTGAGTTCATCCTGCGCCACATCGGGCAGATGCCCGAACCAGAACTGCAGGGTGAACCCGCCTTGCGAAAATTGTGCGGCCAGGGCCAGACGCAGCCGCGTCATGGCCTCAGAAAGTTCCACAGATCCCTTGATCGATCGACAGCCATCGAGGCGGAACACACTCAGCAACGACCCATCATCGCCGATTAACACAGCATCATCCTGTGCTGACATAATGCGGCAATAGGGGGCAAGGCTTTTACGCAGCAGTGAACCGGCGAGAAAACGCGCCAGACTATCCAAAGTGTCGCGGAGAAGGGCGTTCATTTGATCGACCGTAACGTGCCGTCGACAGAGGCCGTTTCCGCTCCCGAACCAAAGAAAGTCGCCACCCCGACGCCGAGATAGCTCGGAATACCGATCAGGCCGGCTGCAACCACAAAGGACATGATCGCTCTGCCAACGCTGTTATGCGGATCATGCGGATTGCGGCGGTTTTGAAACAGGGTCCACAGACCGAAAATAGCCGCCAACACCCCGCAGAGAAATGCTAGCGCCCCAATCAGATCGGCGATGGGCCCGATTGAATCCCGGCGCAGATTGGTGGCAATCTCGCCGATGCCGCCCTGGCTTTGCTGGGCAAAGGCCGCCCCGCACCAGATGACGGCAGAGACAAGAAATGAGAGCTTTTTGTGCCATGCAATGCTGGTCATCGCCCTGCCCTATTCTCCGAGAAGCAACATTTGGATGAGTTGAAGAAATGCCGGCATATTCATCGCGCATATGCCACCGGTCATATGCGTCAGACCTTTCGACAGCAGCCGCCGATAGGGAAACAGCGCCGAGAGGTTGGCGACATACAGGCCACGGATGAAGGCCAGTAATCCGATAAACTGCAGGATTCGGACAATCGACACCAAAAGGCGGCGTCCCATGTCACTTTGCGCCGGTTTAAGAAGCTGCGGCGCATAGGCAAAGACCTCGCTGGCTGCGTATGTTTGATCCATCCCGAACAGCGTCATCAGACAGGCTGATATCACCTGGGACAGCGAGACGAATGCGAGGGCGAGGATGAGGAGAAATGTCGGGCCCTGCCACCCCGCCTGCGACCAGCCCCGCGGCGCCAGGCGCTGATCATTGACGGCCGCAAAGCCGCGCAACGCGCTGATCGCACAAACAAGGCCGACGCAATAAACGATAGCCACCACAAGCGATTGCAGCGGGGGCATCAATGCAACCGCCCGATCTAAAATCCCAGCCAGTCCCTGCATCGTTCATCCTCCCCGGATCCTGGCCTTGATCGCCGCGCCGTCAACGCCCGCAGCGGCTGAGCGGCTGGAAAAGCGGTTCTGCTGCGCCTGTTGAGGTGCCGGTGTCACCACGGTCAGCACCGCCGGCTTTTCATCCTGGCGGCGAGAGCGGCTTTCGACAGACGGGCCATCCTCAGCCGAAGCCGTGCCAGCAAGGACGGGGAGGGTGCCAGCCTGCAGCGAGGCCAGATGTTGCGAGAGCGCTGCGTTCTCCACTCGGATCGTTTGCAGATGCGCGATCACGCGTCCGATAATCCCGTTCTCTGCGGTTAAGAGCGCGAAGTCATGCTGCAGCTTCGTGGTCACAAGCGTTGTTGTGTGCAGCCGGCTTTCAAGGGCGCTCAGCGCAGTTCTGATCGCCTTGCGCTCAAGCTGTTCCGCATGGTGCTGGGGTTCGCGGTGTTCGCGCAGCGCATAGAGAGTGCAGGCCATCGATACAAGACCTGATACACCTACAGTCATCAGCATCTGCTTTACAACAGAGGAACCCTGTTTCCTTTGCTCCCAAACTATTGTCATTTGTGCCTCGTAAACGGTGAAAAATTGCCAGTTTATATTTAGATAGTGCGGTTTCCTATTTGACATGTACTATTATGGATAGGAAAGCATTCTACTCCTCTATTTTATTTACTCATAGAGATAGAATAAAATGAACAAGAAATTGCTATTTACTTATTACTTGCTATTCCCTATCTTTGGCGGCGCCACTTGTCTTGCCCAGCCGAACGGTTGCTCTGGCGTCAGCAAAGCCTTGTCACCCTATGCCGAAAAACGGCTCCACGCCGACGGCACCCGGTCAAAACATCTGTTCACCCTGGATGGCCTTGATGTCTGGATGACCCAACCCGCTGATCAAAAAGCCATGCTGGTCTTCACCACCCCCAGCGGCCTTTTGGTTGAGGGCACTGTCTTTGGCCCCGACGGCCGGGACCTCACGGCTGCTGTTGGCCCAGATGCGCTTGCAGAAAACAACGCTGCTGTCAGTGTCAACGCCGGCCCCAAGGATGCGGAGCAGAGCGGCCAAACCCGGGCGCCAAAAGACAGGCGGACGCAGGCTGCGCAAACCACTGCCGATCAGCCGAAACCGACAACGCGCGTCGACAACGCCGACGCCGCCTTTCCGGCTTTCACAACGCTGAGCCAATTGCGCAGCCAGGCGGACCACTATCTGATGTGGATCGAGGCCAACCACTCCCTGCCCAACGCGCCCGTGCTTTACATGTTTGTTGATCCGCAATGCGCCTTCTGTTCAAACTCGCTGCTTGTTCTCAAACCCTATCTTGACCGCGGCGCTATCGAATTGCGGCTTGTCCCAACCCCAATTCTCTCGCCACTTTCCTTAGAGCTTGCGGTCAGCTTTGTGCAGGAACGCAATCCCGGCGAGGCCTTTATCCGGCATGCGGCTCGGGCAGGCGATGCAGTGCAACAACAAGCCGTCCTGCCGCGTGATAAAATGGACAAGGCCGTCATCGATGCGATGGCCCGCAATCTTGCATGGTTTCGCGGCAATGGATTGCAGGGCGTTCCCCTTTACCTTTACAGATCCGATGCGGGTGATCAGCTCTTCTACGGTCAGATTGATGACAGTCGGATCGACGAAATTCTGCGCGGCGATAGGAATCGTGAAGGAGATCGGCTTGAACAATGATTACGGTCGGATTGAATCGGTGCTGCTGCGCGCAGAAGCCTATCGTTTTGCTTATTACCGAATGAGCATCATTGCGCTGACGCTGGCCGCGATGACCGTCGTCAGCGTCGCTGCCACCGTGGTGCTGGCCACAAGCCGACCCTCCCCTGTTTATTTCGCGACCAATGGTGAAGGCGGCATCACCCGCCTCATCCCGCTCGAACAGCCTGCCCTGAGCCCTGCCGCGGTTGCCAATTTTGCCACCGAGGCCGCAACGCGGGCACTCACCTATTCCTTTTCCAATTACCGTGCTGAGTTTGAGGATATGAAGCCCTATTTTGCGATCCCAGAAGGTTGGAATTCCTTCGTCGACGCCCTAAACCGCAGCGGCCAGATCGATCTGGTCAAGAAACAACGCCTGAACACCACTGCCATCGCTCAGCGCGCCGTGATCCTGCGCGAAGGGCTTGATTCTGGCGGATCCTATCAGTGGATTGTCCAGCTGCCGTTGCGTGTCACGTATCAATCGGCAAGCCAGGTCACCGGACAGAATTTTATGGTCACCCTCACGCTTCGCCGCATGCCAACCCATTCCTATCCGCGCGGCGTTGCCGTCTTCAACTTCAATGCAGCCCCGGGAGCATGATCATGAGGAAGCAGTTCCTGCCCACGCTTCTGGTTTCAGCAATCCTGCTGCTACCAGCATTGGCGCAAACCGACCGAGCCATTCCCATGGCGACCTTGCCGCCGCAAGACCCACCAGAGGCCGCCGATGAAGCATCTGAGCGGGAGGTGAAACCGGACGCCGCCCGCTTTGGCCAGACAATTGCAGGCCAGACAAGCGCGGGCCAGACAGGCGCGGGCGAGGCAGGTGCGGGCGAGACAGGTGCGGGCGAGACAGGCGCAGATGATCCACAGAGCCAAGTACCAGGCCCGCTGCCGCCGATCATCGGCACAACCCAGCTCCTGCATTCCCTTGCGCAACTTGACCGCCCGCTCTCGCCAGAAGAAATCACTGCTTATGGCGCGGCCCTGCAATCGCTGATGCCCATGACCCCTCAGATGATCCGTGATTTCCGCAAGCGCCTTGATGAGAACCAGAAGGCAGCCTCCGAACCGCCCTCAGGCAAACAGCCACATCTGATCAGTGATGCGATCCGGCTGTCGCTGAAGCCTGGACAAGCCCTGTCGTCTATTGCCACCGCAGCCGACAGAGCCTCGGTCATCAGCTTCTACGATCGCACCGGACAAGCCTGGCCGGTCGCCTCCTTCGTGGTGGGACGGGCGGATATGTTTCAGGTCTACGCTTTGCAGGAGGGCTCCAACAAACTGGCCATCACTGCGCTGCAGCCACATGGCAGTTCAAACCTGATTGTATCGCTTGTGGAGGAGAGCCGTCCCATTGTCTTTCATCTGCAGACAGCGCAACCAACCGTTGTGGAGCGGCGGGATATCACGGTTGACGCCTATGGGCCCAACGCAGTCCGCAACCCGACGACAGTCGCTGTGCAGGCGGCGGCCAGCAATCCTATCATGCTGGCTTTTGTCGAAGGGGCCGCCCTGCCGCAAGGCGCGGTCAGACTGCCGAGCACCGATCCCGACATTGACGCATGGGCCTATGGCGGCGCTTATTATATTCGCAGTCCGCACACCTTGATCTCCCCGTCCTGGCTCTCGGTGCTCAGCGGTCCGGGTGATATCCATGCCTACCGCATCAACAAGACCCCTATTGTGTTGATGTCACGCAACGGCCAGATCGTCAGAGTGAGGGTGGGCAATTGACCGATCAAAGCGCAGAGCCTGACCAGGGCCAAAAATCTGAGCAGCCCGAGGGGGGGCTTCACGCGATGGTGATAAGGGGCCAACGACGAAGACGGCGCCGAACAATTCTTGCTTGTATCTGTGCCGTTGCAATGCTCAGCGCGATCGGTCTGACATTGTTCAAGTCGTGGCACAATGCACAATTGGAAACCTCGCATATATCGCGACCGCCCAGCCTCGATAGCACCCCGGCCGGCCCACAGCTTGTCGAGAGCCCGCGCTACAAGCAAAGTCTTGATATCGTCAACCAGCGCGATGCAAAAGCTGCGGCCAAACAAGGAAAGAGTTTCGTGGCAACGCCTGATGAGGCGTTGCGTGACATTGATGAACAACCCAAACCGCAACCCGCATTCCGCAAACCCATCGCGCCCGCCCCCGCAGCGCCGAACAATGAACCCGCACTGGATCCATTACCACAAATCCGACGGGAACCAGTCGCCACCCCCAGACCTGCAACAGCCGATTATGGCCGGATCCACCAACTGGCGAGCCTGATCGCCAACCAGGCGGCGCTTTATCAAAAAGGCCGGCAAGCCGCTGGATCCAGCAACATCATCATCCTGAAGGAAGAACTATATCACTCTCCCGCACAGCGCCGGCAACAACGCGCGAGCGAGCGGCAGCAGGTCACCAATGCTGCCCTTCGCGCTATTGCCGGCCAGACCGCGATCCATGCGGGTCAGGTGAGTTTTGCGCGGATCATCACCAGCACAGATTCCGACACAGCCGGGCCGGTCGTCGCTGAGATCACACAACAAGGTCCTTTGTATCGTGCACGACTGATCGGTCGTTTCAAAGAAAACGCAACACGCAGCGCATTGATCGTCGAATTTGATCGATTGGTCTTTGCCGATGGAACACAAACATCCGTCTCCGCTTATGCCGTTGACGCATCAAGCGGCGCTCTCGGCGTTAGATCGGATATCGACCATCGCTATTTCTTGCGCTATGCGCCTCTGCTTGCGGCCTCCTTCATCGAGGGGCTGGGATCAACCCTTTCCAACAGCGGTAATCGCGTGTTGTTCGGCCCGCAATATGCCATTGCGACACAGGATGCGCCGCAGTTGCAACAGGGTCTTTATGCCGGTGCGGGCAAGGCCGGTCAACGCATGGCGCAGGATATCGAAGGGCTCGTGCCCAAGGGACCACTTGTCAAACTGGAAGCCGGCAGTCTGATCGGCGTGTTGTTTCTTGAGACCGTGATGCGATCACAATCTGCGCAAGGATCGCAAGAGGAGGCGATGCCATGAACAGGGACGACGATCTTTATGGCCGCACCATCGCGTGGCGAGAAACCATGCGCAATCCCCGCTTTTTCCTGCTCGACGCGCATTGCGTTTTTGTCCTGCCGCTGTTCCTATTCCATATAAGGTGGTGGACATTCGCAGTGTTGCTCATCACATTTCTGTGTTTCGCCGCCATGCGAATGTTTCAATACCGCCCTTCAAGTGCGATGCGCGCACTCAGATCGGCCATTGCCGGTCCTCTACGCAAGCCCTTTGGCAACACCTTCTTGCGTCCTGTTGTGGATTACGGCTTTGAATACCGCATTGAAGGCGACACACAGCGCTTCAGGCATTAAGACGCCCTCGCTGCTTTGTTGCCAACCACCGCTCTGCAACGCTCCGCACCTGAAGCTGGTTGTTGAATGCACACAGCAAGGCAGGAACAAAAGCCATCTTTCGCGGTTGTTATCTTCGTGATCAGACGCCGGGCCAGGCACATGCCATGGGCTGTCAACGGTCAAGATCTCTCCATCTCGTCTCGCGGTAGGAAACGCTGCGGGTAAGGATTGAGCCGTCCGCCAGCGACCGCTCCATAGCGGACGTCTCGATGCGGCACTGAGCGTGATGAGGACAGACATGGCCCGTGATAAACTCGCAGTCTATAAAAAAAAGCGCGACTTTGAGAAGACGCAGGAACCAACAGGCGCAAAACGGCCAAATGCCTCCCAGCAGGCGCGCTTCGTTATTCAGAAACATGCCGCGACGCGACTGCATTACGATCTGCGCCTCGAACTTGACGGCGTCTTCAAGTCCTGGGCCGTGACCAAGGGCCCCTCTCTTAATCCCGGCGACAAGCGTCTGGCGGTCGAGGTGGAAGACCACCCGCTTGATTATGGGGATTTCGAGGGAACAATTCCCAAAGGTCAATATGGCGGCGGCACGGTGATGCTCTGGGATCGTGGTTACTGGACGCCGGAAGGGGAGTTAACTGCTCACGAGGCGCTTGCCAAAGGTGATCTGAAATTCACGCTCGAAGGCAAGCGACTTCATGGCAGTTTTGTGCTGGTGCGTATGAAAGCGGATCGAAACGGCTCCAAGCGCACCAACTGGTTGTTGATCAAGCACCATGATGCGTTTTCCGTGTCAGGCGACGGTGCTGCCGTTTTGGACGACAATCTCACTTCTGTCGCATCCGCTCGCTCCATGGAGATGATTGCAGCCGGCAAAGGCACAAAGCCGCGCCCGTTTATGGTCGCAACTGACGATATCACTGCAGATGCCGTTTGGGATAGCAGTCATGGCCTTGCTGCCAAAAAGCGAGAAAAGAACAAGGGGATGTCAGAAACCGCCAAGTCCAAGCCCGCCACCATGCCGGACTTTATCCCACCCCAATTATGCGAAACCCGCGACAGGCCGCCCGCTTCGAAAAATTGGATTCACGAAATCAAATTCGACGGCTACCGCATCCAGATGCACGTCAATTCTGGCACAGTCACCTTGAGAACCCGCAAGGGTCTCGACTGGACAGAAAAATTTCCGGCCATTGTCAAAAGCGCTGCAGCCCTCCCCGACGGCATCATCGATGGGGAAATCTGCGCGCTGGACGAAAGTGGCGCGCCCGATTTCGCAGCGCTGCAGGCTGCTTTGTCCGAGGGCAACACCGATGCGTTGGTTTATTTTGCGTTTGATCTGCTTTTCGAGGGCAGCAAGGACCTGCGGCAAATTCCGCTGACCGACCGCAAGCAACGGCTCGATCATGTGTTAGAAGGCGTGGCTCAGGATCCGCTGATACGCTATGTGACACATTTTGAAACTGGCGGGGAGGCTGTTCTGCGGTCCGCCTGTCGTCTTTCGCTTGAAGGCATCGTATCCAAACAGGCAGACGCCAGCTACGTCTCGGGGCGTTCCGACAGCTGGGTGAAGTCCAAATGCCGTGCAGGCCATGAAGTGGTGATTGGCGGCTACGCAACAACCAACGGCAAATTCCGTTCGTTGCTTGTCGGTGTCAATCGCGGCAGGCATTTCGTTTATGTTGGTCGTGTCGGCACTGGCTATGGCGCAAAAGTCGTTGCGGGCATTCTACCGAAACTTCGTGCGCTTGAGGCCAAAAAATCACCGTTTACAGGTATCGGTGCTCCCAAGGGCGGCACCGATGTCAAGTGGCTGAAACCGCAACTGGTTGCCGAGATACAATTCGCCGGCTGGACAGCAGACGGCCTCGTTCGCCAAGCGGCATTCAAAGGGTTGCGCGAGGACAAGCCAGCGAAAGAGGTGGTTGCCGAAAAGCCTGCATCGCCAAGCGACGTCGATGTCCCCCAGGACGACACCGCAAAGCCGGGCGATATCCTCACTTCTCAAGCAGGTGGCAAGCCCAATATCATGGGCGTATTGATTTCCAGCCCTGATAAGACACTGTGGCCGGATGCCGGGGATGGAAAGCCGGTCACAAAACTCGATCTCGCCCGCTATTATGAGGCGGTGGGATCTTGGATGATCAACCATGTCAAAGGCCGGCCCTGTTCGGTGGTTCGCGCCCCCGATGGTTTACAGGGCGAGCAGTTCTTCCAGCGTCACGCGATGCCAGGCACCTCGAACCTGATCGAACTCGTGCAGGTGTTTGGTGATAAGAAGCCCTATCTCCAGGTCGATCGGATTGAAGGGCTCGCGGCAGTCGCGCAAATGGGCGGCGTCGAACTACATCCGTGGAATTGTGCCCCGCATGAACCAGAAATCCCTGGTCGGCTGGTCTTTGATCTCGATCCGGGCCCTGACGTTGCCTTTTCGAGCGTTATCGCGGCGGCTCGGGAAATGCGCGATCGCCTGCATGAGCTTGGTCTGGTCAGCTTTTGTAAAACCACGGGTGGCAAGGGACTGCATGTGGTCACGCCGCTTGACGGCGGCAGAGGCAAAAAGCTCAGCTGGGCCGAGGCTAAGGGCTTTGCTCACGACGTCTGCCAGCAAATGGCCAGCGATCATCCCGATCGCTTCCTGATCAAAATGGCCAAAAGCCAGCGCAAGGGCCGTATTTTCCTCGACTATCTCCGCAATGATCGCATGGCAACGGCGGTCGCTCCCCTCTCACCCAGAATGCGCGAAGGCGCAACGGTGTCGATGCCGCTCAGCTGGACCCAGGTCAAAAGTGGCCTTGACCCCAAGCGATTTACAATCCGAACCGTTCCAGCACTGCTTGGAAAGACAAAGGCCTGGCAGGACTATTGCGACGAGCAACGCCCACTGCGAGAGGCGATCAAAAGGCTGGGAAAATCAATGCGCCAATCCGATTGAGACACCCAGAACGCTGTGCGCCCGCCCACGATCAGCACAGGGTTGCGATCCTCATGCTGTAGCCAATGCGTCTGTGACATCCGATTTCTGCGAGAGTTTGCCCCGTGTCTTGTCAAGCGCTGCCGGCCCTCAGCCTGTCCGCATTTTGCAGCCGCGAGGACCGCACTCGCTGATCGGTCGTCAATGACGAGCGTCCGAGATACTATGAAAACAGTCCCTCTGAACAATGCTTCGACAATCCAGAGCGCGGCGCTTGCAGATAGCGGTGAACGCCAAGCGTCGTGGCTATTGTTCATTTTGCCCGCAAGCTGCCCATCGCAACTGGTAGCGGTCCCTGTTAGCCTATTTGAAAAAGGTGGTCCCGGTGCGAACAGCGCCGGGACCAATACTGACCCACCATGACGGGGATGGGTCGGCACAGGGTGGCCTTGGTCTTATCGTTTGGAGTCAACCGACCAAGGCCGCTGATAGGAAGATGTCGCGGCTCCCTATCAGTTTAAGCAACACAGAAACCGTTATCTGTGATGCGTAGTTCATTTGCCTGGAGGGATAAGCCACTGGGTTGATAAGTTCAAACCTCTCTTTGTTGGTCCCAAGAAATAAGCGACCCTGTGCCGGGAGGGGTAGCGAGCCGTCACTGCCACCACTGACGGCTCGCCTCGCACCGGCATTAGGCCGATGCGTCCTGCCGACGTTTACGCGTCGGAAAACAGAACGACATTCACGTGCGGATGATTATTCTACCCATCTTTCCGACGTCACACATCGACCTTTTTGCTCGCAATAAAACCCGTGTTGCAGAATTCCATGTTCCAAGTAATACTGATCGGCTGAAGCAGAAATATTATTTCTATATTGGTTTATAGATATTTTTTACTGACAGAAAAAGGGGCGACATCCTCCCCTTTTTTCTAATCTTATAGCCCATAGTTTTTATAGGCCAATTTATAGGAGGTTTCTTGTATCGTGCACTCGTTGTGGAGGATCAGGATCTCATGCGTCTCGCCCTGATGGCTGAACTTGAAGCCAGTCGGGACGATTGCTGGGCGCTTGGCGCACAAACTTTTGAACTGGCTTGTGAGCTGCTGGCCTGTCAGCATTTCGATCTCATCGTAATCGATCCCGGACTTCCAGGCATCGACCCGACGTCCTCCGCCTCCCGCCTCACCGTTATACGCCAACTTATGGAACGCTCATCCCACGCTGCCCACATCATCATCACAGGTTCTGACAGCGCCTGGGAGGCCCAACAATGTGAAGCACTTGGTGCCGCTTCATATCTTGCAAAAACGGGACTTTGCAAGGGGATGCTTGCCAGCATACTGAGAGGTGACTGCACCTCATCGGACGCGTTCTGCTTCCGCCCGTCGCGACCAGGGATGACGTCCCCAGACTTTCGCTGCTCTCAGCTGACCGAACGCGAACAGGAAGTCATCAACCGCATGCTCGGGAGACAAACAGGCATGAAACGGAAACAGGTCTTCAGTGAAATGGCGGAACGGCACTGCATTGATACAGGCACAGCCGAAAAATACTACAAGCAGGCACGCAAGAAGCTGATCAAACACAACCAATTGCCAAGAGGATTATGACCAATGACAGTTCTGAGAGTCCATGGTGTCAAAGTTGGCATTGCACAACAGGAAGTATCCGATGTTATCTGGCAGGCTCTGCACCAAGGGTCCTATGAAGCCAAGGAAGCGAAATGGGTGTTCAAAGCCATTCGGCGAAATGACCGTGTCCTTGAACTTGGTGCCGGATTGGGGATAGTTTCTTCGCTCATCGCTTCTATTACGGGGGTAAGGCTCTGGGCTTTCGAGGCCAATCCCCATACCTGTCGGCTGGCAAGGCGCGTCATCGACGAAAACCACCACACCAATATCTTCTTAAATCAGGGGATTCTCTCCGCAGGTGATGCGCAGACATTCGATTTTTACGTCCGCGAAGACCTCTGGATGTCCTCCACCGATATCAATCAGGGTCCCTTCAATACGGTATTGCAGATCGTCTCTGCCGATATCGATGACTTCATTGTCACGCACAAGATCAATGTGCTTGTGATGGATATTGAAGGCGCCGAACGCGATCTGCTCGAAAATGCGCAACTTGCTGGTGTCGAACGCATCTTTCTCGAGTTTCATGATCATTTATATGGCCTCGACGGGATTCGCGCGATAACCCTGGCCCTTGCTGCGAAAGGCTTCGCCTATGATCCGCGCGGATCGTGCGGGGCATGCGTGCTATTCGCAAAGGATGATAGTCCGCGCGCTTATGAAGACGAGGATTTCGATGATCCCACGCAACTCTAGACACGCCATCCTGCTGACGCTCGTGATCTCGACTTTCACGGCCAGTTTCGCGCGTGCACAATACCCCGCCCTGGGACTGCTAAAGATAGAAACATCAACCGGAAAGACGCTTGCCACCTATTCGTCGAGGGAGCTGAATTCCGCTTTTCAGACTGAAAGCTATCAGACACTCACGCCTTGGACTGCAAACACAGAGAGAATTACATTTCGCGGACCGGCTTTGGGCGCAGTGCTCGCCCGACATGGACTCGCACAGCGTGCAGCAGTTCAGCTCATCGCTTATGACGATTTCATCACCGAGATCACTCAGGAGGAAATCAGGAAATATTCGCCCATCCTCGCAGTGGAACGCAACTGTACGAAGCAGGATGTCGAGCGCAAAACTTGCGCCCCTGGGCAGCAGTTTCGACCCCTAAGCATGGATGAGTTCGGGCCTGTTTACCTGGTCTGGCCCTTTGAGAAACTGCCCTATAACTATGTGCCAGGCCGGAACAGTATCTGGGTGTGGTTCGTCGTCGCCATTAGGTAAACCCGATGAAACAAAAACGTGACACCCGCACATGCCTTGTTTTTATCAGCATTCTGGTGGCGCTGGGTCTTTGTGGATGGTCTTTTCAACGCTCTGAACAATACCGTAACGAGTCAGCAACTCTCGCCAACCAGACCTATGAAATCCAATGGCGGTCGACCCAAATTCGCGAGAAGCTCATCCGGCTTGACGCTTATATTCGAACTGCTATTTCAGAAATCAAAGCTGATCCAGATCTTGCGCTATCAATCAAACTTGCGGAAATAAACGTCCGGCAAGTATTGGCGCTGAGCTACGTCAATGTTGTTCTGAGCGCAGCGGATGTCGCCTCCCTGAACAGAATCGGCGCCATACTTGAAAACCGCATTGCGCCGCTGATCAATTCAGGCCATGGCTATCAAGAGGCCTACAACTATCTTCAGGAGGCAGAGTATCTCAGCTATCAGGTCACGGGTGCTACGGTTGCGCACAGCGCCACGATCAACCAAGCTGCGCAGATCAATCTCGATGCGTCCCAAAACCGTCTGATTTTTGCGGTGAGCCTGGCTCTGCTGACAATCGGGTACATGGCTATCAAACAAAGCCATTCCTTCGCCTGCAAACGGGATAATCACCTAAGATCATTTTCGTCCCTCTTCGCCCATATGACGCACACCCGCATAGCTGCATTGCGGCTCTTTCTGCAGCAACAGAAGGTGAATGAACCGGTCGATGTTAGAATGCTTGAAGCGGCCAGAAACGCTTCGAGCGAACTCGAAGCGATAAACCGTTGTCTTTTGAATATCGCAGATGTCCGCCGGCAATATGTCACCAATACCGTGGAGCACAGTCTTCGTCACCTCAGGTCTCAGCGAAAAAGCTGCGTTTGCATTGCGATCGACCCAAAAGCTGCACTTCTTCCCGTTCCAGCTATCGAACTCCAGATGATACTCGACGAGCTGATACAAAACGCTGAAACCGCCGTTGAGGGACAGAGCAACGCCAAGATCACAGTCTCCGGGAAAGCCGAGAGAAGCTGGTTGATAGGTCGTGTAAAGCTGACTTTCGAAGTGATCGACAATGGCAAAGGTATGGATGATAAAGCTCTGAATAAAGCGATGTCTCCATTTTTCTCAACAAAGGCCGGCAGTTATCTTGGCCTGGGATTAACCAGTTGCGAGCAAATGATCAAGGCACTCGCAGGTTCGATATCACTCACATCACGGGAACAGAAAGGAACAACGGTGCGAATTTCTTTTCCCGTGCGAAGAACCGACCGCGTTCGACTGGCAATGGGCCGCTTTGGTTTGCGCCCATAAGCAGATTTCGCATACTCAGAGCATCTCGCAGTTTCTGACACGACCCTTGCCTTGGCTTCCGATACTTAAACCATTTGAACGCGCTTGACCTCTGGCCAATCGAGAAACCGAACTATCCCCTGCCATCATCTCCCCGGTTTATAGTCTCAGTTGGCTGGCAAGCCGGATAACCGGCGCAAGAACAAACTTGATCAAACCACGCTCAGGGGTGATCTGCTCCTTGAGAGCGTGGTTCTGCGGTGCAATGCGGGGTCTTCACCGCACCAAAATTAAGGTTATAATACGATTGCCCCACCGCACACCGATAAAACCGAAATAAAGAAAAATCACGCGATGAATTAAATATTAGGAATACACATATCTCAATAATAGTTATTCGAGATAGTCGCTCATCATATACAATTCAATATCAATTATTTTTGAGTGGTGAAGGGTTTTTACTTTATATATATAACGGTTTTATATTTTTAATGGATAGAAATATGTTTAACATATATATGGGCCGACCCTGGGATTCTTGTAATACAGACAATTTCGTTGATCTGGTTTATTACTATGGCGGCTCGTCGCTATTCCTGGTGGGAATCCTGGCGTCATTCGCTGCTGTTATATTTCTGATATTGTCTGTTATAGATTACGATATTCCGACGTTGAGTGAGAGCAGCAAAATCTATTTCTTGAAAGCAGTATTCTTCTCCGTCGTATGCTGGTCACTCTACAATCTCCTACCTTTTTGCTAGGTCTGGGACTCCCATTAGTCAAAGTGTATCAAGCAATGCACCCACCTGGCTTGGCCGTGGCCCGGCATAGCATAAATACATTCCGCAACACGCCTGGTTTATTGGGGGCAATGCGCATTAAAGCGACGTCATGCAAAATAGGATGGCTTTTCGTCATCGCGATCATTCGGCTTTTTGCGTGACCCATTGATGATTGCGCCATTCCGGTAAGTGATAGGGCCAGCCTAAAACGAAGGAGATCGCGCGAGAAGAGGCTGTCTAAGGATCTTCGATAGCTGGGTTGATATGTGTCGAATTGCCAAGACCAAATCTCGGTCGTCTGCTTCACTCCCAAGCTTAGCAACCACCAGGAATTTTCAACGCCAGCCGAAGGTGCAATTCGTAAAAGCCTGGTCAGTGTTGAACACACTCAGACCTTCCCTGCATCTGCACTCGCCCAGGTCCGCATATCCCACGCCAAACATCGTTTACCTTACCCTTGTGAATTTTTACCTGAAAGTTATTGATTTAACTGCTTTCGATTGCGTTTATTTTATTTTTAACAGAGACTGTAGAGTATAGAATCGCTGAAATTCAGAGCGAATAGCTTTTTAACATCGGGGCGAGGAGCAATTCGTTGAGCAATCAACTTTTGAGCGAGGGAGGTTATGCCTCGCGACGCGGTGTATGGGGCTGGATATTCTTCGACTGGGCGGCGCAGCCGTTTTTCACAGTGGTGATCACGTTCATTTTCGGTCCTTACTTCATTTCACGCATGGCCGAGACCGCTGAAGCCGGACAGATTGCCTGGGGTTACGGTTTTGCTGCCGCAGGCTTCGCAATCGCAATTTTGTCTCCCATTCTGGGTTCGATTGCCGATCAGACCGGGTCTCGCAAGCCGTGGATCGGGTTCTTTGCGGTTCTCAAGATCGTCAGTCTGATGACGCTCTGGCTGGCAGTGCCTGGTGCTAACCTGTTCTGGGTTTTGCTTGCCTTCAGCATTGCAATGGTTTCGGCAGAGTTTTCCATCGTCTTCAACGATTCAATGATGCCGCGTCTGGTGCCGCGCGAGGAGATTGGACGCGTCTCCAATCTGGCCTGGGGCCTTGGTTATCTCGGGGGCATGATCGTTTTGGTCTTTGTGGTCTTTTGTCTCGCGGCTTCACCGGAAACCGGCAAAACGATTATCGGTATGAAACCCTTGTTCGGACTGGATCCTCAGCAAGGAGAGGATGCCCGTATCACCGGGCCGATCTCTGCACTCTGGTATCTGATATTTATTCTGCCGATGTTTCTCTTTACGCCCGATCAGGCGCGCGGAAAGCCCTTGCGGCAGGCATTGGGCAAAGGTCTGTCCGAACTGAAAGCAACGTTAAGTGAGGTTCGTAAACGCCCTGGGATCGCCCGCTTTCTCATCGCGCGCATGGTCTATCAGGATGGTGTCACCGCGCTTGTTGCTTTGGGTGCAGGCTATGCAGCCTCCATGTTTCAGTGGTCGATCACCGAGATCGGCCTTTTTGGCATGATCATCAATGTCATGGCTATTTTCAGCTGCCTTGTTGCAAGCCGCATGGATAGACGCTTTGGCTCCAAGACACTCGTCATGATCTCGCTGGTATTGCTGCTTTTCTCCTCTTTTGGGATCATCTCAACCGGACGCGATTATCTGATGTTCGGCATGACGCCGCTTGAATATTCGCCGGCTCAAGGTCTGTTTGCCTCCTCGGCTGAGCATGCTTTTCTGGTTTATGGCATCATATTGGGTGCCGCTTTCGGCCCGGTTCAGGCCTCATCCCGGTCGTGGTTTGCTCGCAGTATCAGCCCTGAAGAATCTGGCCGCTATTTCGGTATCTATGCCTTGGCAGGACGGGCAACGAGCTTTGTCGGCCCTTTCCTCGTGGCAACAGTGACCGCGATCACGCATTCAGCCGCAATGGGTATGTCTGTGCTGGTACTCTTCTTTGCGATTGGCATTCTGCTTGCCGCCAGGACACCTTTTCCAGCGGATCGCTACGGGGCAAACCCAAATCTTTCATCGCCGCAACCGTCCTAGTCGCAACGCCTTGTGGACACTTGCAGGCTGACTTCCATGGCACAACCAGGCCCAAGCATTTCCTGGAAACCGCGCCGCAATACAGTCCCCATGGAGCTTGCCGGATTGCACTCTCGAACATCTGCAAGCGAGGGTTCGGGCGGTGACGGACTCATGCCTATGCGCTGCTGTGGGTTCTCTATTGCCGGCACATGATGGTGACTGGACAGTCCCCGCCTTCATTGCTGGCGTGTTCCAGCGTGCGTGATCTGGCTACTGGTATCAACCGGATCAAGCACAGCCATTCTCCTTGTTGGCGGTTGTCGATCGAAGGGACACTGGTATCGCCCAACCCGGCTGCAACCGGCAATGCGAGAGATTTCCCCCTGCGACAGGCGCATTCCTCGCGCAGCAAAATCTTCGCTTTGCCAGTCCTCCGCCTTCGCTTCGGCCCCAGGGTGCAACCATGGTTTCAGGCGACACCTTTTGGTGTCCGTCGACAACGCCAAAAAGGAGTAAAGGCAATGTACGATCTCGTTAACTTCATCCAGATCAATCCCGAGAACCAACGCATCACCGGCAATATAGCGACACTGTCCTTTGACATCGACGTCACCGGTGATTTGCTCTCAAGCAACAACCCGAAGGCACCCACTTTTCGTCTTTATGGCCTGACTCCGCGCATGCGTCGCATTGACATTGGTGGAATCTGGACAAGGCAGAACACTGAAGGCAAGGATTACTTCACGCTCAGCGTCTGCACCGGTCTGGGTCGGTTTAATGCAAATCTCGGGCGCTATCCAGGGCAGGATGACACAAATCTCTACGCCGTCATCGCCTGGGTATAGCAACAAAAGCTCCTTGCCCCGTTCAGACGGGGCAAGGACACGCTGTTTTAAAGCGGCGGGCATGAGCCGTGCTGATTGCAGTCAACCTGTCTCTGAAGCACGGCAACAATACCACGCTTTTCGAAAGCGAAATGCGTCCTGTTAACTGGAGCGCCAGCGACCGAGCACTGCGGCAAATGGCCGTTCGCCCGCAGCACGTCGTCTGGGTTCAACCGAAGCAATTGGCTGTCTTACTCTTGCCGGGACTGGCTCTGCCTTTGCCGGAGTTTCGAAATATAAGCCGCTATTTCCCGATCATTGTCGAGCGCGCCCTCGATCTTAAAATGCGTCGTCCAACTGGCCGGAACGCTGGCCGCTCTATGCTGCACCCAAACGCGCTTATCGTGTGGCACACAAACCTTGTAAAGGTGATGACCCAGCCCGCTGACAAGACAGCGGACACCTTCGCTGTCGGTTCCCAGCAATGTGCTGAATTCGGTCGATTTGTAAGGCGCTTCTTCATGTCGCTCATCAACCCATTGGTGCTCGCCCCGCGCGCCAAACGGCTTTCGCTTCCAGATGACATAGATGGTTTTCCCGAAATAGCGCTCGAGGGTCAGCGCCGTCTCGCCATGATTGACTTGAACAATCAATGTGGTGCCAACACTGGCCATCAGCGTTTTCAAGGCATCCTGGCCGTATTTCTGTGAAACCTGCGCCGCATCTTGAAGGCCGAGCACAACGCAGACACCCTTCGAGCGCCCGACGGTGATGAATGTCTGGAACTGTTGGATATGTGGCAGTTGCGCCCATTCATCCAGGAAAAACCAGATGCGACGTAATTCATCGTCGCCAAGCGATTTGCTGTCGGTGACGGTATTGATGGCAATGGCATAAAGCGCCGCAATCCATGCGTCGGATAGGGTGGAAAATTGCCCGTCATGGCGAATGATCACCGTCCCGAACCGCGTGGTGTCGCGCAACCAGCCCCGGATTGAAAACAACTGACGCCCTTCATAGCTTGGCCATGCGCTGGCCAACATATTCAGCATTCCCATCTGGGCTTCAAGCGTACCGCGCGTTGACATCATCTGCCGGAAATCAGCCTCCAGAAACAAATTGGTGCCGCGACTGAATTTTAAGGCCGTCGCCAACAACGTATCATTGTCCTGCCGGGTTTCCTGCAGCAGTTCCGCCCATGTCCATTGCTTGGGCTTGGTTGCCATCAGCTTGATAATACAAACCGACAAAACCGCGCGGGCACTGTCTGAGAAAAAGCGATTGGAGGATTCAACGACAAGCCGATTGGCAAGCTCAATGGCTTCCTGGGCCACCTCCAGATCGGCTGCGATATTCCAGACTGCCGAGCGACAATCCTGCGGCGCCAGCAAAAGAGGCTGATGTCGTTCACCTGCAACCAGATTGGGTGGAACGCATTTTGTATAGTCACCCTTCTGGTCAAAGATCAGAACCTTGTCATTGCGCTTTATCGCTGCGTGGATCATCCGGGTCATCAGGATGGTTTTGCCGCCACCAATGGCCCCAATAATGTTAAAATGGCGGGTCTCTCGCCCCAGCGAAAGCTTCCAACCATTGAACATATGCAGCCCGGAAACATTCGGGTATCGACTTTTTTTCTGCTCATAATCCGCAGCCAAAAGCAGATCCCGCATGCCCCCAATGCTAAGACCGCTCAGGATGATACAAGTCCGCCTGCGCAGCAGATGATACCACAATGCAAGGACACCAAGCGCGAGAAAGCCAATCATCGGCATCGCCATCAGCACCTGATAATGAAACATCCGCGCCGGCGGAACGCCACCATGCACAGCGATCAACACACGACACGCAGAGACAAGGAACGGCAGATAACATCGCACACTCTCAATGAAGGTTAGTCTCGCACCGGACTGCGACCAGTCGCGAAACCAGTAGCCGAAGACAAAGGCTACCCCCGCGCAGACGAGCAGAAAACAACCACTCAAAAGATAGGCTCGCCAAGGTGGGTGTGGCTCTTTCTCAATCATGATGAAACCTCCCTTATACAGAAGGGATAGAGGTGATTGTGTGTGGCAGCGCTTTTGATGTCTTGTGATCGGTGCAGATACGTAGGTGCTGCCTGCCCTTTACCGAGGCTGGAAATCGCCTTTTCTCAGCAAGGCAAGCCTGACTTTTTTGCGGATTAGACGATTTTTCAGCTGTGAAACTTTACCGATCGGTTTCAGCGCGAAAGCGCCGCGCCAGCTCATGGAAGGCCGCTTTGAAGTCCGCCAAGGGAAGATCGGCAAGCCCCGCATCCAATGCGAGCTGTCCGATCAATTGTGCCTGCGTCTTCATGCCCACGTCCAGTTCCGCGTTCAGATGCTGAATTTCCGCCTGGATCTCAGCGACAGTTTTACTTGCGCGAACCCGTGACATCCTCTTCCCCTTTTCCTCTTCCATCCATTGAATGGCGCTCATTGTAGACCGAAAGGATCAACGCCACATTCCCTACAAAGTGGAGAGATAACGGTGGGCTCATCGAAGGCGGTGACGCTGATGGGCTTAAAGGCGCACTTTGCAGTTTTGGCTGCTTCAGCCCCGCTTCATATTGGGAAACAATGCTTGCCGTTTCGCCGTTCCACGCCTGGGACTATCTTTTCACATGGCGATTTATCATCTGACGCTCAAAAATATCAGCGCAGGAAAAGGGCAAAGCGCGGTTGCCGCTATTGCCTATCGTCGTGGGGCTGTGATCGTCAATGAAGCAACCGGCGAGCGGAAGGATTTTTCGCGTAAACCCCACATCGCTCATACGGAATTTGTGATTCCTCCCAATGCGCCAGGCTGGGTCAAAGCACTGCGCGCTCTGCCCGATCACCTGCCCTCGCAAAAATTCTGGTCGCAGGTCGAACATGCCAATGGGCGCCTGAACGCGCATTATGCTGATGAAATCGAGATCGCGTTGCCACGTGAATTAGCCATCAAACACAATGTCGAACTGGTCCGTGCTTTTGTCGCAGAGCAACTGTCGACGCGTGGTCTTGTGGCCGACTGGGCCTATCACGACATTCCCGAAAATCCACATGTGCATATACTTGTCCAAACCAGACCTTTGACTGAGACCGGGTTTGGTCCGGTCGCCCAACCGAGCGGGCAGGACGACGGCAGTGTCCACCGAAAGGCTAAGGGCAAGATCGACTACAGACGGTTCGGGCTTGGCAAGTTCGATTTGATCCCGATCCGCGCGGGGTGGGCTACTGTGTTAAACCGCCATCTGGCTCTGCAGGGACTGGATATCCGTATGGATCACCGGTCGTTCAAGGATCAGGGGCTCCCCTTGCTGCCGTCGGATCATATCGGAGTTTCGGCAACGGCAATCGACAGGCTGGGCGGCATATCGGAACGGGTTGCGCGTAACAAGGCCATTGCCCTCATCAATGAACAACGGGTGCTCAACAATCCCGAGCTGATTTTGGAGAAACTGGGCCAACAGCAATCGGTGTTCAGCGACAGGGACATTGCCGGAGAAGTCTTTCGTTACACCGAAAGCCGGGAAGCCTATCAGCAGGTCAAGCTGAGGATTGGAGCCAGCGAGAAATTGATCGCGATCCGCGCACCAATTTATGATTGCGCAAGCAACAAGGAAATCCAACCCGCGCTTTATACCACGCAATCGGTGTTTGAAACGGAGTACAGGCTGCTCGACAGCGTCCGAAAGCTTGCCGGCAAAACCACATTCTATGTGCCCGAAAAACGGTTGCAGCAAGCCCAATCCGCCTTCGAGCGCCAGACGGGCTATTCGCTTTCAGAGCAACAAAAAGCTGTGCTGCGTTATGTGAGCGGAGCGCGCGCCATTGCAGCAGTCGTCGGATTTGCCGGGGCAGGAAAATCCTCCGTCATGCATGTCATCCGCCAAGCCTATCGGGCCAATGGCTGTCAGATTTTTGGGGCAGCACTCGCTGGTGTGGCGGTGGATGAGCTCAGACGGGCAAGCGGCATCGATAGCCGTACAGTGTGCTCATGGATCGTCAGTTGGGCAAAGGGCAAACGCCTGCTCAAACCCGGTGACGTATTTATACTCGATGAGGCGGGCATGGTGTCCAGTCAGCAAATGCTGGCCATTACCGAACAGGTGCGTCGGGCCGATGCAAAACTGATCCTGCTCGGCGACCACCGTCAATTGCAGCCCATCATGTCGGGTGCTGCGTTTCGCGGCATCGCAGAAGAGCTCGGCTATCGCGAACTGACCGGCATTCGCAGGCAACGCAGGAGGCAACATCGCAAGGCTTCTTTGCTGCTTGCCACAGGAAAGACCAACGCCGCCCTCGCGCTTTACCAAAGGCTCGGCAATTTCAGCTATGCCGCCACAAAAACGCTGTCCCAGGACGCTTTGATCCGGGACTGGACCGACTGTTTTCGGCATGGCGAAGACGTGCTGATCCTGTGTCATCGCAACAGCGATGTCGATCGTCTCAACGCAAAGGCACGAGAGGCCCTTAAGGCCCATGGCGCATTGCAGAACGCGTTTAACGTGATCACTGAAAAAGGCAGCAAATTCTTTGCGATCGGAGACAGGGTCGTCTGCCTCAGGAGTGACTGGAAAACCGGCCTGCGCAATGGAACAAATGCCACCATTACCGCATATCAGGCTGCGACGGGTTTGATGACAATCACAACGCAACAGGGATCAAGGGTTCAGTTCTCAGTCGGACGCTATAATGCCTTTGATCACGGTTATGCGCAGACCATCCATAAATCCCAAGGCAAGACGGTGCGTCACACTCTGGTGTATCTGTCGAAATCGATGGATGCCCAGCTGACCTATGTCGCACTTACCCGCCATCGCAGCGGCCTGCATCTTTATGCGGATCGGGAGGAATTTGTCGACAGGGCGGCGTTGCAACAGGCGCTGTCACGGGATCGCCGCAAAGCGGTTTCGTTCCAGCATTGTCATAGCCAGGATTATGGCGACGCCCTGCGCGGCTTCATGCAACGGCGCAATATTGGAACCGAAAATGACTGGCGACTTGCTCTGCAGAAAATCATCACGCACTGGAAAAACCGGCTGCATCTTGCGGGCATAAGGTTGAAGGGTGTGGAGGAAAAGCTACAGGCGTTCATCAGACGGCAGCAATCCTGTTCAACCGCCCAGATAGCGCTCGACAATCATCGACCAATCCAAAGAGAACGGCGTTCCTCCGACGCATCCGCCCCGTCGAGACAAGCCTATCTTCCGATGCCGGATCGGGTTCGTCAGGTTGCAGCACATATTAAACAAGCAATCGACCATGCCGATCGTGTCGATACAAAAACCGCCCAGTTAAGCCTTTGGCAAACATGCCGTCATGCCGTCTCAGACGGTCCACAGGCCCAAAAGGTCAGTTGCTATCTCGACGCATTGGGCGCGTTGTTGTTGCCCTCGGCGGCGGTGGCGAGCGGACCGTGTTTTGACAGATGCAGGTTGAAATCTCTTCTCTCCTGCTTTCACGAACGTGACCGGGCGCAAGTGGAAAGCGACTGGCCCGCCATCTATTATCTGTCGCGGGTTCGCCTGTTGGTCACGCAGGCGGAAATCGCGCATGTGCCGGTTTCTCAACGCGCCGAAAGGCCGCTGATTGAAGCCTGTGACGCAAGCACTGTCCAAAGCCATCAGGCCGAGAGGCCGCTGATTCCAGCGCTGATATTTGAAGAGAGCGTTCGCGACGTGGCATCGCGTCTGACGGTGCAGGATGCCGATCTTGGGGAGTTGGAACAGCTCGCTCGAAAGAACCTTGCGCAATGTTTCCGCAATCCGGTTGCAGTGGCAGATCTCCTCATCAACCACATTCGTGCGCGGGGAACCCTTGCACCGCATCAGCAAGCTTTGCAAAGGCGACCAGCCGATTTTGGCGATCATTTGGCAAGGACCGGAATCCTCGGATGGCCCAGCAGGCAAAGGATTGTCGCACAGGCCTCATTGCGCATCAGTGTCAGCGCCCTTGAAAACTATGCGCAGCGCTTCACGCAACTGATGCAGAGTTTCATGGCATCTGAACTGGAATTCCGTGAAAAAATGCGGCAGCCGATCGCCGATCTTTCGCCTCGCGCACGCGATCTTCTTGCGAGAGTTGAGGTTGAGAACCAGGATCTTTTAGCGCTTGTTATGACCACGAAAGGTGCTTGCGCGCACCGGGAAGCACAAGCGTTCCTCGCGCAGATCGGCGCGCGATTTGGAGCCTGTAACCCCGTTGACGGCGAACGCTTTCAACGGGTGGCGGCAATGCTTGAACCACAGGCGGCAGCAAGATTGGCGTTACGGGTAAAAACCGCGCAATCTCTCCACCATCTTGTTGCGTGGCAATCACGCGCCGAACGGTTGCACGAAGATCACTGCCAGCAAACAGACGCCTGCCAGACAATCGATCTTTGATCCCGTGTAAATGTTTCAGCACCGTCTGTCCGCACGAGCTGATCACGGGCCGCCCAGCGTGTCTTTTTGCCTCTCGCCCAAAACTGATGCTCAATTATCGGAGACCCTGGAAATCCATAGAAGAACGGCATTGGGACGCCTCAGGCAGACAGTCGTCTAACGCCACATACCGCGCATTCTCGCTCCAACATCAATCCTGACCTGCCGCGTGCTGCGCTCCGCGCCTGCGGCTGACAGTTTTGGCCAGCTGGTGAGCTCGAAGAGCGGCAGCAGGTTTTTGGGGATAAAGCGGGTTCTCGAGGCATAGACGTGCCGGTCCCCCTGCGTGTTCTGCCCATAGGTGAAGAAGCGTTGCGGTGTGATGAGGCTCAGGCTGTCGCGCGCGCGTGTCATCCCGACATAGAGCAGGCGCCGCTCCTCTTCGAGTTCGGCCGTCGTTCCGGCGCCGAGATCAGAGGGAATACAACCGTCCACTACATTGAGCATGAAAACCGAACGCCATTCTTGGCCCTTGGATGAATGAATGGTTGAAAGGATGAGGTAATCCTCGTCAAGCAGCGGTACGCCCGCCTGGTCACTGGTGGCATCGGGCGGGTCAAGCGTCAACTCGGTCAGGAACCGCTCCCGATTGGCATAGCCGCCGGCAATCTGCTCAAGCTGGAGAAGATCCGCCTTGCGGGTTTCAGCATCCTCATGAAGACGCTCAAGATGCGGTTCATACCACAGGCGCGCCTGACCAATTTCGCCGGGCCAACCGCTTTCAGCCTTGCGCAGGCCTGTAAGCATCAAGACAAAACCTGGCCAGTCTTCGCTGGCCTTGGGCGGTGGCGGAATTTCGGCGAGGGATAATAATGGCTCGGGGTCAGTGGCAATGGTGTCCAGTATTTTGCCGGCTGTCTGCGGACCGATCCCTGGGAGCATTTGGAGCAGGCGAAAGCCCGCCACACGATCGCGTGGATTCTGCGCAAAGCGGATCACCGCCAGTAAGTCCTTGACATGGGCGCTGTCGAGAAATTTCAATCCCCCGAATTTGACGAAGGGGATATTGCGTCGCGTCAGTTCGATTTCAAGCGCACCGCTATGGCTCGATGTCCTGAACAGCACAGCCTGTTGCTTGAGCGTGATGCCAATCTCGCGATTGGCCAATACCTGCTCAACAATATAGTGGGCTTGGTCACTTTCGTCCCTGACGGTAACGAGCATGGGACGCTGCTCCGACTGACGATCCGTCCATAGGTTCTTGGTGAAGCGCTCGCGTGCAAGGTCGATCACCCCATTGGCCGCAGCCAGGATGGGTTGTGTGGAGCGATAATTGCGATCGAGCGTGATGATGTCTGCCGGCTTTGGCGCGAATGCTTCGGGAAAATCAAGGATGTTGCGCACCGTCGCCGCGCGAAACGAATAAATCGATTGCGCGTCATCGCCGACAACAGTCAGGCCCTGTCCATCGGGCTTAAGTGACAGAAGAATGGAAGCCTGCAGCCGATTGGTATCCTGATACTCATCAACCAGGACATGATCGAAACGCCCGCCGAGATCCTGCGCGAGTTCGGGATCGGACATCATCTGCGCCCAATAAAGCAGGAGGTCGTCGTAATCGAGCACGTTCTGTACCTGCTTGGCATCGACATAGGCGGCAAATAATTGTTTGAGTTCTTCTTCCCAGCCAATTGCCCAGGGATAGGCTGATTTGAGAATCTGGCCGATGGTGCTTTCGGCATTGACTACCCGGGAATAGATGGCGAGGCAGGTCCCCTTGGTGGGAAAAAGGCTTTCGGTTTTTGACAGGCCCAATTCGTGCCGAACCAGATTCATCAGATCCGCACTGTCTTCGCGATCATGAATTGTAAAATCCACATTCAGGCCGATCTGTTCGGCATAAATCCGCAACAGTCGCGCCCCGATGCCGTGAAAGGTCCCGGCCCAGTGCAGCGCATCCCGCATGATGGCTGCGTTCTCACCCAGCACTTGACGACAAATACGCTCCACCCGTCGTCCCATTTCTGCAGCCGCCCGACGCGAAAAAGTCATCAGCAAGATCCGTCTTGGATCCGATCCTTTGACGATTAAATGGGCAACCCGATGCGCCAATGTATTGGTCTTGCCTGAACCGGCGCCGGCAATCACCAACAGTGGACCGCTGACACCAGCCTCCCCCACGCCATATTCAACTGCTTCCCGTTGCCGGTCGTTAAGCTTTTCCAGGTAAGCCGTCATCTGTCCCCGTCATAAACAAAAATTTCCTGCGGGTGGCTTCGCGGATATCCCCTTGAAACCCTTGTAGGATTCATATGAACACCGCGCAAAAGCGGTGATTTCACCCTAGCAGGCCCGATTGACTCGTCAACGCAATCGGAACAAATAGGGAACTTATCAGCTTTTACTGAAGCTGCAAACCCCTGCAAGGAACTGTATCGCAATGCCCGAACTCACCGCCAATCCCGTTATTGCAGAACTGCGGTCGCGCATTGAGCGGCTGGAGGGCGGGCCTGGGCGACAACGGCAGGTTTTGCCTTTCGGTTTGCCCGCGCTCGACGGCAAACTCCCGGGCGGCGGTCTGGCCCTAGGTTGCCTGCATGAAGTGGCAGGCGGTGGCAATGGTGCCGTGGATGGTGCTGCTGCCGCCCTGTTTACAGCAGGGATTGCCGCACGCACGCAAGGCAAGATCCTCTGGGTGGTCACGCGCCGTGATCTTTTCATGCCGGCCATCGCTCAGGCTGGTCTTCATCCCGACCGCATGCTGCATCTTGAGGCGGGGGATGAAAAGGCCGTTCTTGCTTGTTTTGAGGAAGGTTTGCGCCATGGCGGTCTGGGCGCTGTCGTTGCGGAAACGGCCCGCCTGTCCATGACAGCATCCCGGCGGCTGCAACTTGCGGCCGAGAATGGGGGAACGATCGGCATTGCTTTGCGGCGCTGGCGTCGACAGAGCGAAGCCGGTGACTTCGGTCAACCCACCGCCAGCGTAACGCGCTGGCGCGTGTCTCAAATGCCATCCGCACCGCTCCCCGTTCCAGGACTTGGCCGGGCCCGGTGGCTGGTCGAACTCATCCGTTGCCGCGCTGGTGACAGCGCAGATTTTGAAGTGGAAGCCTGCGATGACCAGGGTCGTATCGCTCTTCCTTCCGAGGTGGCCCACGGATCGCCTCAGAAGGAAATCGGGCGTCGGATCGCTTGATGGCGCAGCCCCGCTCGTGCTTGTCGGACGCGATGGCCGGCGGCGTGTCATCCTGGCGCTCGACGACAATGCAGAAGCGCTCGGGCTGCGCCTTTTCATGCCCGTGGCCAAGGCGCAGGCGCTGGCCCCTGATCTTCTCCTGGTGGATGCCAATCCCGCCGCCGACGCCGAGGGACTGCAGAAACTTGCCCACTGGGCTTTGCAGCGCATCTCTCCCATCGTCATGGCCGATCCACCCGATGGTCTTGTCATTGACACGACAGGCGCGGACCATCTTCACGGTGGCGAAGCCGCGATGCTCGGCTCAATCCTGCAACGTTTCGCATCCTCCGGCGTCAATGCGCGAATAGCGGTCGCTCCAAGTTGGGGGGCGGCGCATGCTGCCGCCCGCTTTGGCGATAACAGAATTGAGATCATACCAGACAACAAAACCGCATCTTTCCTGGCAGCACTGCCGATTGCCGCGCTGCGTCTGCAGAAAGACATGATCGTCGAATTGCGCCGGCTGGGTTTTGAAACCATCGGTGATGTGATGAACCAGCCGCGCGCGCCGCTGACCTTGCGTTTTGGTCCACAGATTGCCCGTCGGCTCGATCAGGCCTTCGGACGATTACCCGAACCCATTACCCCCTGCCGCGTCCCCGAAATCATAGAGGCAAGGACGGTGTTTGGTGAACCGATCGGCGCATCAGAAACCATCCTCCGCGCAATCGGCAAACTTGTTTCCCAGCTCTGCCTGGAACTCGAAGCAAAGGGAATGGGCACACGGCGGCTGGATTTGCTGATCCATCGCGTTGACAACAGCCGGCAGGCTATCCGCGTTGGTGCCGCGCAGCCCGTCCGCGATCCCCACCGTCTGTCGCGGCTGCTCCATGAAAAACTCGCCAGCATCGACCCCGGTTTTGGCATCGAAATCATGGAGCTTGCAGCGGTGATTGTCGAACCGCTGCGTGAAAGACAGAACATTGTCACACTCGTCGACGCAGCAAGCCCCGATATTTCCGACCTGGTTGATATTCTGGCTAACCGTATTGGCGAAAGCCGGCTGTGTCGCTTTACACCGCTCGAGAGCGACGTCCCCGAACGCTCGGTGGCGATGATCGCACCGCTGTCGCCCGAAACCGGCGCAACATGGAACAGCAAATGGCCAAGGCCGACCCGACTGTTAGCACACCCCGAACCAATCGAAACCATGGCCCTTCTACCCGATAGTCCCCCAGTCTGGTTTACCTGGCGCGGTGCGAGAAGACGGGTGCGGCAGGCTGATGGCCCCGAACGTATTCGCGGCGAATGGTGGAAGCGCGATGCCGAAATGGCAACGGTGCGCGATTATTTCCAGGTTGAGGACGATGCCGGTGAACGTTACTGGATTTTCCGTTCAGGCGACGGGGAGCATAGCGAAAGTGGCAGCCAGCGCTGGTTCCTGCATGGAGTCTTCGGATGATAGAAACACCCTATGCCGAGCTGCAGGTCACCAGCCATTTTTCTTTTCTGCGCGGCGCCAGCAGTTGTGAGGAACTGTTTACCGAAGCGGCGCGATTGGGCATTCAAGCGCTGGCGATCGTCGATCGCAATTCGCTGGCGGGTCTTGTGCGGGCGCATCAGGCCGCCCGCGACAGCGGTGTGCGCTTGATTGTCGGTTGCAGGCTGGACCTTTGCGATGGCATGTCTGTTCTCACCTATCCCACAGACCGGGAAGCCTACGCCCGGCTATGCCGGCTGCTCTCTTTGGGAAAAATGCGCGCTGGCAAGGCAAAATGTCTTCTCGAATGGGCAGATCTTGCAAGCTATAGTGAGGGATTGATCGCCGTGCTTTTGCCCGATGAGGCCGACGCAGTCAGCGCCAGCCATCTTCGCAAACTCCGTGCCGTATTTTCTGACCGCGCTTATATGGCACTGACATTGCGCCGCAGACCCAATGATCAGCTTCGCCTGTGGCAACTCTCCCAAATGGCCGCAGCAGCGAAGATCCGCACCGTGGTCACCAATGATGTGCTGTTTCATGAACCGGCGCGGCAGATTCTACAGGATGTGGTGACGGCAATTCGCCACAATGTGACGATTGACGAACTCGGTCATCGACGTGAACTTTTCTGCGACCGCTATCTCAAAAAACCTGCAGAAATGCATCGGCTGTTTGCCCGCTATCCGGAAGCGCTTGTCAGAACAAGCGAGATCGTGGATCGCTGCAGATTTCAGCTTGATGAATTGACCTACCAATATCCCGAGGAAAAGCTTTTCCCTCAACTCTCGACCCAGCAGGCCCTGGAAAAACTGACATGGGCGGGTGCTCTTGAACATTACCCGGAAGGATTGCCCGATAAAGTCCGACGCGCGCTCCAGCACGAATTGCAACTGATCGCCAAGCTCGACTACGCTCCCTATTTTCTCACGGTGAATGCGATCGTTCGCTTTGCCCGTTCCCGTGGCATTCTGTGTCAGGGCCGCGGTTCGGCTGCCAACAGTTCCGTCTGCTATGTGCTGGGCATTACCAGCATTGATCCCGACCGCAATGATTTGCTGTTCGAACGTTTCGTGTCGGAAGAACGCCGCGAACCGCCGGATATCGATGTCGATTTCGAGCATGAACGCCGCGAAGAGGTAATTCAGTGGATCTATGAAACCTATGGGCGGGAGCGGGCAGCCTTGTGCGCCACGGTTGTTCGCTACCGTGCCAAGGGCGCCTTGCGCGATGTCGGAAAGGCCCTTGGCTTGCCCGAAGATCTCACCAAAACCCTGTCCGCGCAGGTTTGGGGGTGGTCAGAAGGCGTTGAAGCCAAACATGCCGAAGGTCTCAATCTCAACCTGCAGGATCGGCGTCTGCGTTTGGCGCTCGAACTTGCCCATCAGCTTGTGGGTACACCGCGACATCTTTCCCAGCATCCGGGTGGCTTTGTCCTGACGCGCGACCGCCTTGACGAACTGGTCCCTATTGAGCCCGCCGCAATGGCGGAACGGGCGATCATCGAATGGGACAAGGATGACATTGATATATTGAAGTTCATGAAGGTCGACATTTTGGCACTGGGCATGCTGTCCTGCATGCGCAGAGCTTTCGATTTTCTGGCACAGCATAAAGACATCCAGCTCAATCTTGCCTCCATTCCCTCTGAGGATCCCCGGACCTATGCAATGATCAGACGAGCCGATACTCTTGGCACGTTTCAGATTGAATCGCGTGCACAGATGGCGATGTTGCCGCGCATGAAACCCCGGACTTTCTATGATCTGGTCATCGAAGTGGCGATCGTCAGACCCGGACCGATCCAGGGTGATATGGTCCACCCCTATCTCAAGCGGCGCGCAGGCAGAGAGGACGTCATCTATCCCAGCCAGCAACTTGAAGCCGTCCTCGGCAAGACATTGGGGGTTCCGCTGTTTCAGGAACAGGCGATGCGGGTGGCCATTGAATGCGCCGGTTTTTCTGCGGGCGAAGCCGATCAGTTGCGCCGTGCCATGGCGACCTTCAAACACACTGGCGGGGTTTCCAAATTCGGTGAAAAGCTGATCGAAGGCATGGTGGCCAATGGCTATCCACGCGAATTTGCAATGCAAACTTTCAAACAGCTTGAGGGTTTCGGCTCCTATGGCTTTCCGGAAAGTCATGCGGCGAGTTTCGCGCTCATCGCCTATGCAAGCAGTTGGATGAAATGCTGGCATCCCGATGTCTTTTGCGCCGCGCTGCTGAACGCTCAACCGATGGGGTTTTACGCCCCGGCCCAGATTGTTCGGGACGCGCAAGCCCACAATGTCGAGGTTCGTCCAGTCTGCATAAATGCTTCACGCTGGGATTGTACCTTGGAGGCGCGCGATGCCGATGATGGACGATTGGCCGTTCGGTTGGGCCTGCGCATGGTGAAGGGATTGGGCAATGCCGATGCCGCCCGCCTGATTTTAGCACGGGGCGATCAACCCTTTGTTTCGGTTGACGATCTCTGGCATCGCGCAGCGGTTGGTACACCAACGCTGAATGAACTGGCCAGGGCCGATGCTTTCAACCCCTCGCTCGGTTTGCAAAGACGGGAAGTCTTCTGGGCGATGAAGGCGCTCCGGGATGAGCCGTTGCCGTTATTCTCTGCTCTGAGAAACCGGGAGCAGGCAACGTCGGAACAGACATTCGGGCAACAGGGCGGGTTCAAAGAACAAAGCGAGCCGCAGGTCAGGCTGTCTCCCATGACAGCGGGCAGTGAGGTGGTGGCGGATTACGGCCATACCGGGCTCAGTTTGCGCCAGCACCCGTTAAGTTTTTTGCGCTCCGACCTTGCGCATCGCGGCGTGGTGAGTTGCGCCAAAGCGTCCGCCATGCGCGATCGCCACTGGGTCGACATTGCTGGACTTGTGCTGGTGCGGCAGCGACCGGGATCCGCGAAAGGGGTGATGTTCGTGACAATTGAGGATGAAACCGCTGTCGCCAATCCTCGCGGCCTGCCCAAGCCACGCAATATGCCGGATCCTTACCTGCATCTTGACGAGATCACCATGAAGCCAAGGAATTTCCGCTAAATATCGCACTGCGAAGATCGCTGCAAAACTCTCCAGGTTTGTGATGCGCTGTCATGATCACGCCGAGAATAATGATGCAAAAGCCAGCCCTTCCCATAGTGGGAACGGCTGCTGGACTTCCATGATTTGCGCCACTCATCACGATTTGTCCGATACCGTACCAACGCCCACGCGACCGTTGCGCCAGACTGTTTTTTACAGCAAGAACCGCTGCGATCTGCACCATCAGACGTGCTGAAAACCGTTTTCGCGCTTTCGCTTAACAATGTCTGGTGATGAAGGCTGAAACCTGTATGCACCCCCTCTTGTTTAGCGCTCACTTTCGTGCTTTCTGGTTGTCGGGTTCCGGCAATTGCAACCGGCCTGTCACAGACAGAGCTTTTGGATGCTGCGCTGGGTTGGGCATGTCTCGGGAGAGGCATTTTCGCATGATGAGGGTCATGCGAAGAAAAATTTGGGGCTGGGATGAAAACTTCTGTTTATTGGATGCGTCGCAGCCTTGCGGCGCGAAGCGCGACACTTCTTGCAACAACCGCGCTGACTGCCATTCTCGCAATGAACACATTACCGGCTTCAGCCCAGCTTGCCTGGGACGGTACCAACACCACTTCCGGCGCTGACGGCGGCGGCGGGACCTGGTCTGCGGGTTCGGCAACCAACTGGGTCGATGCCAATGGCAATAATGTCGCCTGGATCAACGGCAGTCAGGCGATGTTCGGCGATTTCTCGAGTGCTTCCGGCGCAGTGCAGGTCGTGGGCACCGTGGAGGCAAGTTCTCTGAACTTCAACCGCACGACCTTTCCCAACTACAGTATTTATGGTGGGACCGTGCTGGGCGTGGGTGTCGCCGGCACAGAGCTGTTCGCAAACGGATCGCTCGACGTCTCGACAAATCTTGCGGGCGGCGACTGGAGAAAGACCGGTACCGGCGTTATCCGCTTTCTTTCTGCCAACAGCTATACTGGCACGACCTATATCAACCAGGGTGCCATCGCGATTAGCAATGCCAACGCGCTGGGAAGCGCTGCGAACGGCACCATTGTCGCCTCCGGCGCGGCGCTGATCTTCAATGGGAATTTCACCGTCGCCAATGAAGCCTTGACCCTTTCGGGCACCGGTCTGGGAAGCGGGGCGCTGACAAACAATGTCTCAAAATCGGTCTGGGGCGGGTCGGTCACCCTGGCGGCTGACACGATGATCGGTGCCTCGGGCGCAAACCAGAGCCTGTCGCTGACGGGTGCGGTCGACAGTGGCGTCCATGCACTGACCTTCGATGTTGGAGCCAATGCCAACGGATTGATCTCCGGCATCATGTCGGGCACAGGCGCTCTGACCAAAACCGGCACCGGGACATTGACACTGAGCGGCGCCAACAGCTTTACAGGTGCCACGACAATTGTCGGCGGCTCGCTGGTCATGGGCGCGCAAGATGCCCTGACAGCATCATCGACGGTGCGGTTCTTGAACGGCACCTGGGATCTCAACGGTTTCAATCAAACAGTCAACGGGTTATCCAGCAGCAGCAGCGCAGCCAGTGTGGCCCTGGGTTCGGCTGCCCTGACGGTCAACAATGCCGGTAATTTAACCTATTATGGCGGCATTTCCGGAACGGGAAGCCTCACCAAATCGGGCGCGGGCATTTTGACATTGGGCGGTGTGACCAGTTACACCGGCTCAACCGCAATCAATGGCGGTATCTTGCGAACCGGCGTCGCAGATGCCCTGACCCAGTCGGCAGGCATCGCGCTCAATGGCGGCGTCTTCGATTTGTCCGGCTACAATCAGACCGTCGGCGCCCTGAATGGCAGTACCGGAACCAGCGTGACTTTGGGATCTGCCACGCTGACAGTTGACAACACCACAAATGACAGTTTTTGGGGCAGCATTTCCGGTGGGGGCGGGCTGACAAAAACCGGTTCCGGCCTGTTGGATCTGCGTTCTGTGAACAGCTATTCGGGCGCAACCGCCATTACCGGCGGCACGCTAAGAGTAGCTCCGGGCGCTTCCATCGTTAATTCCTCGGCCATCTCGATTAGCAATGGCGGCCGGCTTAATTTGAGTGCGGCCAATGCTCTGTCCTCAATCGCTGCCGTCAGCCTGACCGGGACCGGATCCCAGATTGGACTCGCCGCTAATCAGCAGATCGGTTCGCTGGCCGGCACGGCGGCCACGTCGATTTATGTTGATCAGGGGGTGACCCTGACGACCGGAACCAGCAATACCAGCTCGGTCTTTGCCGGCAATATCGGCAGCAATGGCGAGGGAAATCTCGTCAAGATCGGCAGCGGCAGCCTGACCTTGTCGGCGACCAACAACTATAGCGGCACCACTATTGTCCAAGCGGGCTCACTGATCGTCAATGGCTCCACTGCCGCTTCCTCCCTCACCACCGTCGAAACCGGTGCCACCTTGGCCGGCGGTGGCCGGGTGGGAGCAACCACGATAAAAGATGGCGGCACACTCGCTGCAGGCGCACCGGTCGGCACATTGCACATCGATGGGAACCTGACACTCGAGCAGGGGAGCCAGATCGCCTATGAAGCGGGTGCGCCGGGCGCAGACTATGTGACACCCGGAACCTCCGATAGCCTTTCGGTTAACGGAGATCTCGCATTGAACGGCGCCAAGCTCAATGTCACAGACGCCGGTGGCTTTGGCGCCGGTCTTTATCGCATCTTCGACTACACCGGCACGCTCACAATGGCCAATGGCGGTCTGTCAATCGACCAGGCACCGACCGGAGCGCCCCTCGTCATCCAATATCTGTCCGCCGACAAGCAGATCAATCTCATCAATGTCGGCAATCAGACGCTTGGGTTCTGGAATGCCAACGGCGCGGCAAGCCCCAGCCAATTGGGCGGTGGAAGCGGAACCTGGTCGGTGGTCTCCCCGGTCTGGAGCGATGAAAACGGCACTCTGACCGCTCCCATGCAGCCACAGCCAGGCTTTGCGATATTCGGCGGCAATGCCGGTACTGTGACGATTAACAATAGCGCGGGGCCTGTCCAGGCGACGGGGATGCAGTTCGCCGCCGATGGATACCGGATGAACGGCGATGCCTTGACGCTCATCGCTGATGCAGACCATCCGGCCCCCGTTGAAATAAGAGTGGGCGACGGCAGTGCGGCAAGCGGATCCTATGTCACAAGCATCGACAATGTGATTACCGGCAGCGACGGGCTCAACAAGACCGGCGCCGGGACGCTTGTATTGAACGGAGCCAATGTCTATTCCGGCGGCACGACATTGTCGGCAGGCAGGCTTTCAGTATCCTCCGACGAAAATCTCGGCGCAGTCAATGGCGGCCTGACCTTCACGGGAGGCGTCCTCCAACTCGGTTCCTCGTTCGATCTTGCGACCGCACGGTCCGTGCAATTGGCGGCAGCGGGTGGAACAATCGACACCAATGGTTTCAATTCCACCCTGCGTCGCGAAATCACCGGCAATGGCGGCCTGATCAAAGCCGGCACCGGCACCCTGACGCTGGAGGGCATGAACAGCTTCACCGGCAAAACCCGGATTGATGCCGGGGGAACGCTTGCTTTGGCGGGCCAGGGCCGGATCAATGCCTCCAGCGGCGTCGAAGTCAATGGTACGCTCGACATCTCAGCCGCCGCAGCCGCGCAGATCAGGACATTGTCTGGCAGCGGATCGGTAGTTCTGGGCTCTAATTATCTGGGCATAGCACAGGCCGCAGGTGTCTTTTCGGGCGCAATTACCGGCGCAGGCGGCGTCATGGTGACCGGCGGCAACCAGGTTTTGACTGGCAGCAGCACGTTTTCGGGCTCATTGGGGATCTCCGAAGGCGCACAGGTTCGCATCGGCGATGGCGGAAGCGCGGGAGCAATCACCGGTGACATAAACAATTGGGGCACATTGGTGTTCGACCGCTCCGACGCTCTGACCTATGGCGGGACGATCACGGGTGCCAAAGGCACGCTCGGGATCACCGGCGGCGGGACAGTGACGCTGACAGGCGCCAATAGTTACAATGGTGACACCATCATCGATCAGGCGACATTGATGATCGGCAATGGTGGCACAGGCGGACGGCTGGGCTACGGCAATACGATTTTTGCTGGTAACAGCGCCCTGGTGTTCAATCGCAGCAACAGCTACTCCTATGGGGGTGCCCTTATTGGCGGCGGTACGCTCCGGCAGATCGGCAGCGGCACGACCATCCTTGCGGGCGATCTGACGCGATTCACTGGAAACACCGAAGTTTCAGGCGGCACATTGCAGCTCAGAAGCCTTCCAAGCGGTGACATGGAGGTTGCAAGCGCGGCAACAATCGATTTCGCTTTGCTTAAGGATGCAGCTTATCAAGGTGCAATGACTGGCAACGGCCAGCTGCTTAAGTCGACGAATTCCGTGTTGACACTGTCAGGCAACAATACCGGTTTCACGGGCCGGACCCAGGTCGATGCCGGCACGCTTGTCATCACCGGATCATTTGGCGGCGATTACAATGTCGGAAACGGCGCTGTCCTGATTGCTGACGGGATTATGAAGGGCGGCCTGACCGTCCAATCCGGCGGTGTACTGGGCGGAACCGGTGTTCTGGGTGATCTGACCATCGAAAAGGGCGGCGTGCATGCGCCGGGTCATTCGCCTGGTACCCAGACCATCGAGGGAGACTATATCAATCATGGCACTTTGCTGGTGGATGTGACACCTGATGTTTCCGACAGGCTCGTTGTGACCGGCGCGGTCGATATTTCAGGTGCGACACTCAGCCTGTTGCTGTCGCCGGCCACAGCCGAGAACTGGAACCCGCTTAACGGCCCTTACACGCTCATCGCAAATCAGGGCAGCGACGCTGTTTTGGGGAGATTTGCCGCGGTCAGCAAAAACCTGCTCTTCCTCAACGAGACCCTCGATTATGCGGGCGGCGATGGCAATGATGTGACCTTGCAGCTCAAGCGCAATGATGTCGGTTTCGACGATGTCGCCGCGACACGCAACCAGCGCAACACGGCGCGCGCCATCGCATCGCTGCCATCTGGAAACGCTGTTTGGAACGCCATCGCATTACAGCCTGACGATCAATCGGCACGGGCGGCCTTTGACGCGCTTTCGGGCGAAATCCATGCCTCGGCGAAATCCGGACTGATCAATGACAGTCATTTCCTGCGCGATGCAATCAATGATCGATTGCGCGCGGCTTTTGCCGGCGCTGAGGTAAAATCCCAATCCGGGTCGACCGCCAATCTCGCTGCATGGGGCCAGGCGCTCGGCTCCTGGGGGCGTTTCAAAGGCGATGACAACACTGCCGCCTTCGACACCTCTACCGGCGGCTTCGTGACCGGCTTTGACACACAGCTTGGCGACACATCCCGCCTCGGACTGGTCGCCGGATACAGCCATCTGAGCATGCATGCGAAAGACCGCAGCTCTTCGGCCTCCGCACAGAACTTGCATCTTGGCGTTTATGGCGGCAGTCAGTTTGATGCGATCAGCCTGCGTGCCGGAGCAGCCTACAGCTTCAGTGCGCTTGAGACGAGCCGCTATGTCGGTATTCCAGGTCTCACCGACGTCCATGATGCCGATTACAATGCATCAACCTTGCAGCTGTTCGGCGAACTGGGCTACCGCATCAACACCAGCTTCGCCGTGTTCGAACCTTTCGCCAATCTCGCCTATGTCAACCTTCATACCGATGGTTTCAGCGAGACCGGCGGGGCCGCGGCGCTGAAAGCAGACAGCAATTCAACCCACACCACCTTCACGACGATCGGCTTACGTAGCTCGAGCGACTTCACGCTCAATCATGTCACCGGCATTGTGAACGGCATGGTCGGCTGGCGTCACGCCTATGGCGATCTCGACCCGGCCACCCGCCTTTCTTTTGAAGGATCCGATGGTTTCCAAATGACAGGCGTCGCGATCGGCAAGAACGCGGCTGTCATTGAACTGGGGATCGACTTTAACCTCGCCCCCAATACAACATTGGGTGCTGCCTATCGGGGCCAGTTCCTGGAAGGCGCAATCGAGAACGGCTTCAACACCAAACTCGCTGTTAAATTCTAGAGCGCATCCCGAAAAGTGTGAAACGGTTTTCGGACAAAGATGCGCGTTAAAACAGATAATGAGAGTGCCGATCTGATCCAATCAGATCGAAAAGCGCTCTCGTGAGTTGATGACCAGGCGGCGATGATCCGCGGGCCAGGTGATCGCTTGAGCAACTTTCCACAGCAAGCCCTGCGCTGGACACAGTCTTCGACCTTGCGAACCGGTCCGAGACTATTTGCCTTTTCAAACGATGCGCAGCGTTTCATTGGTCAGCGGGTTCAACAAACCACGCTAAAATTTTAGCTATAATTTGCCGGCTTTATATTTCTCCGCAAGAATTGGAATACCCTGCAGATTGATGCTCTGTATTGTAAGTACAACCACTGATTTCAGGAAGTAGATTAGAGCCATGCGATCGACACTTTCTCTCGATGATTATGATTTGACACTTCGAGACATCAACGCCATCTGCCGGGAGGCTTTGAATCGGGACAGCGTCAATTTTGACAGCGATTTCTTTGCGCTCGGTGCAGATTCCCTGACCTTGGTTGAAATCCAGCTGCTGATCGAGGACAAATTCGGCATATCGGTCGATTGGAGCGACATATTGCGATGCCGCAGCGTCTCTTCACTGGCTTATTTTCTCTGCGCGCAGAATTATCAGGATGCTCAACCGCATAAACAGGCGGCATTGGACGGTGTGTCATTCTGCTACCGCATCATCGGCTCGCCCAACGCGAACAGCGTCCCCAAGCTGATCATCGGCGGCGGCTTTCAGGACATGTATTCCCTCCCCCATCTCGAAAGCCTGCTTGCTGGAGACGGACCGCTCATTTTCGTTGATGTGCCAGGGACAGGTGCTGCCGACGACATTCCAGAGGATGCCGGCTTTCCCTTCCTTGCCGCCTGCATCCAGAAAATTATCGAAATCGAGAAGCTCGAGAAAATCAATTTGATCGGTATTTCCTACGGCGGATTGATCGCGCTTGAATTTTCATACCAGTGGCCACAAACTATTGCCCATATGATCTTGGTGGGGGTTGCGGAAACCCACCCTCCGGCGACCAGAAAGAAACTCGATCACGCGCTTAGCCTGCTGCGATCGGGCGCCCGGGAACAGGCAGTCGTCGAAATCGTCGAAAGCCTGATTTGCATGGACGAAACAAAGCAGGTGCAACTGCGGGACGACCTCTACAAATTGCTCAAAACCGCTTTGATGTCCTATGCTGAAACACAGCAGTCACGCTTCGAGGCGCTGCGCAAACGGATGACGGAGCGAAAGCCAAGGACCACTCCCGTCAAGCTGGCTGCGCCGACGCTGTTTGTGACCGGCGAACATGACACCATCACTTTGGCGGCCGATATCGCGGCCTGCGCGGCGCTTTTTGAAACCGCCTCATTCTACACGATTACCGAAGCCGACCATCTCGTTTTCTTCGAGCGACCAACCGAACTGGCCGAAGTGATCATTCGCTTCGTCCATGACATGGACCTCTCCCAAGCCTCCCATCTAAGGCGTTTCCATCTGCTCCCTGAAACCGCGCTTGCCTGATCGACAAACCGATCGAGCCCCGCAAAGCTGAAAGCCGCAGCAAGGCGCTCATGCAGCGCCTTGCTCTCTGCCATTTTCAAGCCCCCTTCCGACCGCGGCGGCGTCTTCGCGGGGCCGATGAACGCCCCCACTCTCGTGATAAAGATCGAGGATGTCGGGTCGGAAATCTTCATCGAACAGGTGCGCCCTGGCCGGTGCGCCTTGGGTGTGAGCACGCTTTCAGGCGAGGATACCAATATCGACAGCCAGACGGCGCTGCGCGACCAACTGATGATCTTCGTGTCGCCGCTTCATGATTTTGCCGGCTTTGATCATGTGATCTGGTCGCAACTCGATGATCAGCCGCTGATCCCACACCGCAAAAAAAGCAATATCCGCCTGTTAACCGAAATGGGGTTCGAACAGGCGGGCCTGTCGCTCAGGGCCGGATAGGCAAGTCAAACAGATCCATAGCGTCCCGTCACTGGTCGAAGTCAATGCCGGTATTACCGTGCTGCCTGCCGATGCGTTCACGGCGCGGGCGTGGCATCGGGGCACGCTCGCTGACGCAACCGGCAATCATACGCGACGTGCGCCTTATCACCCCGCGTGAGCGCGAACAATCGGCTGCGTCTGAACCGGCGCGACCTGTGGCGGCAGATGATCCCCGAACTGCCAGAAAGCGGAACAAGCAACGGCGGGAGGGCCATTTGCACTTGCCTCCTTTGCCATAGCAGGATCAAATAATAACTTCGTTGTTTAGAATCAGCTGAAAAGGCGATTGCAACAACACACCACAGGACGCCGATCGCCACGGCAGCAAGGGAATGCAGCCTCATGAAAACATATCAAAATCTATTGTCCGCCGCCCTGATTGCGGTTGCGCTCAACAGCACGGCGATCAGCCAGGTCTTTGCCAAGACGCTGATCTATTGTTCAGAGGCTTCCCCCGAAATGTTCGACGCCGCACAGACGACGTCCGGCGCTGTTTACGACGCTTCGGCGCGCAATCTTTCCAATGGGCTTGTCAAGATCACGCGCGGCTCCACCGAACTCGAACCCGGTCTCGCGGAAAGCTGGGAGGTGTCCGCAGACGGCAAGGAATATAGTTTTCATCTGCGAAAGGGCGTGAAGTTTCACACCACCAGTTATTTCACGCCAAGCCGCGATTTCAACGCCGACGATGTCATCTTCACCTTTGACCGCCAGGGCAATAAGGACAGTCCCTATTACAATCAGGGGACCTGGCCGCAATTTGGCGCCTATTCTTTTCCCTCGCTGATCGACAAGATTGAGCGGGTCGACGATTACACCGTCAAATTTGTGCTCACCCGGCCCGAAGCCACATTCATTCCCAGCCTGTCGCTGACATTCGCTGTCATTCAGTCCAAGGAATATGCCGACAAGCTGGTTGCGGAAAACCGCCTCGCTGAATTGAGCCAGCAACCCATCGGAACCGGGCCCTACCAATTTGTTGCCTATCAGAAGGATAGTGCCATTCGCTATCAAGCCAATCCCGATTACTGGGCCGGCAAACAGAAGATCGACAATCTCATTTTCGCGATCACCCCGGACGCAGCCGTTCGCCATCAGAAGCTCAGTTCGGGTGAATGCCATGTCATCGCCGCGCCCAATCCCGCCGATATTGCGGCGATGAAGAACGATCCTGCGATCGAAATGCAGAACAAGGAAGGGCTGAACCTCTCCTTCCTGGCCTATAATACCCAGCAAAAGCCATTTGACGACGTTCGCGTGCGAAAGGCGCTCAACATGGCAGTGAACAAGTCGGCAATTATCGACGCGGTCTATCTCGGCTCGGCGATCGTCTCCGTCAATGCGCTGCCGCCGAGCGTCTGGGGCTATAACAAGGCGGTGAAGGACGACGCTTACGATCCCGAACAGGCGCGCAAATTGCTTGCGGAAGCCAGTGTCAAGGATCTCAAGATGAAGATCTGGGCAATGCCTGTGCAGCGGCCTTATATGCCCAATGCACGCCGGGCGGCTGAACTTATTCAGGCCGATTTTGCCAAGGTCGGAGTCACTGCCGAAATCGTCAGCTATGACTGGGGTGAATATCTCAAGCGCTCGCTCGACAAAGACCGCGATGGTGCGGTCATGCTGGGCTGGACCGGCGGCATTGCCGATCCTGACAATTTTCTTGCGGCCCTGTTGAGCTGCCAGGCCGTTGGCAGCGCCAATCGCGCCAACTGGTGCGACCAGGATTTTGAAAAACTCATCCAGGCCGCCAAACTGACAACCGACCAGACGGAGCGCAGCAAGCTTTATGAACAGGCCCAGCTGGTGTTCAAGCAACAGGCGCCATGGCTGACGATCGCCCATCAGATCGTCGAGCAGCCAGTTAGCAAAAAGGTCAAGAACTTCCGGATCGACCCCTTCGGGGGCTATCTTTTCGAGGATGTCGACATCGAGGAATAGGCTGACTGCTCAGCGCGCCACGCAAATTGCTGACAAGCGGTCACACCACCCCGCTTGTTTTCGAGCGCCCCGCCGCAGCTTGGGGGCAATGACTGACAAATACCGAGATTTGAAAAATGGATATCGTCGAACGCTTTCTAGCCTATACCCGCATTAACACCACGGCGGTGCCAAATGCGGACACGCTCCCCTCAAGCCAAGGGCAGCATATCCTTGCCCGCCTTCTCGCCGACCAGATGCGGGCGTTTGGCATGGAGGTCGAGGAGCGCGAGCACGCGATCGTTGTTGGTACATTGCCTGCCAATGTTGACCATACCCAACTTGCGCAGTTTCCCACCATTGCCTGGGTTGCGCATCTTGATACCTCCGCCGAATATTCAGCCGACACGCACGCGCATGTCGTCGATTATGCGGGCGGGGATATCCTGCTCAACAAAACGACCGGCTCAGTCATGCGGCTTGAGGCGTTTCCCGAACTTCAGCACTATATTGGGGACAGGATCATCGTCACCGATGGCAGCAGTCTGCTGGGCGCAGACAACAAGTCGGCGATTGCCGAAATCATGCACGCCATGCAAGTCCTGACGTCGCATCCCGAAATCGAACACGGCACCGTCAAAGTGGTGTTCGTCCCCGATGAGGAAATTGGCCTGCTCGGTGCCAAGGCTCTTGACGTGTCTTCCCTGAATGCCGATTTCGCCTATACGCTTGATTGCTGCGCGCGCGGGGAAATCGTCTATGAAAACTGGAACGCCGGTGAGTTTCACCTGACGTTCAAAGGCCAGCCCGCGCATCCGATGTCAGCCAAGGGCAAGCTGCGCAATGCCATTCTCTATGCCCAGCAATTTATTGCGATGATGCCGGCCGGTGAGCGACCCGAATATACCGAGGGCACAGAAGGCTATTACTGGGTCAAGGCGGTCCAGGGGACGGTTGCCGAGACGAAACTCACCGTCGATATTCGCGATTTTACAACGGACGGCTACGAAACGCGCCGCGCATTCATCGAGAATCTGGCGGAAAGTTTCAACCGGCTGCATGGCGAAGGCAACGTTAAGGTCCAGTATAAGCCCGTCTACAGAAATGTTGCCGAAACGCTGCGCGGCAAAAACCATTATCCTGTGCTGATCGCGCTTGAGGCCATGAAAACGCTTGGTATCGAGCCACGTCCTGTCCCGATGCGCGGTGGCTATGATGGCGCGGTCTTGTCAGAAAAAGGCCTGCCATGTCCCAATCTGTTCTGCGGCGCACATAATTTTCATTCCATCTATGAATTTCTTCCGGTTTCTTCTCTGCAAAAAGCTTCGGAAATGGTTGTCGAGATCATCAGGACAGCACGAAAGGCCAGTGGCTCTGCCTGACCCGACAGGGCAGCGACGATCGGCGGCTTGAATTCAAATCAGCAACGACGCTGCAGACAATGTCCGCGCAAAACCCCGAACCGCCCCATTAACCGCTTGCAGGCATGGCCCGGAAGAGCGTTGTCGCATGAATGCGCCTGCGGACAGAACCCTGTCTTTGGTGCTTGTTTATGGGGTTTCAGCTTTCGCACGGACGGATTTTGCGCGAGAAGCATTCGATTGAGAATGCCACATTCAAGTTCGATTTCGGTTTTCTGATCAACCAATTTGCGAGAACACAATCTCGATCCGATGATGGTCTTATCGGGACCATCAAGCGTCCGTCTGGCGCAAAGGCGGATTGATTACGCTGCCACATATCAGCGTCGTTTCAATCGCCAGATCACAATAATGACGTTGTCCGCCACGTGTCTTGCGTCGTGGGGCGCTCAAGCCAGCAATTGCTGCTTCGCTATTCCCCAGAGTGATCCTCCACGCTGGCGCAAGCCTGCCTAATATTCTGCTCAATGCATAACCATGAACTTCTGCTTGGGTATCCGGCGACACCGAGCAGAGTTGTGCTTGAAAGGCATGAGCAAACTCCAGATTCAAGAACAAGCCCATAGTTTACAATCCAATTCTATACGCTTGCTGAAACCGAAAAGGAATTTTTGCACCAACGCCGCGCTGAAGTCAGCGCCGTCAAGCTCAATGGGGTTGCTCGTCGTGGCAATTACCGCTGCCCGAGCGCATAATGCAATTTTTTTCGAAATAATGAGAAAATGAGGGATCGTTTCCCCGCCATGGGTGTTGTTATCCGCAATCCATCGTGAGGACTTTCAATGACCGACAACAAAACACCCTACGCGCTCGTGGCTGATGATGACGTCATTATCCGGATGGACGCTGTCGACATTCTGGAGACGGCCGGCTTTCGGGTTAAGGAGGCGAGCAATGTTGAGGAGGCATTGGAGTTACTTGAGACCGACGCCGACCGGTTCCAGTTGCTGTTCACCGATGTGCAGATGCCTCCCAGTGAACTGACCGGCTTCGATCTCGCACGCCGTTGCTCTCAAGACTGGCCGCATATCGGAATACTCATTGCCTCAGGCATGGTCCAGCCGGACGGCGTTGATCTTCCAAACGGCGCGGTCTTTGTGCGCAAACCTTTCAGCGCAACCGTTGTCTATGAGCATCTTCAGAAAATTTTGCCCGACGGCAAGAAACCGGAACCGCTCAAGACGATGGCGCTATAGTGACAGTCTAGCAGCCGCCCTTCTCAAGCTTACAAGTTGGCGGCGCTGAATTCACAGATTGCGTGCATCACCCGATCTTGAGATATTTGCACACAAAATCAAACGGCGTCGCGACGGGCGAGGGGACGAGTTCGATCGAATAGCCTCTCGCCTCTACATTCTTGCTCACATTGACGGCCTTCTCGACTTCAAACGCCTTATCCTTGTGCGGTTGCGACCAATGCTGGATCTCTGACAGCGCGCGCGCTTTGGCTGTTCGGGCATCCGGCGAAACCAGCAACACATTCCGATGCAACTCACCAAATTCGGTCGGGTCATATCCACCCAGATTGATGAAGAAAAGCTTGTTCTTGTCTGAAGTCTTGCGCTGCGGCACAATCTGGATGTCGTGACCGTCGACATGACGGACCTCTCCCCAACAGTCCACATGCAGGCTTTTCGGGTTTCCCCACCATTGCGCACGCAAATCATCATAGCAATCCGAAGCAAGCCTCCCCACGGAGAAACGGATGTCGTGCAACTCAACATTCGAACCACCGCAATCACCACCAATCTGGAACATGAACAATTTCATCGCGCAACCTTTCATCAGGCCAGGGATCGCCTTCTGGTCAATCTAACGCAGACAGCGATGTAAGCAAAGAAAACACCGATTATCTTCATAGGCTTAGCGATATCAGCGGAATTCCGCTGACGCAGATTGCTTTAACTGTTCCAGATGATCTAATATAGCGCTCCGTAACGCGGCAACTGATCATCGTTCTCTTGCTTGCCAGACATGAAAGAGACCTTGATGAACAAGGATCTTGCGTTTTTGAACGCAGATGGACAATCTGCGGACGAAATACGCCGCTTTGATTGGGACAACAGCACTCTGGGCGCCTCATCGCAATGGCCTCAAGCGCTTAAAACAGCATTACAGATGATGCTGGCATCGCATTTTCCCAAGGCGATTGTCTGGGGACCGCATTATATCACATTCTTCAATGATGCTTTCCGTCCGATCCTTGGAGCCAAACAAAACTGCATCGGCAAGTCCTTCAGAGATATTTGGGCGGAAGCATGGCCTGAAATTCAGCCAATCGTCGAGAAGGCCTATCAGGGGGAAGCAACCTTCATCGAGGACTTTCCGTTGGTGATTAATCGCCACGGATATCCTGAAGAATGCTATTTCACGTTCTGCTATAGCCCCATCCGTCTGGAGAGTGGTAAAGTCGAAGGAATGATCGACACCGTTGTCGAAACCACCGGAAAGGTTGAGGCCGAAAAGCGCGCCTTGATCTTTAATTCGGAACTCGCCCACCGCATCAAGAATACCTTCAGCATCGTCAATTCGATTGCCAATCAGACATTTGTCGATGCCGACACCGACCAGCGCAGCAAATTCACCGAAAGGCTGAATGCCTTAAGCCAGGCGCACGAGATCCTGCGTCTGCACAGCAGCGCACAGAGTTCCCTTTCGCACTTGGTGAACAATATTGCCTCTGCTCTGGGCGTTTCAGAGCGAATGGATATTGACGGCCCCGAGATTGCGATTGGTTCGAAGGGGGTGGCCTCGATATCGCTTCTCATCCACGAGTTGACAACAAATGCCATCAAATATGGCGCGCTTTCAAAAGATGGCGGTCAGGTAAAGATCAAGATCGAGATATCCAGACAAGAGGGCACCGAGACGCTTACGCTCCACTGGAAAGAAATCGGCGGCCCCCAGATCTCAGAACCGACTCGAAAGGGATTCGGAACAAAGCTGATCCGGACCGGTTTGCTGGGGACTGGAGATGTCGATCTCCGTTACGAGCCTTCGGGCCTGGAAGCGGAAATGACTGCTCCTCTGTTTAAACTCCGCGTTGACACCGAAAAATCGTGATCCCTACGACCTCTTCAGCGTCAGCCGGAACCAATGACCCTGTCGGGGATTATCATCTGGCGCACGGGCAGGCTTGTTAGAACGGAACGACCAGATTGGCGAATGAAGAGGTAAGTTGCGCCCATTTAATGGGTCAGCTTTACAGTTTGCGCAACGCCTTTGGAAGGATCATTGCGCTGCTGGATGCGGATGCGAAAAAAGCAGCTATCACCAGCGTTTCCGAGGAGAAACTCATCCTCCAACAGCAACTTGAGGGGTGGAATGACGAAAAAACGAGCGCCTTTGTGACAGGAGCTCTGGAGGAATACCGGCGAATTGGCCTGTTGATGAAGTGATGCCACAAAGCCAAGAAATCACGGGTTTGCCCGTGGTCTCTTGTTTTTTGCATCAGACGAGCGAGGCACAAAAAAAGCAATCGACCCGGCTTTAGTGCTGGGCGGTGGCAACCATCAACTGTGAAACCGGTGAATATGCTGGATTGCGATTATAAATTCTGCTCTTGCATCCTCTGGACAGATACCATCGTCAAGCACAGCGATCAGTTTCTCAAGCGGTTTAAGCATCGTTGCCGTCATCTCGGTGGGCCAACGATCCAGAATGAAAGCGGCCGCTTCCTCGGCGCTCCTGATCTGATTGGTCACGCCATTGATTCCGGCCACCTCAATCGGCTTATCCCAAAATCTGTTCATTGGCTTTCCCTTCCCATGTAAAACGAGAATGGCTGCGCTTTGTTCCGCACTCTTTGGCCAGTATCAACGCGAACCCGACCAATTATGGCTGACATTCCATTCCGTCGCAGAACGGGCATCGGCTCCACTCTTGCATACCACGCTGCGCCATGTACTGATTGCTCTGAAAAGAATGCATGCCGGACAGGTGGCGCTCCAAGCTCGCCATCCGATACAAATTCTACAAAAACAGCCCATATGAGTTAATGGATATTTTGAGATGTTTCGTTTTTTGACTTTTCCCAAGGTCGCTCTTGCGACAATCTGGCTGCGGCCCCACCTATATCGCTCGATGACCTTCGCTAACGTTATCAATCAGCGCAGCAGATGGTGCCGATGGTGCCGCCACCAGGTGACCCAGGCTGGTCAGACAATCCCGCAGAAGAGGCGCGGATCTTTGCAACGACGGCAACCGGGTTAAGAAATCCTGAGATGTCGTCAGACCGTTTTCCTGCGTTTTGTTGGCATTACCAGCGGCCGGAAAGACCTTGACCGATGAGATCGGAATGCTTCACATGTGGTCAGATCGACCCCAGCGACCGGTGGGTTTCCCATGCGGTTAAAACAAAGGTTCATAAACACACTCATGCATGAAATCATCTGTCCCCATTGCAACAAGGCCTTCAAGATTGATGAGGCCGGACATGCAGATATCTTAAAACAGGTGAGAGATGATGATTTCGAGAAGCAGTTGCATGAGCGCTTGGAACTGGCGGAACGGGACAAGCGCAACGCTGTTGAACTTGCGCAGGCCAAGGTCACACATGAATTGCAGAAGGCAACCTCTGCCAAGGATTCTGAAATCCAGCATTTGCGGGCGAAGCTTGAAGCCGGCGAAGTTGCAGGAAAACTTGCTGTCGCCGAGGCATTGAGTGCTGTTGAAAAGCAGCGCGACGCGCTGCTCAACGATCTTGATAATGCCCGACGCGATCAGGACGCGTTGTCGAAACTCGCCGAGGCGAAACTCGTATCAGAATTGCAGAAAGCTGCGTCAAGCAAGGACGCCGAGATCCAGAGCCTGAAAGCCCGGCTCGATGCGAGTGCGCTTACACAGAAACTCGCTGTGACCGAAGCCGTCAGTATCGTTGAGAAGGAGCGCGAGGCGCTGAAGAATGGGCTTTCCCGGGTTGAGCTGGAAAAGCAACTGGCCGAAACAGCTCTTCGCGACAAATATGAAACACAACTCAGAGATCGCGACGACGCCATCGAACGTTTGCGCGACATGAAACTGAAGCTGTCGACCAAGATGGTCGGTGAGACGCTCGAACACCACTGCGCCACCGAGTTCGACCGCATTCGGGCCACCGCATTCCCGCGCGCATATTTTGAAAAGGACAATGATGCGCGCGCTGGCAGCAAGGGTGACTTTGTCTTCCGCGATATAGACGACACAGGCGCGGAAATCGTTTCGATCATGTTCGAAATGAAGAATGAGAATGATGAGACGGCGACAAAGAAGAGGAATGAGGATTTTTTCAAAGAGCTCGACAAGGATCGCAGCGCCAAGGGCTGTGAATATGCGGTGCTGGTTTCACTGCTGGAGCCTGAGAGTGAACTTTATAATACCGGTATCTTGGACGTGTCGCACCGCTACCCAAAAATGTATGTTGTCCGGCCACAATTCTTTATTCCGATAATCACGCTTTTGCGCAATGCGGCAATGAGTTCTCTCAAATACAAGACTGAACTGGCGCTGGTGAGAGCGCAGCATGTCGATATCACGCAATTTGAATCGCAGCTTGATGATTTCAAAGCAGCTTTCGGACGAAACTGGCGGCTGGCCTCAGATGGCTTCGAAGAGGCGGTCAAGCGCATCGATGAAGCCATCAAGGATTTGGAAAAAACAAAAGAAGCCCTGCACAAATCAGCAAACAACCTTCGACTTGCAAACGACAAGGCGGAGGATCTGACGGTCAAGCGGCTGACCCGGGGCAATCCGACAATGGCCGCCAAATTTGCCGAACTCAAACCCACCGACTGAACGAGACCTCAATGCTGAATTCAGTGCTTTGCGCGTTAACTATGGGCAATCCGACATGCTTGCCGCCCGCAAATGGTTGGTGAAGATCAAACTCTGCCACCCAAACGAATTGTCTGTCACAGACCCCCTTCAGTCCGCTATGGCCCTTGCCTGTGGCCACCATGTTGCTTATTCCCACCATCAATGGAAACGGCATTAAGAGGATGAGAGAGAATGGAAGATGCAATCATTCGTGTCACCGATCTGTCCGTCCTTTTTGACAATGTTTCTGCGTTAGCGGCAGTCAGCGTTTCCATTGCGCCAGGAAAAATCACCGTGATCTGCGGTGCAAATGGTTCTGGGAAGAGCACCTTGTTGCGGAGCATGGCGCGACTGCAAGCACCCTCGCAAGGGACCGTGCTGTTTGAAGGGACGGATATCAGTCAGCTGCGGCGAATTGATCTGGCCCGGAAGATAGCGGTGCTTGGCCAGATGCCAGAAGTGCCAGCTGGACTGAGCGTCGAGGAACTGGTTGAAAATGGTCGACATCCGCACCGGCGTTTGTTTGCAAGGCTGGGACCGGAAGATCAAAGATTCATTGACGGTGCAATTGCCCAGGTTGGTCTGGAACACTTGCGTCACAGGCATGTTTCATCGCTCTCCGGTGGTGAGCGGCAACGGGCCTGGGTTGCGCTCGCCCTTGCGCAAAATCCCTCTGTTCTCTTTCTCGACGAGCCGACAAATTTTCTCGACATTCGTCACCAATCTGAACTGTTGACGCTGTTGAAAAAGCTCAACCGAGAACGCGCGCTGACCATCGTTGCCGTCCTCCATGATCTCAACCAGGTGATTGAACTCGCAGATCATGTGATCCTGATGCGCAAAGGGCGGGTGATGGCAACAGGCGAGCCTGCAACGGTATTCACAAAGCCGCACCTCAAACAGGCGTTTGATTTCGAAATCGATATTACCCAGCATCCGGCTTTACCGATCCCATTCTGTCTGCCGCGCTGGGTGAATCCTCGCGAACGGCCATGACAGAATGACCATGAACGCTGCAACCACGATGCGATCGCGCGCTTTCGGACTGGCTGGACGCCTGATCATCCTCGGAATTGTGCTGCTGGTCCTTCTGTTCGTCGCAGACCTGATTGCGGGCAGTGGCAAGGTAACGATGCGGGATCTGTTGCTGGCCCCCTCAAGACCGCGATCGGTTGCACAGATTATCATCGAAACGATCCGGCTCCCACGGGTATTTGCAGCCATCCTTGTCGGCGCGTCCCTCGCCGCCGCCGGTACCATCATGCAGACGATCCTGCGCAATCCCCTCGCCGCGCCTGATATTCTGGCTGTGACGAGCGGCGCACAACTTGCTCTCGTCATATCGAGCCTATTGTTGCCGTTTGCTTTTCCTGGTTTCGCGGCGACCATTCTCGGCGGTGCGATCGGCGGCTTGGTTTGCTTGTCGGTGGGCGGTGGATTGCGCGCGCAACCGGTCAGGCTGGCCCTGGCGGGCGTCGCCGTCAGTCTGGCGTTTTCAGCACTCACCTCGGCAATCATTCTGACCGCGGACGACCGTGCATCCGGAATCATTCTCTGGTCTTCCGGCATTCTGGATCAGACCGGTTGGGACAAGATTGTATCGCTCGCTCCCCTGGTATTCGCCGGCATCGTGCTGCTGACTATGCTGGGCAGACAATTTGATATCATGAATTTGGGCAACGATATCGCATCAAGCCTGGGCTTGGGAAAAACCACAGCCATCATTGGGCTTTTGGTGTCCGTCTTGCTGGCTGGAGCAGCTGTCTCCATCGCTGGGCCGATCGGTTTTATCGGCCTAGCCGTCCCTAATTTCTTGCGGGCAATAGGTTTAATCAAACATCGTGTTTTGTTGCCGGCTGCGTGCCTTTGGGGTGCAGTCGCCTTGTTGGGCGCCGACGTTATCGCGCAAGTGTTGAGTAAAGAAGGCCGGGTCATTCCGACCGGAATTCTCGCGGCTTGTCTGGCTGCGCCTGTTTTGATCATGATCCTTCGCAAGGTGAGAACGCAGGCAAGCTCCCGCGCCAATGTCTTGCGGGCGAGCGTGCTGTTTGCGCGAAAGCCCGCGCTTTATATGACCCTTTTATTGATATTGTCCGCAGCAGTCTTCGCAGGGCTCACATTTGGCGACGGTACCGTCGGCGGGCAAATCGATTGGAGCATCGTCTATGCCCTGCGCATGCCGCGGGTGGTGATAGCGGGTGGTGCCGGCGCATTATTGGCCGTCGCAGGTTTGTTGCTTCAGGCCGTTACCAAAAACCCGTTATCGGGGCCCGAAACCCTTGGGCTTGCGCAAGGAGCCGCGCTCGCCAGTCTGCTTGCACTCCTGATAGGCTTTGTTCCAGGAAGCCCGCTCTTTGCTTTGTTCGCAGCGTTGGGTGCCGGTAGCGTCGTTATCTTGATATCGGTACTCGGACGCCGTTTGCAGCCAGCCAGCATTGCCTTGACCGGATTGGCGATTGCGGCAAGCCTGTCAGCCTTGAGCACCCTTGCGGTGATTGAGGCCAAACTGCAGGTTGCGGAAGCGCTTTCCTGGCTTGCGGGATCAACGCATGCGCGCAGTTGGCAGGATGTTGAAGCACTCGCGCCTTGGCTTATCCTTCCGCTGCTGGCATTGGCGCTTGCAAAGCGGCTCGATATACTCGCGCTCGGGCAAGACGGTGCCCAATCCCTTGGGGTTGATCCCGTCTCAACCAGGATATGGGCGATGGCGCTCGCCGCCTTTTCGGTTGCAGGCGCCGTGGCTGCGGTCGGCGCGATCGGCTTTGTGGGGTTGATTGCACCGCATGCGGCGCGTTTATGCTGCGGCGCACGCTATCAGCATCTCGTTCCGGTCACGGGACTGATCGGCGCGATCCTGACTGTTTTGGCAGATATGCTGGGACGCTCCATCATCGCGCCGCATGAAATCCCGGCAGGCATAGTGACTGCCTTCATTGGGACACCGTTGTTTATTGTCTTGATGCGCAAACAATCGCGCTAGGGCAACCGATATCATTGGACGATCTCTGTTCAGATTGCGAGCGCGCTGGTCGCTTTCTCAACGAGGCGCGCCATTGATCGGGTGGATCCGAATGGCCAGATATCACCACCGATCGCATAGACCTGTTTGGCAGCAACCACCGGCAGAACAGGCCAGATGGCGCTTTGGATCAGCTCATTGGGCACCGCTTCACCGAGCATCAGCAGTTTCGTGTCGACGCTCAACGTGGCCAGTTCTTCAAGCCCAATTGTCGTAAAGCCAAAGGGTTGAGTGCCAAAGTCGCCACCGATAGAAAATCCGGCTTTCGCAAGCGTCTTCATGATCAGAGAATTGGAGGTGAAAATACGCAATCGCGCAACCCCGGGTAACGGCTGCGCAACAATCAGCTTGACGGAATCGCGGTTTCTTTTTCGAACAGCAACCAACCGCTCCTCAAACGACCGCCATTCGGCCTTCCCGATCGCCGCGCGATCAGTGGCTGTTGCAACAGTTGAAAGATCGCTTTTTGTGGCTTCATAGAAATCTGCTTCATTGGCACCTGCATCCAGGAGAAGCGTCGGTGCGATCGCTCTCAATCGCGCCGCAATCGTCGCATGACGCAATGCAGAGGTCACGATCAGATCCGGTTTGAGGCGCATTAGCGCTTCAAGGCTCGGTTGCTGGCGTCCACCCACGTCAAGAGTGCCAATAAGCGCTTCATTGTCGATACCCACCCATTGCCGGTAGCCAGCCAGATCAGCCACTCCCGAGGGAATAAGCCCCAATGACAGAACCATTTCTGTCTCTGCCCATTCGAGGGTGACGATTTTACCGGGCATCTGCGCGGCACTGACGCGCGGGAGGACGGTCAAAGCCGCGCCCACCAGAAAGCCGCGACGGGATAAGGCAGCTACCATCGAACACTCGTCGTGGCCACAACGGAGCGGCCTTGGCCAAAATAGCACTGGCTCGTGGAATTACACCCTGCCACATATTTCTTATCACCAAGATTATAGGCGTTGACCTGCAAGCGATAGTTACCAAGATCGTAACGCAGAAACGCGTCAACAAGTGTATAGGATGGCACGTAGAAGGTGTTGAGCGTGTCACCCGCCGTCTTGCCGATACGACGCACCCCGCCACCAATAACCAGCGTGCCATCGATGCTGTTTGGCAAGGGCATGTCATAACTGACAAAAAGTGACTGCTGGTTCTTTGGAACCGTATAAGGCAGTTTGCCGATCTGAGCCGGATTCTGGCTTGCGCTGACTTCCGGATCCTGGAAGCTCAGCGCACCCGTGAGGTTCAACCGGTTCCCCAAGCGTGCTGTTCCTTCAAGTTCAACACCACGAACACGCACTTCATCGGTTTGATAATATATGCCGGAGATACGATTGACGACATTTTGCTGTTCGGCTTCAAATGCCGAGAGTGTTAGCGAATAGTCCTCGCCTTCGGGCGCGTATTTCAGACCGACTTCCTTCAATGTACCAGTTGTCGGCTTTAATGGCGTGTCCGCGAGGGTAAGCGTCGGCAAAAACGACGTCGAATAGAGCGCATAGGGGACAAAGCCTGAATCGAAAATATACGCCACACCGACGCGCCCGGTGAATTTATCGGGGTTCTGATCATAATCCACGCTGCGGTTCGTGGACAGGGTCGTCTGCGCGGAATCGATGCGGGCAAAATCCTTGCGTCCGCCGAGCGTAACGCGCAGATTACCCGCTTCGATCTGATCCTGCACATAGATCCCGGTCTGATACTGCTTTTGCAACAGACGTGTCGTGGGCGAAAGCTTGGCGATGGATTTGTCGTAAGTCGGGTTGAACAGGTCTTGAGAAGGACCACTCGCAGACGCCGTGTAATTGTCCAACCGCTGCCACTGCTGATCGACACCAAACAGCAAGGTATGTGACAATGGGCCGGTATCGAAACGGGATTCTAGCTGCGTGTCAAAGGCGATTGCGTCCAGTTCCGGCTGCGCGAGGTAATTGGTGCGCGGAATCGTGTGGCCATTCCAGCCACTCGATGGCAAGACGCCGGTGAACAGGTTTTGGTAGTCGGTTTTCATGTGCGAGTAGCGGAAATTCTGACGCAGCGTGAAGGTATCATTGAAGCGATGTTCAAATGCATATCCGACGTAGCCGATCTCCTTTTTATACACGGCGTTGCGTGGGTCTCCGTCGGAGAAATCGCGTGCTATGCTTTGCCCTGACGGACTTGGAAGGACACTGCCATAAGCCGGAATGATAACACCGGCCTGGCCCATATCGTCTTTGAGATAGCCGCCCGATACGATCAGGCTCGTCTCCGCATCTGGACGCCATGCGACGCTTGGATTGATCGCGAAGCGATTGTTCTTGCCATAATCATAAGAAGTATCGCTGTAGCGGAACATGCCATTGAGGCGATAGGTCAAACGCGGATCATTATTGATCGATCCGGTGGTGTCGAAGCCCACTTCTTTGCGCCCGAAGCTGCCACCGCGCAGATAGACCTCGTGCGCTGCGTCAGCCTGCGGCTGTTTGCTGACCATATTGACGATGCCGCCAACGTTACTCTGCCCGAACAAGGCCGAACTTGGCCCACGCAGGATTTCTACACTCTCCAGCGAATAGGGTTCGACGACAAAGCCAGAGTAACCGCCCGACTGGCTCGCGATCTGGGGAATGCGCAAACCGTCGAGATAAAGATCCGCAGGGAAACCGCGGACGGTAAAATAATCCGATCGAACATCGGCACCGTACCGCTGGGCGTTCACATTGGCACTGTAAAGCATCGCCTCACTCACCGACTGAACGGCTCTGTCATCCATATTATCGCGGGTGATCACTGAGATTGACTGCGGGACTTCACGAAGAGCGATATCACTCTTGGTGGCGGCGCGGCTATAGTCAGAGATGTATCCCTTCACCGGCGTGCGCGGGCCGGTGCCACCGCTGGTCTGAACCTCAATCGTATTGAGCTGGATAACACCAGCTTCCTGAGCCATCGCTGGATTGGCCAGGGCCAGCGCTGCCACCCCCGACAGCAGCATCGCCTTGAAAAACGCATGTCCAGAGAAACAATCCGCGTTGTGATTTGGATGTCGTGCGTGGGCAGCGATGCCACTCGTATTCAATTCGGCTCTCCTGGTCGTTCATCAAGCGAACGAGATATGTCCCGCTGGCGATTACGACCGCAGGCTTTGGCTGTCATATTTGCTGTTGCGCAATCGTAGAATTCAGAATAATTCTAAATTACACACGCATATCAATGCGTTGCGCGTCAGAATATATTCTTCATCACCTGTTGAGTCAGGCCAATCTCGGTTGCAATCGGGTCAAAATTCTGCAATTTCCGTCAAATATGACTTTTTTAGTCAAATTGGGCCTAATGGAAAATTGAATGCGACCGAAGCATGCCATTGATTATCAGGACATCGACCGACCGCTGGCTGTGATGCGGCGTGCATACACGGCGAGTACAAACTTCGGTTGGCATAGCCATCGACGCGGGCAGCTTCTGTTGGCAAACAGCGGCTATATGACGGCGATGACGGAAGAAGGTGCGTTCATGCTGCCCAGCGGCTACGCAATTCTCATTGCTCCCGACCTCCCGCATGCCGTTCAAACATTCGGAGAAACCAGAATGCACTCTGTCTATCTGGAGGAAAGCGTTTTGCGGGGCTTCTGGGGTCCAACAAGAATTATGAAAGTTTCAGCGCTGCTTGATGCGAGCATACAGGCGCTTGCAAATGAACCGATGCTCTACGATGAAACCGGCAGAGGGCACCATCTTTCGGCGCTTATTCTTGATGAAATTCGCAATGCCGGTCCACAGCCCTATACGGTTCCGCTACCTTCCGAAAAACAGTTGCGCAAACTCTGCCGGGATCTGCTCGATAATCCAAGTAACAATCTCACCATCGACGACTGGGCTGATAAAGTCGGTATGAGCCGTCGGACGATGACGCGAAAATTTCGCTCTGAAACAGGCATGAGTTTCATCGAATGGCGACAGCGATTGCGGGTCTCGCATGTCATGCGTCGTTGCGCCGAGGGTGTACCGCTCGCCGTCGCAGGATTAGAAGCGGGCTATCAGAGCCTCTCGACATTGCGCAAGGTACTGAAGACATGGGCCTCTTGATGCCGGTTCATCCGGCGGCGAAAACAGCGACGCCAAAGTTCGACTGCGTGCCGCGCGGCTATGGCTTGCGGGATACCGCTGCCCCCAGAATTCGGAAACCAGGCAATGGCCATCCCCAACAGCCCATGAAGCCAAGCGGCGTGATCAAGAGCGGCAGCTGAGCCACACTTGTTCGAGGCTGCGGCGACCAGGATTGGCAGTAGCGTCGCCATGTCGGATTGACATGGATGCATAATTAGGTTGATATCAATCTATATTAAGACAGCATGGCGAGAGTTTCGCAACGGTCGGATCGCGTTCGGCGCGACAGCGCAGTCAACGCAAAGATGAACCCGTCACAAGATCCCCCGCGGAGGCCGGGCGACCAGAGCCAGTGCGGATGGTTCGAATGCACGTCAGATTTCAATGGGAGAGAAATTATGAAGATCGTCACCAGCCTGAGCTTTCAGGGCCAATGCCGTGAAGCCTTCGAATTCTATGCCAGGGTTCTGGGCGGAAAGATCACTGCGGCGATGCCCTATGGCGACGGCCCGCCGGATATGCCGCTGAGCGATGAAAACTACAAAAACTGGCTGATGCATTGCTGGCTTGAAGTCGGCGACCAGGCCTTGATGGGTGCAGACATGGATGTGCAATGGGCACGCAATGTCGACAAGCCAAAAAACGGCTTCGACGTCACCTTGCACACGTCGGACAAGGCGGAAGGCCAGCGCTGGTTCGAGCAGCTTTGTGAAGGTGGCAAAGCAGTGATGCCGTTCGGCGAAACATTCTGGTCACCGGGCTTCGGCTCCCTTGTCGACCGGTTCGGCATTCCCTGGATGGTTAACACCATTCCAGCATCCGACTGGAAACCGTCGCAGGGCTGATCGACAAGCGGGCACCGAAAACGCGGTCAGCTGCCCATCGCAACGCTATCGGCGCGCGTTGGGAACAATTCTTCTCAGACTGCCAAGGATGCCGAAACCAGGTATCGGGGAACAGCATGCGCATTTCCTACCGTTGGATCATCGTCGCGGCAGGCGGCCTTCTGGGATGTGTCGCCGCCGGAGCCATGTTCTCGTTACCCGTTCTGCTGCGGCCAATCGCCCAGGAGACGGGCTGGTCGATCACCGGAATATCCTCGGCGATGACGTTCGGCTTTCTTGCGATGGCAGCCGCAAGCATCCTATGGGGCAGCCTTTCCGATCGATTTGGCCCTCGCCCGATCGTGCTGGCAGGCTCGACCATGCTTGCGTTGAGCCTCGCGCTCGCCAGCCGGGCTGAAACACTTGGCGAATTCCAACTGGTCTTCGGTTTGCTGGTGGGGACAGCGACTGCCGCCGTCTTCGCACCGATGATGGCCTGCGTAACCGGTTGGTTCGAAACCAGGCGCGGCCTGGCCGTATCGCTTGTCTCCGCCGGCATGGGCATGGCTCCGTTGACCATGGCACCACTGACGGCACGGCTTGTGACAATGCACGATTGGCGGAGCGCGATGTTGATTATTGCCGGCGTCGCCGCCTGTGTGATGATCCCTGCAGCTTGCCTGGTGCGTCGCCCTCCCGCGATGCATAACGGTTCGGGAGAAATGCTGGCAGATGCGCTGAACGCGGATATGACAGTGCCAAAGGCGGTACGATCGCCACAATTCATCACCCTGATGTTGGCAAATTTCTTTTGCTGCGCAACGCATTCCGGTCCGATCTTCCACACCGTGAGCTATGCCGTCACCTGCGGCATCCCGATGATTGCAGCGGTTTCGATCTACAGCGTGGAGGGACTGGCTGGCATGTTTGGTCGTATCGGTTTCGGGCTCGCCGGGGACCGTTTCGGCGCCCAGCGGGTGTTGGGGATAGGACTTTTCGCCCAGGCCTTTGGCGTGCTCGCCTATGTGTTTGTCTCGACGCTTGCACCCTTCTATGCGATCGCTGCACTGGTGGGTTTCATCTATGCCGGTACAATGCCGCTTTACGCCGTGATCATAAGAGAGAATTTTCCATTGAAGATGATGGGCACGATCATCGGGGGCACAGCCATGGCTGGCAGCCTTGGCATGTCGACAGGACCACTATTGGGCGGGCTGGTCTATGATCGCTTCAATTCCTATGTGTTGATGTATGTCGGCGCATGGGGCATGGGACTGGCGGCCGTGCTGATCCTGATAACGTTTCGCCCATTTCCTAAACGCCAAACCGCAATGGCGCCAATTTAAAGAACCGCCTGCCCGGGCTTTCGCCCAACTGTCGATCGCCATCCAATCTATGGACCGTCGTTCATTGAAGACGCCGGGAGACGGACCCTGTCCCCGCTTTATGCAGATTATATAATGAGAGCTCTGCTGAGACCGTGGTTGCCCAATGGATCCAAGCGGTTCCAGCGCGGGTCGAGTCAATGCGCAACGCATAGAAAGGGCCTGGTCCGGACGACCAATCCTGGCGAAGGCGATGATCTTGCCTGCAATGAGAAAGCCATTCATAATTGCTGGCAAAACCCGGTTTGATTGGAGAGCCAGGCGGTCCGACGCCGACTTGGCCGCAACCGGAGCAGGGAAGGTTTTTCTTTCCCGCCCACAGTCTGCCGGGTCACTGCCGAGACGTTTTGTTGCAGGAAGATCCTGAAACAGCAAGTATCACCGTGGGGAAGTGCGATGGGTCTGGCCAGTATCATCTCAATTGTTCTAACCGCCGCCTCCATTTCATTTGTCATCCTCTTTCTCATGATCTTTTGGGTACTTCGCAACTAAAGACGACCCACCGCATTTTTGACTGCGGTTGGCATTTCGGATCCCACTGCCATTTCGCCGCCACGGCCCGATCACCAAGACGCCTGGGTTCGGTGTCATGCACTGCTTTTGCCAAGATTTATGAAAGCATGCGTATGCACATGGACGTCTCGCATCCAGGTCCTGCACCTCTTGGGCGAAGAGGTCTGCCCATCTGTCGCGCACCTCAAAACGACATCGACGCGCCATCTCATTCATCGCGCCAGGGGCCAGCGGCCAGAGAAAGTCCGGCTCGGCCATAAAGGCTGCCAGGACGCCTGCGGGAATTTCATACGGAAAATTCACCATGCAGCCGGGCCAATCGCCAAAAATCATCAGGATTACGCAGATTGCTGCAGTACAAACAATTCTCGCCAGGGACTGTCGCGCTATAATTGTCGCTGCAATATGCGCTGGCGGTTGAGGGATGCCTTAGCAACGGCTCAGGGCATCACGCCCAGAGCAAGCACAGTTTCCGCCCTGGCCCAGTCAACCGCATTCAACCGCGACAGAGTTGTCCGTTCCCATCAGGCAAACGCGGCCCGGCCTCGGCGACCCCATCAGCAACAAGGGCAACTGGATTATCGCCAACACCAGATCACGCTTTGCCACGACGGGATCGGTAATCGCATGCTGGATTATCCGGTCGCGCAGCGCCAGCGGTCGCACCTGTCGTCAATTGGATGGTAAGGGCATTCCAGGCACCGACGTTCTCAGTGTGGGCGGCGTCTGCGCCGCATCACGTGCCTGCCTGTCAGCCAGTTCGTTGCCGATCACGCCTGCGTGACCCTTGCACCATTGAACGGCCACGTGCGGGTGGCGTTGCAGAAGGTCGTCAAGTTCCCGCCATATCACCATGTCAGGAATCTTCCGGCGCCTCACATGCTGTTTCGCCGTGATCCGCCTCCAGCCATTGCTGCGCCAGATGGCTCTCCAGCGAAGGCAGCCCTCTATGGCATAGACGGAATCGGTCCAAAGCGTGACCGTGCGCGTCGGTATGGCCGTGGCTATCCAGCTCATCGCATTCAGAAGGGCGAGAACTTCGAAACTATTGTTGGATATGCCCGGCGCGCTGCCAGACGCCGCATATCGCTGACGGTCGCCCTCATAGACAACGAATGCCCAGCCACCCAAGTGCGAAGCAACGTCAAATGAGCCGTCCGTATGGATGTGGTAGTTGCTGTCCATAGTGAAGTGATAGCACTGCTTCCTGCATTGATCGAGCCGTTTGTGTCGTCCGCGCCGGGGGCAGTGCAGCTCGGGCGTCCGGCACTGCTCACTGACTGAATGTTCCGCTATCCCTCTGCTGATATTAAGACCAGGGAGGCGAGCGTTTGCGCGTCATTCTGGCGCGAAGCGGTGGGACGGTTTCTCGACGCCACCCGACAAGCTCACGCAGCCGAGCAGCAACACCAAAGACACTTATCGGGCGTAAAGCCGAAGCCGGTAGGATCGATCCTCCGATTTGAACCTATCAGCTTCCTGTGGAAGGGCTTCAACAGGGGCTGTTGCTTTTCCTCCAAGCCAAGCCAATTCCTCAGCTGAATAACAATGACGCCCCAGAGGCTCAATGCGAGCGCCCAACGGCAGGCTGCAGCTTGGATGAGAGACCCGGACCACGAGAGCGTCAGGCGCTTCAGTATCGCCTCCGTTCAGGCGCCTGCAACACCTTCAATCAACCGTCGAGAGTGATTTTATCTCGCGCGGTTTGAACCATTTGATGTTGCTTAGCCGCTCAATCTCCACAAAATCACCGGGGTAATGAACAACGTCAATATCTGACTGAGGAACAAACCACCAACCACGGCCACACCAAGCGGTTGCCGAAGTTCCGAGCCTTGCCCCTGTCCAAGGGTGACGGGAACCGCCGCAAGCAGAGCACAGAACGTCGTCATCATGATCGGACGAAAGCGCATGACAGCTGCTTGATGAATGGCTTCTTGTGGCGATCGGTTTTCCTGCCACTTCAGAACCAAAGCCACATCGACCATCTTGATCGCGTTCTTCTTCACAATGCCGATCAACATCAAAAGTCCGATCAGTGCTATGATTGAAAGATCAACTCCAAAGGTCTGCAGTGTGAGCAAAGCACCAGAAGCCGCCGATGGTAGACCGGATAAAATAGTGAACGGATGCGCAAACCTTTCATACAATACACCGAGCACGATATATATGGTGGCGATCGCCGCTAGAATAAGAATTCCCATATTGCCGGTTGATGGGGCAAATATCTGTGCTGCACCGGCTGTGCGCACGGTGACCGAGGGAGGAATGGAGATCTGACTGCGCAAACTGTCGACACGATCGGTTGCCGTTCCCAGTAATACGCCGCCGGGAAGATTAAAGGACAAGGTCACTGAGGCGAGTTGTCCGGATTGATTAACGGTCACAGGGCCGTTGGTTCTTGAAATTGATGCGAAGGTCGACAATGGAACCAATGCGCCAGATGCTGACGGTATCCGGAGCATTCCCAACTGGGTTTCATCCCATTGTCGATGAGGATCAAGCTCAGATTGGCGGCGGCGGTCCCGCAGCATCCAAGATTATTGCTTGCAATTTTTGCGGGAGGCCCCGTGACGCTCAGAGCTGCGGATCGTCTTAGTCCTGGTTGTGCAAAGGGTCGAACAACGCAAGCTTACCAGGACCAGCCTGAGGGCTCTCAAGCAGTCCATTGCGTCCAGCTTCATTGCTTTTTTAGAAACACGCTTGCGATGCGAGCTCAACGACCGCAACCTCGGCCACCCAAAAGAGGCTTGCGGCCCATGCGAAAAGCTCGCCCGGCAACATGCCCCTATGCGGAAACAACCCGACTATCGCTCAACAGCCCTGCTTCCTCCAATATCGGATGGGCGACCGACACAATATGCGCATTGATGCGTTTCAGATCGCGCAGCGTGTCGAGATGAATGGAGCTTGTCCGAAGGCTCTCGATCCGTCCGTCACGAAGCCTTGCCAGATGCTGTTCGGAGGAAAACCGCTCCATACGCCGGACTTCGATCTTGATCTCCATCAAACGTTTCGCGAGGTTAAAATCGCGGGTTGCAATAATCGTTTGGGCGGTCCGCAGATTGTCGACGGTCAGATCGAAGAGATGGGTCAGCTCCCCAAATCCGTCCTCTGAAAACTTCAAGCCCAAGGCGGCTTTCTTGGCCAGAGTCGGCACCAGGCTTTTCTCGATAATGTCGCCGATATGTTCCAGATTGACCGCATAATCGATCAGCGCTGCGGATCGCCGTTCATTGTCCCCGCTCATTTCCTGGCGACCGAGCTGCGAAAGATAGACCTTCACTTCCTGATGCAGGAAATCAACACGCTGTTCGAGCTCTGAAATGGCCGCCACAGCAGCAGGGTCGCTGTTATGAAAAGCCGAAGACACGCGCATCAGCATACGCTCAATCAAATCACCGATGCCCAGTACCTCGCGGGTAGCGCTTGCCAGCGCCATGACCGGGATCGTGAGTTGCTGCGCATCAAGAAAGCGGGGCCCTGTTTCATTGTGCTGGGGTTGGGGCACCAGCCGAACCATCAGTTTGGAGAACACGCCGGCCAGCGGCCATGCGACGATCGCAAGTGCAATATTGAACACCAGATGCGCATCCACCGGCAGTTTTGCGGGCGACAGCGATAAATTCGCGGCGAGATCCGCGCCATTTTGCGCGAAAGGAAGAGCGATCAAACACCCAACTGCACGAACAATCAGATTGCCCAAGGTAACCCGTTTTGCGGATGCCTCGCCGCCCAGCGAAGCAATCACCGGAGGCACAGCGCCACCCAGATTGGCGCCAAGAACCAGGACAATGATCAAGGCGGACGGCAGAACCCCGGTCGCAGCAAGAGACAGGATCAGCACCACGGCCGCGAGACTCGATGATGAGATCACTGCAATTGCCGCAGAAAACAGCAGCGCAATCGGCCAGGCATTGTCTAGCATGGCAATAAAACTTGCCACGGCTGCAGAATGGCGAACCGGTTCTGTCGCCATACTGAGCAGATGCAACGACAGCAGCATCAGCCCGACACCCATCAGCATGCCACCGACGCCGCGCCGGCTGCCGGTCGCCTTCTTTTGCAGCACCATGCCCGTGAGAATGAGCAATGGCGATATCCATTCAATCCCTGTCGCGACAATCCACGCCGTGACAGCGGTGCCGACATTGGCGCCCAGCAAAACAATCTGTGCCATGCTTTGCTGGATGAAATCGCGTTCAACAAAAGAGGCAACCATCAGGGCAGTGGCTGTGGAACTCTGAAGACCGATCGTCGCAACAAAGCCGGCTGCAAAGGAACGGAGCTGTGTCCTGGTGCCGCGCGCGAGCCCGGCGCGCAGACTAGCTCCGAACGCACGCTGGACACCATCCTTCACCTGCGTCAGTCCAAACAGCAAAAGTGCAACCGCACCGCACAGGTTGATTATGATTATCGTCGATTCCATAAATAGCTCCGACAGCCTTCCCCCGACCGTTCACGCGCATTCGCTCAGCCGAACAGTTTCAATTTCGCCCGATGACAGCCAGGCTTTGCGCATCAAGCGCTGTCTCACCAAACCAGTTCAGGCGACTAACGCAAACATTGCCCCGATCAATCAGGTCATTGTCATCACCCGGCTCCGCAGCATGGGCGCGTCCGCGCGGGATGATAATCTCTGTCCGCTGCCCCTTCTTCGACAGGATCTCCGCTCGGGTGCCAATTTTATCGCGGCCGATGCGGGGTTGAACGATTGCGGCAGGCAGAACTTCTGGCAGATTGACGCTCAACCAGTGGCCTTCCAGAAAGATCGCTTCTCGTTGTGCGAAAACCCGCCGGATGAAGCCCGCCAGCCATGCGATGTCGCTTTCGGCTTCCGCCGCCTGCTTGACGCGCGAAAATCCGATCGCCGGAATACCCCAGAACGTTGCCTCACGCGCGATCCCCAATGTGCCCGAATAAGCAAGATCCTCAGCGACATTACGACCGTCATTGACCCCGGACAGCACGAGATCCGGCTTCTTCTGCCCGTCAAATAGCCAGGTCATTGCGGTAACCACGCAATCGGCCGGCGTGCCTGAACAGGCGTATCGGCGCTCGGTATGTTCAACCATCGTCAGCGGTCGCCCGATGGTGATCGATGCGCCTGCGGCGGTCCGCTTGCCATCGGGGGCCACCACCCACACATCATCGCTCAAGGACAATGCAGCCTTGACCAGGCGGTCAAGGCCTGGTGCGTCGATGCCATCATCGTTTGCAACAAGTATTCTCATTTCATCTCCATTCAGATCGACAGCTGCGATCCTGACATCGCTGTGGTATCAAGGCTGGTCAGATAGGGCTTTAATTCCTCGAGTTTTTCGGCTGTGCACGAATGCCCCAGTGCCATAGGTTTTCCAACCGCCTGCCACAGCGCCAGATTTTCGGCCTGGGTTGGATGGGTGGGAAGGCGGATCCAGGTTGCCCGCCCCTGTTCGAGCAAGGCGTGAGCCGGCGTGTTTTCGGGAACGTGCCCCGTCAGCAGAACAGCTGCGTGTTCATCGACAGCTTGTCTGAGCGCCTCTCTCGATGGCCCCGCACTACCCATTCCGTCAAATGTCATCAAAGGACAGTCCGGCAGGACAGATCCTTCCCGCCAGTCCAATGCTTGATCCAGCTTGCGCCGCAAGCTTCGCGCTGTTTGAGCAGACAGGGCATCAGGGACGTCGATCTGAGCGATCAGCGACCGCCGCATGTCGTGATGAATTGCGAACGATCCAGGCAAGATCGCCATCAACTCCAGCGGTTTTCCAGATAACGGCACCGGAACAACCAGCTTGCCGCTGTGAGCGTTGACAAAGTCTCCGATCTGGCCAATCCGATCGCGCGCAGAAACCGGATCGCCCCCATAGGAAGCATCCAGAATGATGAGGTCACAGTGGGGCAGTGCATCCATGACGAAAACGTCGCTGTTTGGAACCACATCCGCGCAATACACAACTCGCTTTGATGGTGTGGTGACCGAAAACCAGACCCCGCCCGCCACATGTCCCGAGCGGCCCGATAGAATCTCGCTGTCACCCAGATGAATCGTTTCCCCGGGTGTGAACAGTTTTATGCGTGCGTCTTGCAATGGATGCGCCTGCTGATGGGCCGGATCAGCATATTGTCTCAACATTGCTTCCGCGTCCTCATGCGTTTCACGCGTCATATAGAACGTGCCTTGAAACCCGCAGGCGCGAAGCCAGTACAAGCCGCCGATATGGTCTTCATGGGCATGCGAGATAAATACCGCGTCCAGCGCCGCGACATCGTGTTCGGCAATGGCCGGATAATAGTCACGTCCCTTGGCCCCCACCTTGATGCCCGCGTCAAATAGAAGACGGCGATCACTGCGGATGCCGACGCTGGTTCGCCCCTTTTCGCCAAAACCGCCATAGAGATCGATCAATATCATCGCGACGCTCCCTCAGGAATGACCCAGCCTGAATTGATCGCGATATGCATCGTTTCGCCTTGCTGGCCCCCGACGCCATCGGCAAGATCAAATGTCAGTTCCGTGCTCGGATGATGGAGCGGACAGGCTTCAATCCGCGCGCCGCCGCCGCGATAGATGCGGCGCCGGACCGCAAGCGCGATGCCCCTATCGTCGCACAACTCAATATTCTGCGATCTTATGCAGATTTTTGCGTCAGCTTGCACCCCCTGCCCTGGCTCGCAGCGCATGACCGTCTTTTGTCCAAGCACCTCGACCGCACAGTGACCATCTTTTTCCGCGCTGATGACTTGCGCTGGAAGCACCATGCCATTGGCAATGAATGAAGCCACCATCGCGCTCTGCGGGCGCTCATAGAGCTCCTGCGGCGTTGCGAACTGGATAAGTTTTCCCTTGTCCATCACTGCAATTCGGTCCGCCAATGCCATGGCTTCTGCCTGATCATGGGTGATGTAGACAATGGTTGTGCCTGTTCGCTTGTGGAAAGACGCGAACTCGTCCTCCATGGAAGCGCGTAAGTGCACATCCAGATTGGCAAGAGGCTCATCAAACAAAACCAGAGAAGGTGCTGCAACCAGACACCGCGCAAGTGCCACGCGCTGACGCTGACCACCTGACAGATTGGCGGGGCGCCGATCCCCCAGACCGGTGAGATCAACCAAGGCGAGGGCTTCCGACACGCGGCGGTCCAGCTCCGACTTTGCGACCCGGGCAACGCGAAGACTGTAGCCAACGTTTTCCGCGACCGTCATATGCGGCCACAATGCGTAGTTCTGAAAAACGATGCCGACCCGGCGGTTTTCCGGCTCTACATGCCTGTCGGCGGCCGACATGACGGTGTCACCCACCTGGATTGCGCCGCTGGTGATCTTTTCAAAGCCAGCGATGGCACGCAATAAGGTGGTTTTCCCGCAACCTGACGGTCCGAGAACCGCGACAAACTCACCATTTTTTATGTCCAGCGTCACATCGCAAAGCGCATCGAAGTTCCCGAAGCTCTTGGTGACATTGTTAATTTTTAATCCCGCCATGGGAGCACTCCATCAGGCAGACGCCGCGCGAACAGGTTCGTCGACAGCATAAGAAAGATCGTGACCACGATTGTTACAATCGACGTGGCAGCGGCATAGGTTGAATCGCCCCCTTGCTCGAAGGAGAAGATGACGACACCTATCGTTTCAGAACCTGACGCCCACAAAAGCGCAGATACCGTCAGTTCACTGAACGCGGTCAGAAAGATGAGAACACCACCGGCAAGCGTCGCTGGCGCGACAAGGGGAAAGATGATCGTCCGCAAGCGCATGAACAAAGATGCGCCTGCGACCTGCGCTGCCTCTTCCAGCGATCGGTCAATCTGGTGCAGCCCGCTCACGGTCGGTCGTAAGGCAAGGACAAAGAAGCGCGCAAGATAGGCGTATAAAATGATCCAGATCGTGTTGTAGATATGCAAGCCGAACAGCGGTAAAGGCTTTAGAAACAGCAGCAGCGACGCAATCGCCATAACAACACCAGGCAATGCATAAGGCAGCTCAGCGGTCAAATTGAACAGTCTGGTCCACCAGCGCTTCCGCCAGGTCGTGATATAGGCCAGCGGTACAGCGATCAGCACTGCGAAGAATGTTGCGGCAAGCGACAGGCCAAAACTGTTCAGAAACGCGCGTTTGGTTGCAGCGTGTTCGAACAAGATGAAGGAATAATTTGATAATGTCAGGGTTTGCCATGTCAACGGTGTGCCATAGGCACTGACGAGTGACGTCAGGACGAGGCCAAGGATCGGCAATCCAAGCACCGCCACCACAATCAGCATCATCACAATCTCGGTCCATATCCTGTAGCCTCCAAGTTCAAACGGACTGGCCGGAAGCGATGTGGAGGCGATCCGGTAATCCCGCCAGCGGGAAACATAATCCTGCGCAACAATCCCGGCAATCGCGATAACGCCGATCAACGTCGACAAGGTTGCGACGTCGCTGAGCACCGCAGGTCCGCCACCGCTCAATCGCTGGTAGATCAAGGTGGGCAGAACAAGATAGTTGGCGGGAATTCCCAGAAAGGCCGGGATGCCAAAATTACCAACACAGGACACGAAAGTCAGGGCGGTCGCTCCAATGATCGAAGGCGCCATCAGAGGAACAATGATTGTTCGCAGAACGGTCAGTTTCTTCGCGCCGCTGCTCAATCCAGCTTCAATCAGTTCACGCGGGAGCTTCCGTAGTCCGGCTCTGACGATTAGAAACACCAGCGGCCCGTACTGAACACCAAGAAGCGCAATGATCCCGGTCGATGAATAAAGCGGGTTACGGGATCCCAGCGGTGGCGCCATCCCGATCATTTTGAGGAAGGGACTTGCCGGGCCGAACAATTGCAGCCAGGCGAGCGCCGTCACTTGCGGCGCGATCAGCAACGGGGTGACATAAAGAAAAATGAAAATCGCCCGTCCGCGAATATCGGTCAGACTGACGAGCAGAGCGACACTTGTTCCCAGAACCACCGCGAAAAGAGTCCCAAAAATCCCGACATAAATCGAATTCCAGGTTGCGGTCCAGGTCGCAGACGAGGAAAAGACCCGGCTCATCGCTTCCAGGGCCGTGCCGTGAGCCGGGAACACAACCTCGACAAGCAGACGCCCCATCGGCAAAAGCGAAAGCAGTGACACGACAATAATCGTCACGGCGATCAGAGCCCTGTCCCGGCCCTGACCGCTGGTTACAGCGATTTTCTGCATCTGTCTGTGGTCCTAGCCGCCGAACATTTCCGTAAACCGTGACTTGTCCGCATCTGTGTTCTCAAGAACCTTTTGCGTGTCGATCGGCATGATCTTTATAGTCAGACCGTCGGGAAGCCATGCGGGTTTGCCGATTGATGTCTTAGCCGGCAAATAACCCTGTTTAAGCGCAAGTTCCTGGCCCGGGTCTGAGAGAATGAAACGGATGAATTTCTTGGCGTCCTCAACATTCTTGCTCGAGGACAGAATGGCGACGGGTTCGGTGACCGCAGGTACCCCTTCATCCGGAAAGACAAACTCCACCGGAGAGCCTTTCGCCTTGGCGTTAAGCGCCATGAAATCAACCAGGATCCCATAGGGTTTTTCCCCGCTGGCAATCGATTTAAGCACTGCGCCATTCCCGCGAACGCTGACGACTTCATTCGCCTTTAACGCATCAAAGAACTTCCAACCAAGGCCGTCACTGGCCACAAATCCACTGAGCAGGAAAGCCGCTGCTCCCGAATAAAGCGGACTCGGCATGACCACCATCCCCTTATATTCCGGTTTTTCCAGATCGGACCAATGTTGGGGCTTTTGTTCTGCGGCAGAGTTGTAGGCAATCCCGGTGGTGATCAATTTGCTGCCGAAATAATAGTTTTCAGGATCAAATGAACCCGCTTGAAACCCGTCAAGGCTGGCCTCGGAAAACTGCAACAGGCGCTTGTCGGCTTTCAGGCTTTCCATACTGACCGCGTCGGCAATCAGAAGCACGTCGGCTTGAGGAGCACCGGCTGAAAATTCTGCCGCGAGCTTGCTCATAATATCGCTGGTCCCGGAACGGTAAACCTGCACATCCACGTCGGGGTTAAGCTTCTTGAATTCTTCGACCGTTCGCGCCGCGTCGGCGTCAGGTTGTGATGTGTAGAGCGTCAGCGTTCCAGCGCGTGCGGTCCCGGCCATCATCAGACCGGCAAGTCCTGCCGCGAGGATGCGTATCCCCCAGGTTGTTTTCTTCATTGCTTCCTCCATTAGGAACGACGTCGAACGGCGTTCCTATTCCTCCCTTTTTCGGGACATTATTCACGTCCTCGGTCAATATAGTAATGTTCATTTGTTCTTTGTCAAATACATTTGAACAGTTGACGACAGGGGGAGGATTGTTGCTATAGATCGACTTGTAGCGAAAAAGCCGGGGAGCGAGCGGGAGAAATGGCAGGCAGGAACTGGCCGTTGAGATCCTCCGATCTCAAAGTGAAGACCGTCTGGCTCTACTATGTGGAGGGCATGACCCAGGAGCAGATTGCCGAGCAGCTGGGCGTCAGTCGCGTTAAGATCATGCGCACGCTCGCCTCCGCAACGGCGGAAGGGATCGTTGTCACGCGGATCAATGCCGCAACAGCCGAACAAGTCGAACTCGAACGTCGGCTTGAGCAAAGATGGGGGCTCGCATCCGCGATTGTTGTCCCCACACCAGAAAATAGCGCCAAGCTGGAAAAGGCCCTCGGCAATGCCGTCGCTTCCTATCTCGACCAGGAAATGCAGGATGGAATGACGCTGGCCATCGGCGGCGGCGCCACGCTCTACGCCTGCGTTCAATTCCTCGAGCATCGTAAACTCAACGGTGCCTGCGTGGTCGCCTTGGTGGGAAGCCTTCCGCATTCACGCTGGATCAATCCATCCATTGTCGCGGCAAGAGTGGCAGAAGTGTATCAGGTCGACAGTTACCAGATCACCGCACCGGTCATCCTCGACGAACAGGGCCTTCGCGACGTATTGTGGCGTCAGACAGAACTGCGAGGCTTAAAGGAGCGCGCGGCAAAAGCCGACATTGCCCTTCTGACCGTCGGTGAAGTCTCCGAAGACGCCACCATCTTTCGCCATGGTATTGTGCCATCCGAACTCATCAGCCCCTTGCAGGCTTGTGGCGCAGTCGCCAATATTCTGTGTTACTTCGTGGACAAAAATGGTCATCTTGTCGATCATGAAGTCAATCAGCGGGTGATGTCGATCGAATTGAGCACCGTTGCGGCCATCGAACGGGTCGTGCTCGCGGCAGGAGGCAGCGCCAAGGTCGCTGCCATGAAGGCCGCACTCAAAATCGTTAAGGCGAGCGTGCTGATCACCGACAGCCAGACGGCAGCAGCTCTTTTGCAAGACTAACGACCGGTCCCTAACATAGTGATGAATGGGTTGCCGCCAACAGGCTAAACCTTGCGACTACGCAGGAAATCGACAAGCCCGACATGGGTGATGGCTTCAAACTCACGGGTTGCCTGATCGAATTGTTGCCGCTGCGCCAGCATCATCAGCAGTACGGCCCGCATTTCCGAGGAAACGCCGAACCTTTCCCAACGCTTGGCGACATGTGTGGGAATACCTGCGGCATCACAAAAATCGGCTATTGTACTGTATCCAAGTTCCACCAGCGCAGCTCTCAGATCAGACGCGGACATGCGTTCTTCCACAGCGTGGTCGTGCAGACGCTCCGCTACCAGCTGGATATCCCGTGGTGACGATTCCGCAATTTTTGTCAGAAATCCCCCGACTTCGGTCAGTAGTCTTGACACTTTAAGATCTCCTCAAATTCAAACGCTCCTGATCATTGAATAGGAGTATCAGGGGATAGCGGACAATAGTCTGACACGCGATCAAGCGCAATCATTATCGCCAGCCACGGTGGCTGGGATGCCGGTTGTTTGACAATAAGGATGCTTGCTCGTCTCGGCAAAGGTTGCGCCAATCACTCATCGCGTTGGGGCCGGATTTGAAGCCGAACCATCTCAAGCGCTTCCATGCGTGCCCGCAGTTCGCCCCCCATATAAACGGTGAAAGGCGGATCGAATGCGACAGCAGAAGAGCGATATCCTCTTGCGCGAAACCTCGGGATTCCACTGCGCGCACCCCGCAAGCCGGTCAAAAGAATATGATCGCGATCGGAGTCAAAACACGTTAACTGAACCGGTCTTTTCCGCTGCGATCCGGTTTCGCAATGGGCGAAGTCAAAACAGGACAACGCTATCACTGATTGTGATCATTCCACACTGCGACCATCAAAGTACGACTGATACCGGTTGTTGATAGTTCTATACAAAGGAAAGCTGATGAGCATATCCATCCAAACGGGCTCGGCACATTTGATCTGCAATGGCGTTAACGAGGGAGGCGTTGAATATAGCGTATCCCTGGCGTCTGATGGACTTGAACATTCGATGCGCGGTCGTGTCTGGGGAAGCAAAGTGACAATTGCCAAAGCCCTGGATGCCTCCGAGATAAGCCTTCTGTTAACGGATCAAACTGTGATTGAGCTTCAGGTCGAAGAACTGGATCGGGATGGGTCGGCGCTGGTTACGGCACGCATCTGAGACGATCACGCACCGCATGCTGAGCATCCGTCCCAACGATTGCCAATGTTTGTGTTGCTGAGGCGACGGCGACCGATGGAGGCATCGCGTTGTTCAATCGCTGTTCCGCAGAGGCGTTTGAGAAAAGTGACGGAGAAGGACTCGACGATAACAGCCGATTTGACGATAGCGCTTCACTCTATCACTGCAGCCGTGCCAATATCACGAAATTGCTCTCAGAATGATTGTTATGAGAATTTCCGCTGGCCAGAAACACTCCCTTAGAAGCGGCGTCCTTATGCTCGGCGGCACGGAAATTGACCCGATTTTTGCGGAGCATAGGTGGGCTGCGAAACGCTATCCGGGACAGACTCCTTTAACCACAGGCGGGACGAGATGCCGATGACGGTGAGGGTTGCCTTGACGAACCACATCTGAATTAAGACACCGGCTCCAAGGCCGCCCGTTAACCTCATGATTGACCCTGCGGCGCGTCGGAATGAAAAGGGAACGAGCTCGACGCGGCCATAAGATGAGACGGCGCGGGTCAGTCTCCATCCTCTCCGACTGGCCAAACCGTTTTGCGGCTTCTTTGGCGCTCGAGGCGGTCGCCCTGCGCATAATCTCACTCAGCGCCTCGCGGCGTCGTTATGGATTTTTGTGTGCCGCTCGATGCCCTCACATGCCTCTTCGAAACAGGCCATGCCACAGCCTTTGCAAAAGCAGATACCATGTCAATGCAGAAGTTCATCTCTGCGGTAAGGGACCTGCCGCATGAGCGAGGCGGAGGCCTCGCGGACAAGCAGATTGTGGCGTTCAGAAAAAGCGACAAACAGACTGCGGGCTGTCTCGGAATCGATTTCGCCGCGGAGCGCTGCCACACAGGCCTTCAATGCAATATGATGGGCAGAATCCCGCAATGACGGCGGCAACTCTGAAAGATATTGATAGGCTTCCAGCACAGTGTTGATCTCGACCGGAAAGCCAAGGCCAACAAGGATTGATAGCGGCTTTTTAAAAAGATCACATGTCATCCTATTCTCCTTTCTGTCGGATTATCTGGATCTTCTATCGTCCTGGCTCCATGCAACAATTGAAGGGGCAAACTCTGTCCTTACAGGCGCTGCCCTGCAAAATCGGCACGACGCGCACCGTCCAAACGATCAATCCACATCCCGCTGATCCGCAGCTTCGAGGATCTCAATAAGATCGGCGACCCTGCCCGAGGGTAAGCGGCGGCCCTCATTGACAAGGGCCTCGTCAGCATTCAGCCATGCCCAAGCCTGTGCGAGTTCGGCTGCCGACGCTCCCGTTGCGTTAAGCGCTGCAGCCAAGACCTCGTCAGTTGATCCCAGAACGGCGACTATTTCCTGCATTTTCATACGAACTTCCTCCGTTCCATTGTCGGATTGGCTCACCTATGAACCTGTTGTGAAATAGATCGCCATTGCGGGACGACAAGGAGCCGGACGCCCATTTTTATGTCGGCAGCGGCACTTCTCACACGTCGTCCGGCACATCGCTCAGTCGTTTCAACCGGTTCAATAGGCGCTCCCGAGCAACCACCTTTTCCCCCAAGTCCGCTTCGCCAGCTGGACTGCCGGGCTCTCCGACAGTCGATAAATCCTCCACAACAAGGGCCCAAAGAGCAGAAGCGCTGGTGCGGATGAGCGTGTTAAATTCTTTCAGCTCTCGGGAATGAGAGGCCGCCAACAACACCATTGAAGCGCTTTAGCCCAATGAGGTAGTGGCAGAACGCCAACACGATGATTGTATTGCTCTAATACAGCCGGCCAAAACCGACCCTGGGTCCCCTGAGAAATGAGGATTGCCTGTCCGAACAATGATAATAAATGGGCCAGGAACCAAGTCAGAACGGCACTATCGGTGCCGTATTTGAGCGCGAAAGCACACCAAACAATCGAGATTGTCGTGCCTTTTAAGAAGGATGACCGCATAAAGGGTTACGAAGTCGAAGTGAAACATTGGCGACTTATTGTGTTGATCCGCTTTTTTTCTTATTAATGAATGCAACTCAATTCATCTTTCATCCAGGCTCCGGGTTGCGTTCTGATTTTCGCCAGTGCCTTGGGTGCGGCTCTTGCCTGAACGATGATCAGGCAATTATTCAAGCCCGGACATCCGGTCCATGGCAACTCAGCTGGTCGCTCTTGGGAAACCACACCAGATGCAACTGCCTGGCCATATGCCTGATGCTCAGGGAAAAGCTGCGCGTTTTGTTGCAATGCAATCGCCGTTCATGCGCCGCAGATCCGAACCCATCCTCACTGGCACTTCTCCTGCCAGTGCCAGATGGATTTTTCTTTTCAAAGTCTCAAGGCTCGCAAATATCGACCTGCTCGTTCGTTGCGCCCGTTAAAGCGCATCCCGAACACGGTGAAACGGTTTTCGGACAAAGATGCGTACAAGAACACATATTTTATGCGCCGATCTGATCCAATCAGATCGATACGCGCTCTAAAGGCCAATTGGTCTGAGCTGCATCCAACAATTGGATGGCTCCAAACCACGCACGGAATGATAACACCCCGTTCTCACTGGGCGAGAAGCAAACGCGCCGAGATAATGAAAAGCGAGGAGAGTTTATCTTGAAGAAACTAGTTTATATGGCTCTGGTGGGCGCTCTCTATACGTCTGCACCCCTCGCAGCGTTTGCTGAGAACTTAGGGCTCGCCGAACGCCGGTCCATCGCTGCTTATGCCACTGATATTTGGCCGAAATACGAGACGGAAATCCAGCAGCTTGCGGGTTTTCCAGTGGCCATCACTTTGGATACCAACAGCATCGCCTTACCAGGACTCGCGGATTTCTATGCCAGCGATGACTATTTGCGCAAGCCGATCATCGACCCAATTCTCCAAATGATTGGAACCATCACGGCAACAGAAATGGGAAGAACCGCTCTCAAAGACGGGCTCAGGTCCATTGTCATCCGCTATGATGAACAAAGCGCGCCGTCCAGCAACTATAAGGATGGCGTCCACATGGAGGACGGTATGCTGACCATCAACTGGAAGCCCTATACGAACGTCGATGATGTGGAGGCACGCGCATCGGCGATACTCAGTGTCATTGAACCGGCAATATAATTGCATAGACCATCAGGTGACCCGAATTGACGCCCATAAACATGACTCTCGCAATACAGACATCGGCGATACTCTTTCTCTCGTCAATAACAGCCACGGCCCAGGCCACGGTCGATAGAGCTTATTTAGAGCGGATGAATGACCAAGGCATTGTCGCCTATTGCACTACCCAAGGATTTCTTGAGCCCGATGCCGAACATTTTTTCCAGGTTGGTACGGTTGAGATTTTTGGCGTCGTCGATCCCTCGCCTTCAGCTGAGCTGCACCAAAAGAAAGGTCGCGAAGGCATCTCCTTCCTTCAAGGTGACGAACAGTCCCTTGAAGACCTGGCGGCGGCAAACGAAGTCAGTGTGAAAGAAGTCTGCGCGCAATATAAATCGCACGTCACGCTTGGCAGGATGATGGAGAAGAACAAGGCCCGCAAATAGTTTTTTGTATGAGAAAAAGTAACCTCCAATCTTTCCAAGAGACATTTCAATGCGCAAGTCCTGCTTTTTTATCTTCCTTTCTCTACCACTTATCATCACCTCGTCCTTCGCCATGGCCGATGATACGCAACTCCTGTTCAACTCATCGCGAAACCAGCTTGGCCTGATGAAATTTTGCGCAGCACAGGGTCATATCCCGAATGAAGTCGTTCATTCCTATGCGAAGCTTATAGCAGGCCTCCCCACCCCTACCGATCAAGCACAGGGGGATGAATATGAACGAGTAGGAGAAGAAGGTTACAGCTTCGACGGCGAGAACCGCACCGCAATGCAAGATATTGCCACGGGAACCGGCATTTCGATTGCCGATCACTGCGCTAATTTTGCTGCCCTCACCAACCAGTAAGCCGACCCCTTATGCCGCAACAGGGGCTTCAGTATCTGATCGGCAAATAGCAAGGCAAAGCAAAGCCGGGCCGCATTGCTGCGGCCCGGAGGATGATGCATCAACGGTTTACCAGTTGACCTTGAAGCCGAGATTGCCCTTGAGGCTGT
>NZ_JASAMU010000010.1:0-167762 GCF_029909885.1 Ochrobactrum sp. AN78
CAGGCTCATAACCTGAAGGCCGCAGGTTCAAATCCTGCCCCCGCAACCAAATCAGAAATAGCCCCGTCTCCGACGGGGCTTTTTGCGTTTAAAGCCAGTGAAAGCCGGGAAAGACAAAGTCATCCCAATAAAGTCACGACGCCAGCAAATCCATATCCCAATATCGTGATAGCAAAGAATTTTGTCGCCCCGCGGCAAACTGATAGAAGCTCAAGCGAAACTATCTCAACGGAGACCGTGATGAAGCTCTATTACAAACCCGGCGCATGTTCATTGGCACCCCACATCGTGCTCAGCGAAGCGGGCTTTTCCTACGACCTTGAAGTGGTCGATCTCAAGGAAAAGAAGACAGCAAGTGGTGCCGACTACCTGAAAATCAATCCTCGTGGTGCAGTACCTGCTATCGAGGTTGAATCCGGTGTCGTGATTACGCAGAATGCAGCAATTCTGCAGTATATCGGTGATCATTCTGATGTTGCAGCCTTCAAGCCTGCCTATGGCACGATTGAACGTGCCCGTTTGCAGGAAGCGCTCGGCTTCTGCGGCGATCTGCATACAGCGTTCGGCGGTCTGTTTGCGCCCAATTTGGCTGAAGAAGCAAAGGCCACAGTGGTTGTCTCCATCAATCGTCGTATGGGGCAGCTTGAAACGATGCTTTCGAGCGACCAGGACTTCTGGCTTGGGGCCGATTTTACGCAACCCGATGCCTATGTATCCGTCATCATCGGTTGGGGCCTCATGATGAAGGTCGATCTTACGGCCTATCCGAAGGCCCTTGCTCTGCGCGAACGCGTCATGGCGCGCCCTGCCACCCGAAAGGCCCTCAAAGAAGAAGGCCTGCTCTAGAGCGCATTCCGAAAAGTGTGAAACGGTTTTCGGACAAAGATGCGCGTTAAATCAGATAATCAGAGTGCCGATCTGATCCAATCAGATCGAAACGCGCTCTAAGCACTCAAAGCCCGGTGGCAAACTGTCGCCGGGTTTTTTGATTCCGAAGCGATGAATTGAGCTTTGCTTGCACACACTCAATGAAAACGACGGTGCGGCAGCTCTAACTATTCTCAGGAACGTGCGACGGGTTCGGTGTCAGGGCGTTCGATGAAGGGGCAGCTTCAGCTGTCTGAGCTGTGGCTGCAGCCGTGCCTTCCAGTTCGAATTTATCGACATGCATTGACTCGTTCTTGCGCCATCCCCCATGAAGATAAAGCGCGCCAGCCATAAGCATCGTCGAAAGCATGGCAACAGGGAAGCTGAGCCACAGGGCATCCGGTCCGAGCCAGTCTCTCATACCGACGGCAACACCAAGTCGCACCGGATACATCGAAACAAACAGAATGATAAGCGGCCACATAACCTGGCCATTGGCTCGGACGGTACCAAACAGGACCATGGAAACGCCAAAGGCGATAAAGCCCCATGTTGCGATCTTGCCGATGTGCTGACCTATCGGAATGGCAGGGCTGTCAGCACCCAGGAATATCTGCATGGCTTGCCTGTCCGCGGTGAGTAGAACAACAACGAGAATACCGGTCATCAGGATTGCATAGAAAACTCCGATGCGAGTAATGCGGCTGACGCGGTCCCACTTGCCTGCGCCAATATTTTGCGCTGCCATGGCGCTTACCGCTGCGCCAAGCGCCATGGCTGGCATCTGAACATAGGTCCATAATTGTTGTGTTGCGCCGAAGGCTGCGGTCGTGTTGACGCCTTCCTGATTGACCAATCGCATCATTGTCAGCATGGCGCTTGATACCACGATCATCTGGATACCCATCGGAAGTCCTTTGCTGAAAATCAGCTTCAAGACCTTGAGGTCTGGCACCAGAAGCCAAAGCTCCTGTCCCTTGAGACGCAAAGGCAAATCTCGGCGATAGACATAGATGAGCATGGCAGCGAGGCTGATATAATTGGCTACGGCTGTGGCGAGTGCTGAGCCTGATATGCCGAGCGCGGGAATAGGACCGATCCCAAGAATAAGCAGCGGGTTAAGTGCTATGTCGAGGATGACGGCGAGACCCATGAACATGAGCGGAGTCATGGAATCGCCACTGCCGCGCAGCGCCATCATCAGAATGGTCTGCATGAGAATGGCAGGCATCGCGACGAAGGTTACCTGCAGGAAGGCGCGCGCCAATGGCTCGATGGTTTCGGGCGTTCCGAGAAGCCCCAACACAGAAGGCGCAAGAAACCAGCCAACGATTGAGACTATGATGCTGACCGGAATGAATGCGCCCAGCGTTGTGCCTGTGATGGCGCGCGCTGTTTCTATATCGCGGCGTCCGAAAGACTGACCAATGAGAATAGTTGATGCCATCCCAAAGCCAAAGACAAAGGCTGTTAGCAAAAACATCACCAGATTGCCGTTGGTGGTCGCGGCAAGCGCATCTGTCCCGAGCAGCTGTCCGATCCAGATTGTGTCAATGGAGCCGTTTGCTGATTGCAGGATCGAAGATCCGAGTGTGGGCAGAGCAAAGAGCAACAATGCTTGATTGATAGGCGCTGTCGTCAGATCAATGGTGTTTTTCATCCGGCCTCAATCTGGTTCGCCTGTGTTGCAGCTTCACAAGCATCGATAATGCTTCCAAGTTTCAAACAATTCAAATCGCTATCTTGAACGATTGAGTTGAATTGCAGTCAAGAAACAACAAAACCAATGTTTTGGCTTTAAAATGAACGTTTGGCTGCTATCTTGTGCCGGAATCAGGCCGGGCCTCTTTAGTCAATGCTCTGCTTCGTCTGCAAGAATATCGATTTTGGAATGGATGGTATGATCTCTCGTCTTCTCGTGGCCGGCATGACATTGGCGTTTGCAACCTCTGCGAATGGTCAAGCACACACTACCCCATCAACTCAACCCGATAAGTTCATCCCCGTTTCGCAGGTCAGTGGTGTTGATATTGTGCGCTTAGCAGAACTGCCGAAAGTTCCGAAAAAGAGTCACGAAGCGGAATCCTGTGATACCCCAGCCAGCAAAACTCCAAGTGTCGAGGCGCGCGCGGTTGAACAGCAGGGCTGGACCGTAACCGGTGAAGCGAAACTTGGTTCTCTGCAGGCTGTCAGCTTCGTGGCCGACATGGAACAAGGAACGAGCGGATCGTGCCTGTTGAAGGAAGGCAATCTTGCCTTTTATGAAGACGGCAAACTTGTTGCACTTGCATATGCGGCCAAAAATGCCGCGCTCAGTCTGGGTCGTGTTGAACAGAATGGCGACGGCCTGCGCATTTGGGACGGCGACTGGGTACAGCAGCCGGTTGCTGATGTGAAGCTGGTTGGTGGCAAAGGTATCATTATCACCGCATTACCGGGCGAAGAGAAATTCTGTTCCGGCCAGGTGACGGTACCTAATATTTATCGACTGCCGATTAGTCTGGCGCGTATCATGCTCAATGAACATGGCTGGCAGCCAGAAGAAAGCAAGGATGAGCTGGACATCATATCGAAGGGTTTGCGAGAGATGGGTATCAGCGAGGTTGATGGCTGCTCAGGAACCGGCTTCGGCTATTGCGGCTTCTCCTATAAGAATGCTGACCACAGCCTGTCTGTCACAACGGTAGGTGATACGCCATCGGTCCTGTCTTATGATGTGAAGTGCTCGAATTGAGCGTAATGCGCATCTCGAAAAGTGCGAAGCGGTTTTGCAGAACAAGATGCGCGCAAAACAGATTGATAGAGCAGTTCCAGCGGTTCAATGAAAACTGGAAATGCTCTAATGCGTGCATCTCAACAAGTTGAGGGCACTGATCTAATCAGCCACGATCTTTGCTTTCACGAAGACATCGTAGCGGGTGCTTTTACCGAGAATCTGATGGGAGGGCTTGCGTAGCCCTGCCATCGGCTCTGCACGCAAGGGCCATTTGAGCACGACGCGATTTTGCGCATGCTCCAGCGCGACCTGCATCAGCTTCTCAGAGTCTGCGTCGGTGCCGACGATCTCGCGGATTTGGCGCATTTCCTTTTTGACCAGTGCTGAATTCCCTCGCGGTGGGTGCATGGGATCAACCAGAACGACCATTGGCTTCAATTCCGGTATCAGCAGGCAGGAATCGCCATGTAATAGCGTCATGCGCGCCACGGTTTCCGCATACTGACCGCCTTCAGCTGCAGCGCGCGCCAGCCCTTCAGCCAGCAGACTGTGCATTTTCTCTGATCGCTCTATCAGCGTTACTTTCGCCCCCAGTGCGGCGAGCAGAAAAGCGTCGCGGCCAAGACCGGCTGTTGCATCCACGATGTCTGGCGTGATGCCACTTACAAGACCCGCCGCCTTTGCCAGAGCCTGTCCGCGCCCCTCGCCAGAACGAAAGCGATGCCCGACGGCACCGCCGACAAAATCAACAACCAGTTCCGATGTGTCTATTTTCTGCGACATGGGTATTTCCGAAACATAGCCATTGTTAGAAAGGGCAAGGGGCCGTGAATTGCACATGCCGACCATCCGGGTGATGGAAAGCGACTACTTCTGCGTGAAGAAGCAAGCGGTCTGCAGCGCCAAGTGCCTCACCTTCGGCATAAAACTCATCACCGAGAATAACATGTCCCAGCGCTTTCATGTGAACGCGCAGTTGATGAGTACGACCGGTCAGCGGAAACAACTGAATCCTCGTGCTCTTTTCATGACGTTCCAGCACCTGCCAGCGTGTCTGGGCTGGCTTGCCGTTATCAAGATCGACCCGATGACGCGGTTTATTGTCCGGATCGATTGCCAGTGGCAGATCGATCAGTCCCTCGTCTTGTTCCACCCGACCCCAAACCTCGGCAATGTAGCGCTTCTCTGTTGTGCGCGCTTCAAACTGCGCTGCAATAGCGGCGTGGGCTTTGCGATTGAGCGACATGAGCACGAGACCGGACGTGTCCTTGTCCAGACGATTGATCATCAAAGCTTTTGGAAACTGTTTTTGGGCGCGTGTGGCCAGGCTGTCAGAAAGCGCCGGATGACGTCCGGGCACGGATAACAGTCCGCTTGGCTTATCCAGAACCAGAATATCCGCATCGCGATGGATGATCGAAACATACGGCTCTAGCGGCGGATTATAAACGGGAGAAATATCAGACAACACACTCATGTCGGTCATCTAGCATGGTTTGGCTCTCTACGAGAAGCGCGAAGACCGCGTAATTGAGTATGCTGAACTGGCGCGGTTTGGCCATGAGTGAGCTATGCTGAGAGTTAGTGTCGATAACGAATTTGCCGCGTCGTTGAGCATGACTCATATATAGTTTATCTTCATAAGCAGTACCTTAATAAACGGATCCTTTCGGATATGATGGTATGACTGTCATTGTTGCTGCAACAGTAGAGAATATTAATGTCCATCAAGGATGACGCTGCGCTGAGCCAGTTGAAAGACGAGTTGGAGCGGCTGCGGCTCGACTTAGAAAACAAAGAAAAGCTCATCAATGAGCAGGCGCAAACGCTTTCACACTTCAAAAAAATATATGGGCAATCTTCTATTGTCGCTCAAATCGGTATCTGGGAGTGTACATTACCCGACGAGGCGTTGACGTGGTCAGACTATGTCTATGATATATTTGAGCTTCCACGGGGCGCGCCGCTTAACCGATCTCAGACACTGGATTGCTATACCGAGAGTTCCCGGCAGGAGCTACAAAAGCGCAGGTCGGGTGCCATAGCAGAATGCAGCGGTTTCACACTGGAAGCCGAAATAACAACATTCCGTGGTAACAAGCGCTGGATACGGATCACGGCTTCTATCGAATGTCAGGATAACGTGCCGGTTCGAATTTTTGGTATGAAGCAAGATATCACAGATCAGAAAGCTTTGTTTGACCGCATCATATATCTCGCCGAATATGATCAAATGACGGGACTGGCCAATAAAAGCCAGTTCCATTTAAAACTGACTTCAGCGTTGGAATATGCGGCCATCGACAGCAAATCTGGATTTCTTTTGCTTATCGATCTGGATGGGTTCAAAAGTATAAATGACGATTATGGTCACCTCGCTGGTGATGCGTGTATCAAGACGATGGGTGAGCGCCTTAGTGCAATAAATCACACAGGCAACAGTATTTTCAGAATAGGTGGAGATGAGTTCGCAGTTATCGCGCCGAGCTCTTATGATAAAGAAGCGGCTGAAAAGCTTGCACAAATCATAATTGAACGTCTCTGTGAACCGATAAAGTTTGGCAATAAAATGTTAAAGCTCGGAGCATCAATTGGCATAGCAGAGATATCAGGAGATTCTGCATCCAGTGTCTTTATCAATGCGGATACGGCGCTTTATTCTGCTAAGGCTGCGGGAAAGACGACATTTCGTTGTTATCAGCCGGGCATGAAAAGCGGCCCATCCCGAATTGAATTTTGATCAGAGTTGAGTTTCTGCTGTCAATTGTTGTGTGCTGTCTTAGCTTATAAGGCGAGTGTGTTTTGAAACGGCTCGTATTGCTGCAACAAGGGAGAAAGCGAATGTCACAGTTGAATGTAGCTGTTCTGGTTGGAAGCCTGAGAAAAGATTCGTTTAATCGCCGAGTGGCTTTGGGGTTGAGTTCCGTTGTGCCGAAGGACATGACTCTAAGGAGCATTGAGATCGGCGATTTGCCGCTTTATAATCCTGATCTAGATGAGAATACGCCACCCGCAGAATGGATGCGGTTTCGATCAGAAGTGAGTAAGACAAATGCCGTTCTTTTCGTGACACCAGAATATAATCGATCTGTGCCGGGTGCTTTGAAGAACGCAATCGATGTGGGGTCGCGTCCTTACGGTCAGAGTGTCTGGAGCGGAAAGCCTGCAGCGATTATCAGCGGTTCGCCGGGAAATATTTCTGCCTTTGGCGCCAATCATCATCTGCGGCAATCGCTGGTATTCCTCGATATGCCGACCTTGCAACAGCCCGAGGCTTATCTCGCGCATGTTGATAAACTCGTTGATGAAAGCGGCAAGCTTATGCCTGATACGGCAAAGTTCTTAGGCGAATTCCTCAAAGCATTTGATCGATTTGCCCAGAAGAATATTTGAGGTTTCGGTAACGGAATCTCGCATATCGGGTGTGCTGCATGGGGACCTCAGAACGACAGGATGCTGTCTTCTATTTATTTTCCCTTATTTTTGGTTCTCGTCAGTCCCACTAAGGAATATTCGATATTCTATCTAGCCGCAGATTTACAGTCACCAGAGATGTTCAAGCCGCGCACTCCGCTATCGGCAACTGCACGACGAGCCGGATGGCAGGGGGGTATGTATCATACACAAACAGTTGCGGATCACTTCGTCAGGTTAATCTAGATGGAGATGCCGCAAGCTTGGCCTGTATTGGAAATTGTCAGTTAGCGGTGCAGCTTAAATCGGGCGAATAGAATGCGTTGTCTTTGGAATATTGGCTTCAATAGAAAGGTGGCGGGATTAAAACTTGCGGTGGAGTTTCCCTCACGTCGCATTTCAAGGGTATTCCGCATCTGCGGACGTGCCAGCATCCTCTGGATTTGCGTCTGTTGACAGTGTTTACGTGCGGCCCTAATTTATATTCAAGAATTCTTAAATACATATTTTAGTTTTCATGGTGATATGATGATTACACGCCGCCAAATCTGGCTGGGCGCCACTGCAGCTGCAGTTGGTATGTCGATGCAGTCACGATTGGGTAAGGCTGCTGGTTCGTCGGCTGGTGCTGCTGGGTTTTGGTATCCTGAAGAAACAGAACCACATGAGCGCACCTTCATGCAATGGCCGGTGAATCCCGCTGTGCATGACGATCCCGATTTTCTTTATGATATTCAGATAACTATAGCGAAAATCGCCAACACAATCGCGGATTTTGAACCAGTGGTAATGCTAGCGGCGGCACAGCACCATCGTGCAGTCCGCAAACTGGTTTCCGGCAAAGTTGAATTATGGGACATTCCGACCGACGATTTGTGGTGTCGCGATTCCGGCCCGTCCTTTGTTGTCAATGGCAAGGGAGGTCTGGCTGTCACACAGTTCAACTTCAACGGCTGGGGTAACAAGCAGACCCACGGCGCAGATGGCCAGATTGCTGCGCGGGTAGCCGAACGGTTGGGGTTGCAGGTTTTCGACGCAGGTTTGGTGGGGGAAGCGGGAGGTGTTGAAACAGATGGACACGGCACGCTGATAGCCCACGAAAGCAGCTTCATCAATGCCAACCGCAACCGGGGCAGCAAAGCTGAAATTGAGCAGATGTTGCTGGACACGATGGGAGCGAGAAAGATGCTCTGGGCACCCGGAATTATTGGTGCTGATATCACCGATTATCATATCGACGCGCTTGCCCGTTTTGTTAAGCCCGGACAGTTGCTGATCCAGATGGGAGATAAGATCGATCCCGACGACCCTTGGTCGGCTGCCGCCTTTGAAACGCATGACATACTGGCTGCAGCAACCGATGCCGAGGGGCGCAAGCTGGATATGGTCATTTTGCCGGAACCTTATGAAATACGTTCGAGCAACAGCGATTTCGTGTCTTCCTATGTCAATTACTATGTTTGTAACGGCGCGGTGATTGCTGCTGAGTTTGGGGATCGGGAAGCCGATGAACGGGCTGCGGCTATTCTTGGCAAACTCTATCCCGGTCGGGAGATTGTTACATTGAATATCGATCCCTTGGGCGAGGTTGGTGGTGGCATCCACTGTGCTACCCATGAGCAACCCAAGGTCTGATCATGTGGAACTGGCTGCGACGCAATACTGAGCCCTTGGCCGCGTTGGGCGGAATAGCTACGGCCTTTGCCGCGCTTTCCGCATTGGTCATTATTCCGTATCAGATCGGCCAGACTGATCTGATACAGCGTGATCAGACAGCGCGCGAGATATATCGGGAATTTCTAAATCTCACGGTGCAAAAACCCGAACTGGCGCAGGCCGATTATTGCTCGCTGAGAGGCACGACCGAGCTCACCGCCTATGGGGCATATGTCGAGTATCTGCTTTATACGTCTGAACAGATGATCGAAACGTCACCGGACTGGCGTGCGCCGATGGCCGGATACTTGAGTGATCACATGGAATATCTGTGCGATGCCGAGGGGCTGGGCGCGCGGGACGGCGTGGCTGATCTGCTGGCGCAGGCCGGACTGGTCTGCAAGCCCGAAAATACCTGTCAGGAAAACACGCGACCTTGAAGTGATATGGCGGAGAGGGTGGGATTCGAACCCACGGTGGAGTTACCCCCACGCCGCATTTCGAGTGCGGTACTTTCGACCACTCAGCCACCTCTCCGCATTGTGCACTACGGTAAAACGATCTATGAAAATCGCGCCGTCGGTAAGCATCTAAAGCGAATGCTAAGTGTGTAGCGGCTCAATAACGGGCCAAACACAATTAGACAAGACCTAATTTGCATTCCGGGACGAAAATTCTTGACTTTTCCGCTACCTCATATCTATAAGCACCTGACTTTATGTGTGGGGTAGTCCGCGCTTATTGTTTTGATTGGAGATTTCCGGTTTTCCGGGCTCTGATCAGGAGGCTGAGAAGCTTCCAAAATCAATCGACTGATAAAAAGACGGCCCGTGCCCAAGGCGCTTGCGTTGCTGGGTATGAGAGCTGGACCGAACGACCCGAAAGGAAAACAAATGTTCGCAGTCATTAAGACTGGTGGCAAGCAGTACCGCGTTGCCGCAAACGACCTGATCAAGGTTGAAAAGGTTGCTGGCGAAGCTGGCGACATTGTAGAATTTGCAGAAGTTCTGATGGTTGGTTCGACCATTGGCGCGCCAGTTGTTGAAGGCGCTCTGGTAACGGCAGAAGTCGTTGAACAGGGCCGCGCTCGCAAGGTTATCGCGTTCAAGAAGCGTCGTCGTCAGAACTCCAAGCGTACCCGCGGTCATCGTCAGGAACTGACGACTATCCGTATCTCGGAGATCCTCACCGATGGTGCGAAGCCTTCCAAGAAGGCAGAAGCCAAGAAGGCAGCTCCGAAGGCAGACGCCGCTGAAGGCGAAGCCGCAAAGCCAAAGAAGGCAGCGCCTAAGAAGGCTGCAGCCAAGGCTGAGTCGGCTGAGTAAGTAGAAGAGATTAAAGGAGAAATCCAATGGCACACAAAAAAGCTGGTGGTTCGTCGCGTAACGGTCGCGATTCAGAGTCGAAGCGCCTTGGCGTGAAGAAGTTTGGTGGCGAAGCTGTGCTCGCTGGCAACATTATCGTGCGTCAGCGCGGCACCAAGTGGCATCCGGGCGCCAATGTAGGCATCGGCAAGGATCACACCTTGTTTGCGCTTACCCAAGGTTCGGTGTCTTTCCGCGCGAAAGCCAACGGCCGCACCTACGTGTCGGTCAATCCGATCGCGGAAGCAGCAGAGTAAGCCGGACCTCTATAAAGTACCGGCGTCCCATGGACCCGGTACATATGGCGACCTGCCAGAAGATCGAAGGGAAGATGGGACAACCATCTTCCCTTTTTTCATCTGGAGGACAGAACAATGGTCGTCGAAGTTTTAGAAGAAGATTATTACGAGAGCTGTAGTGAGCGGGAGGACAGCTATGCTGATCTCTCGCCCGGATTAGCAGATCAGTTAGATTGCCCCGTCCTTGTTACCGAACGGCTGGTGCTCCGCCCGCCGCACACTGAAGACGTGGATGCAATTTCCTATCTTGCCGATAACACCCGCGTCTCCGCTATGCTCGCCCGTATGCCTCATCCGTACACCCGCGAAAATGCAGTCGACTTTGTCGAGCGCGTGCGAAAAGGCGAGATGGGCAATTGCATTTACGCAATTACCCAAGCTGAAACTGGCATATTTATGGGCTGTTGTGGCATCCACGCGCATAAACACGGCGAAGGGCTGGAGATCGGGTATTGGCTCGGTGAGCCCTTTTGGGGGCATGGTTTTGCCACCGAAGCCGCGCACGTGCTGATTGATCTGGCTTTCCGGGCAACGCCTATAGAACGGCTGCATGTTTCGTGCCGTGTCAGCAATGACGGTTCAAGACGGGTGATCCATAAGTGCGGCTTCCAGTTCAGCGGAATGGGCATGTCGGATTCGCTTGCCGTTGGTAACGTTCCTGTCGAACGTTACGTTCTTGACCGTCGGACTTGGATCGGCCTGAGAAGCTGGCAGTCATAATTATAAAAATGGCCCTGTGGCTTCAGTTACAGGGCCGATAATGATCGGGGAATGAAATGATTGATATTCACGCGTTAAGCCGCGACCGGCTGACGTTACGTGCACTCGACAAAGGCGATCTGCACAGGTTTCGGGCAATCCGACTTTCGGCGCTACAGCTTGCGCCGCAGGCATTCGGATCGAGTTTTGATGAAGAAAACGCCTATTCCGACAGCGTGTTTGCACGTCGTCTGGAACAGGTGAATGGCAATGTTATTTTCGGTGCCTTTGATGGCGAGAACTTGATGGGCATTGCCGGGCTTTATCGGCACGAGCGCAAGTCGGAGCGGCATCGCGGCACTCTGGTAAGTGTCTATGTTGCGCCGGAAGCACGTGGATTAGCTCTTGGTAAGGCGCTTGTTGAACGGATTATCGAACACGCGGCGCAGCACGTCGTGATACTGGATGCGAAAGTCGTGGCGACCAATGAGCCTGCGAAGCGCATCTATTATGAGCTTGGTTTCAAATCCTATGGCGTTGAGCCAAAGTCGCTTTTCGTGCAGGGGCAGTATCTGGATCAGGAACTGCTCTATATCGATTTCAGCGATCCTGCGTGGAAACAGAATTTAGGCTGAAAACCAGTGTCGTCGAGTGGATTGAATTTGACATTTGTTCGTTACCTGCAGCGGAGTGATGCAAATGTCGGAATCGGAGCACTAGCTGTTTGCAGGACAAGGGTTTTGCTGTAATTGCAAATCGGATTGCACGAGATTGCGTGCGGTCCCAAGTTTAAGACGCGCTACGATACAAGTTTCGGATGCGTCACAAGAGGTAAGTTCAATGAAATTTCTCGATCAGGCCAAGATTTACATTCGCTCCGGCGCGGGCGGTGCAGGCGCTGTTTCGTTTCGGCGCGAGAAATTTCTTGAATTCGGTGGTCCTGACGGCGGTGATGGCGGTCGTGGTGGTGATGTGTGGGTCGAGGCGGTAGACGGTCTCAATACGCTGATCGATTATCGCTACCAGCAGCATTTCAAGGCCAAGACCGGCATGCATGGCATGGGCCGCAACATGACGGGTGGCAAGGGCGACGATGTCGTGCTTAGAGTGCCTGTTGGTACGCAGATTTTTGAAGAAGATAATGAAACGCTGATTTGTGACATTACTCAACTCGGTCAGCGTTATCGTCTCGCCAAGGGTGGTAATGGTGGCTTTGGCAATCTGCATTTTACAACGTCAACAAACCGTGCGCCGCGCCGCGCCAATCCGGGCCTTGACGGTATCGAGCGCACGATCTGGCTGCGCCTGAAGCTGATTGCCGATGCCGGTCTGGTCGGATTGCCGAATGCGGGCAAATCCACATTCCTCGCAAGTGTGACAGCGGCCAAGCCAAAGATTGCCGATTATCCTTTTACCACACTGCATCCTAATCTTGGTGTTTCGCGTGTTGATGGTCGTGAGTTTGTGATTGCCGATATTCCTGGGCTTATTGAAGGCGCAAGCGAAGGTGTGGGCCTTGGTGACCGCTTCCTTGGCCATGTCGAGCGCACGCGTGTGCTGTTGCATCTGGTATCGGCGCAGGAAGAGGATGTGGCAAAGGCTTACGCCGTTATTCGTGGCGAGCTCGAAGCTTACGAGCACGGTCTTGCTGAAAAGACGGAAATTGTAGCGCTATCGCAAATTGATACGCTTGATCCGGATGCACGCAAGATCAAGATCAAGGCACTGAAAAAGGCCTGCGGGCGCGATCCGTTGCTACTTTCTGCTGTCAGTCATGAAGGTCTGAACGATACGCTGCGTCAGCTTGCAAGCGTTATTGATAAGAGCCGGGCTGCAGAGGCGGGTACGGGTGAAGCCGAAGACTGAGGATAAATTATTATCTTAAGCGCATCTTGTCCGAAAACAACTTCACCCTTTTTGGGGATACGCTTTCGGTGCGGCGAGGAAATGAATGCATGCTGAAACAACTCAAAGACTATCGCCGCATCGTCATAAAAATCGGTTCCGCTCTGCTGGTGGACCGATCAACTGGTCTCAAGCAGAGCTGGCTTGAGACATTGGGTCAGGACATTGCCAATCTGGCGCGTGCCGGGGTGGAAGTTCTGGTAGTTTCTTCAGGGGCCATTGCACTTGGCCGCACAGTTCTTGGGCTGCCGAAAAAGTCGTTAAAGCTTGAGGAAAGCCAGGCGGCAGCTGCCGCAGGTCAGATCGCGCTCGCCAAGGCTTATGCCGACGTGCTCGGCAGCCACGGCATCAAGTCTGGCCAGATTCTGGTGACACTTTCAGACACCGAGGAGCGCCGCCGCTACCTCAATGCGCGCGCGACCATTGAAACGCTTTTGAAACTTGGCGCGGTTCCGATCATCAATGAAAACGATACGGTCGCGACAACCGAAATTCGTTATGGCGACAATGACCGTCTGGCAGCGCGTGTAGCCACCATGATGGGTGCTGATCTGCTGATCCTTCTTTCGGACATTGACGGGCTTTATACGGCACCTCCGCACAAGGACCCGAACGCGCAGTTTCTGCCGCTCGTTACAACGATTACTCCTCAGATTGAGGCTATGGCGGGTGCGGCTGCATCCGAACTTTCGCGCGGTGGCATGAAGACCAAGCTTGATGCTGGCAAGATTGCCAATGCTGCAGGCACCGCGATGATTATCACCTCCGGCACGCGTATGGCGCCACTTTCAGCCATTGATCGTGGAGAACGCGCAACCTTGTTTGAGCCGTCGCGTGCGCCGGTTAATGCTTGGAAGACCTGGATTTCCGGCAATCTGGAACCTGCTGGAAAATTATTGGTCGATGCCGGTGCGGCTAAGGCGCTGAAGTCTGGAAGATCGCTACTGCCTGCGGGTGTGAAAGAGATTGAAGGTCAGTTCGAGCGCGGTGATACGGTTGCAGTGCTGAATGAAGAGCGCCGCGAAATCGCGCGTGGACTGATTGCTTACGATGCTGACGATGCGCGCAAAATTGCTGGGCATAAAAGCGATGAGATTAGTGCCATTCTTGGTTATGATGCGCGCGCTGCGATGATCCACCGTAATGATCTGGTGGTACGAGGTGTGACCACTACCGAGACGGAAGAAGCGTAAGGGGAAGAGGATGTTGAACAAAGTGGATGCCGGAACTGACATCGCAGCCATCATGGCAGAAGTTGGTCGTAAAGCCAGACAGGCAGCGGCTCCGCTTTCCATCGCTTCGCCTCAACAGAAAAACAAAGCCCTGCTTGCTGCTGCAGATAGCATCCTTGCAAGCAAAGACGCTATTCTTGAAGCCAACAAGCTCGATCTTGCCAATGCTGCGGAAAGCGGGATGGCAGCTTCGTTTGTTGATCGGCTGACACTGGATGACAGTCGTATTCAGGCGATTGCTGACGGCATTCGCGCTATTGCTGAATTGAATGATCCGGTCGGTGAAGTGATTGCCGAGTGGGATCGTCCGAATGGCCTCCATATCGAGCGTGTTCGCACGCCGTTAGGTGTGATTGGCGTGATCTATGAAAGCCGTCCCAATGTGACGGCGGATGCTGGCGCATTGTGCCTCAAAGCCGGTAATGCCGTGATTTTGCGTGGCGGTTCGGATTCCGCCCATTCGTCGGCTGCTATTCATATGGCTCTGGTTGCGGGACTGGAGGCAGCTCAATTGCCTGCCGATGCAATCCAGATTGTGCCGGTTACAGACCGCGCGGCAGTTGGCGAACTGCTCAAAGGTCTCAATGGTGCGATTGACGTGATCGTGCCACGGGGCGGTAAAAGCCTCGTTGCGCGGGTGCAATCGGAAGCGCGCGTGCCGGTTTTCGCGCATCTTGAAGGCATCTGTCATCTCTATATCGATAAGTCCGCTGAACTCGACATGGCGCGTGCGATTGCTGTGAATGCCAAGATGCGCCGTACCGGTATTTGCGGTGCGACCGAAACCTTGCTTGTGGATCGTGCGGTGGCTCAAACGCATCTGGTGCCGGTTCTTGAAGATCTGGCTTCGAAGGGCTGCGAAATTCGGGGCAGCGATGAAGTCGTCGCACTTTATGAAGCCGCGACGCCTGCCGCGCAAGAAGACTGGTCTACCGAATATCTCGATGCAATCATTTCGGTGGCGCTGGTCGATGGTGTTTCGGGCGCGATTGAGCATATCAACCGTTATTCCTCGCACCACACCGAAGCTGTTGTGGCTAGGGATGCGGATGTCGTTGCACGCTTCTTCAACGAGATCGACTCGGCCATTCTTTTGCACAATGCTTCGACGCAGTTTGCTGATGGCGGCGAGTTCGGCATGGGTGCGGAAATCGGTATCGCGACTGGCAAGATGCATGCGCGTGGTCCGGTTGGCGTCGAACAACTGACCTCCTTCAAATATCGTGTTCGTGGAAACGGACAGGTTAGAGGTTAGGCTCGACATGATCGTATCCGAAAACCGGTACCCCCTTTTCGGGATCATGTGCTAATGCGGTTCGGCTTTGGGCTTTCCGCATTAAAGGCGAGTTATCCGGACGTTGATGCGCAATATTTGCGCATGCCGCATGTCGAAAAGGGCATGACGGTCGGCCTGTTTGGGGGCTCGTTCAATCCACCGCATGGTGGTCATGCGCTGGTCGCTGAAATCGCCATACGGCGGCTGAAGCTCGATCAGCTCTGGTGGATGGTGACGCCCGGCAATCCACTGAAGGACAAGCGGGAACTTGCGCCGCTTGCTGAACGCTTAGAGCTCAGTGAGCATGTCGCAAGCGATCCGCGCATCAAGGTGACGGCGCTGGAAGCAGCCTTCAATGTGCGCTACACAGCCGACACTCTGGCGCTGATCCGCAAGGCCAATCCCGGTGTGCATTTCGTCTGGGTTATGGGTGCAGACAATCTGGCTTCTTTCCATCGCTGGCAGCGCTGGCGGGAGATTGCGCAGAACTTCCCGATCGCAGTGATCGACCGGCCGGGTTCGACTTTGGCTTATCTGTCGTCACGGATGGCGCAAACATTTTCCGATAGCCGGCTAGATGAACATTACGCGCCGATCCTTGCACGGCGTAATCCACCGGCCTGGACGTTTATTCACGGGCCGCGTTCTTCGCTTTCTTCAAGTGCGCTGCGTAAACAAAAATCGAACAAATGAAGGATGTCTTGAGCACATCCGAAAAGTGTAAAGCCACTTTACGTCTAAGATGCGCTTCAAAAGAAGCCAAGACTCTTGAAAGAATACAGGGACTCTGCCTATCTTAGGTATGTGCGGTGCTTATGACTGCCGTACGGCGTTGTTCTTGTCGGAAAGGAACTACACTGAGAACAGCAATTGAGAAGAAGGCTCACCACGCGCCTTCACCGGTCGGGATGAACGAAACAGCTTTCGTGTCCCAGACCTTCGACGCGGCTTTGGCCAGTCTCGAAAACTCCAAAGCAGAATCCATTATCCCCATCGACATTCGCGGAAGATCTTCGATCGGCGATTATATGATCGTCGCTTCTGGTCGTTCGCATCGTCACGTGACGGCTGTCGCTGACCATCTTTTGCAGGCGCTCAGTCAAATGGGCTGCAAGAATGTCCGGGTCGAAGGGCTCGAGGGCGGTGATTGGGTTCTCATCGATACAGGCGATATTGTCGTCCATATTTTCCGTCCGGAAATCCGTGATTTCTATAATCTGGAAAAAATCTGGATCAACGACGATACCGAAGATCAGCGCGCATCGGGAACGGTGCACTGATCAAGTCGTAAGAGGGCACTATGCGTGTGAGTGTGATGGCCGTGGGCCGGATGAAAGCCGGCCCCGAGCGGGAGTTGGTCGAGCGTTATTTCGACCGCTTTTCCAAGGCGGGACCGCCATTAGGGCTCGAATTTGCGGGTGTGAATGAAATACCCGAAAGCCGCGGACAAACAGCTGATCTGCGTAAGGCCGAAGAAGCACAGCGCATCAATGAAGCACTTGATAACGGGGCAGCCCTTATCCTGCTCGACGAGCGCGGCAAAGCGCTCGGCTCAGAATCTTTTGCTGAACGCATTGGCCGCATGCGTGATGATGGCAAGCGCCAGCTGATTGTTGCCATTGGCGGCCCGGATGGGCACGATCCTTCGTTACGATCGCGCGCAGATCTGGTTCTGGCGCTAGGCGAGCTCACATGGCCGCATCAGATCGCGCGTATATTGATAGCTGAGCAATTATATCGTGCTGCAACAATTCTTGCAGGCCATCCGTATCATCGGTCCTAGTTCTTTCATGTTTTTCAAATAGGTGGCGAAATCGGCCCTGTTTTTTGGCCGATTTTATAACTGCCTCTTGCATCACCTGCAGAAAACCATGTCACATAACTCACTTACCGAGACGTTGCCACAGATCGCTTTCGTGACGGATAGCGGCTTTCTCAAACCCACTCTTGTGGCTATGTGGGGCGTGCTCCGTCACTTGACCCTACCGGGTATCATTCATTTCTGGGGTGACGGCCTTAGCGACCAGGACTGGGACGCGGTCAGGCGTGTTGCGATGACAAATCCGGCTGTTACACTTAATTGCCTCGCTTTGTCGGCCGATGATCTGGATGGCGCCAAGGGGCCGACCGCACATATTTCAGCTGCAACGATGGGGCGTCTGCATATTCCAGCTCGAATTTCTGGTCGCGTTCTTTATATCGACGGCGATACTCAGGTCGTCGGTGATGTTGCACCGCTTTTCTCGCTCAATCTCAATGGTTGTCCGATTGGTGCAGTACGTGATTGCGTCGTGGCGAAGTGGTCGGCGCGCGGTCTTAAAGTGCGCGATAAATGTCTGGTTCGCGTAAGCGAGTTACAGGGACTGATGGAGCAGACCGATATATCGCGCTATTTTAACGCCGGTGTCTTGCTGCTTGATACAGATGCGATCCGCGCCGAGCCAGAACTACATCAAGCAATGCACGATCTCGTTCGAGCTTCGGCATTCCCGCTAGGTGATCAGGACCACCTCAATAATGTGTTTCGTGGTCGTGTGCATCTTATCAATCCGGCTTACAATTCTTCATGGCGCGATGCATCCCGACAACGCAGACATATTGTCCGACTTGGTGGAGACGCCGAGGAAAGCAAGACGGTTCCGGATATTATCGTGCATTTCCATGGCCCGGAAAAACCGTGGAAAAGACCGCGCCGCGATCTTTGGAAAAGTCGCGCACGAGCCGTCTGGCGCTATCGCCGTGAAATGCAGGAATATGCGAGCAAATACCCTGACCTTGCCCTTTGAGTAATCTTCTTGCCTAATACTGCCACGAACAATGGTTGGACAAGCACGGATGCATATCACTCGGCTCGATCATATACAGCTGGCGATGCCAAAGGGCGAAGAAGAAAAAGCTCGTGCTTTTTACGAAGGACTTCTGGGAATTCCTGAAGAGCCGAAGCCATCAAATCTGGCGGTAAGAGGTGGTTGCTGGTTTGAGCGAGGTTCGTTGAAAATTCACCTCGGTATCGATCCCGAATTTGTTCCCGCCCGCAAAGCGCATCCGGCCTTCATTGTTAAGGAGCTGGCAAAGTTGATCGAAACGCTGACCGCCGCCGGTGTCTCTGTTGTCGACGATGAACCGCTGATTGGTTATGCAAGATGCTATATCTCCGATCCATTCGGGAATCGTATCGAATTGATGGAACAGCTCGCGTCATGACGGCTATAATCGGCTCTGCCGGGTTATGGTTGATGGTTCGTTAACAGTATGCGGCTAGTTTTGGCCTTGTTTGTTCCTGATATAGCGCGCCATGAGTCCTTTTCGCCTTCCAAAAAAGTCTTTGCTGTCTGCCTTGATGCGGGCTGGCCTTGTTGCGACTGCGCTTACGTCGGGCGCAACGCTGGCTTTTGCGCAGGAAGGAATCCAGCAGCAGCGTGACAAGGCAGCAAGTGAATATGAGCAGCTCAGCACCGAACTCTCGGTATCAAGCGACAAGCTGAAGCAGCTCGAAGACGAGGTAGCCAACCTTAAGAAAGACCAGGCAACGATTACGGCAGCACTTATCCAATCTGCAAAGACTGACAAGAAATTGCAGCAGGATATTGCTGATAGTGCCGACAAGCTGGTTTCCTTGCGTGAGCAGGAAGACGGCATTCGCAATTCCTTGCGTGCGCGGCGCAGCATTCTGGCTGAAGTGCTGGCAGCCCTTCAAAGGATGGGTTTGAACCCGCCGCCTGCCATTCTTGTACGGCCCGACGATGCCTTGGCATCGGTACGCAGTGCGGTGCTGCTTGGCGCGGTTGTGCCTGAAATGCGCGAGCAGGTGGAAGAACTCACAAGCGATCTCCAAGATATGCAGCGTGTCACGGCCTCGATTACTCAAGAGCAGGACAAGCTCAAGGAAACACGCACTGCGCAGGCCGAAGAGCAGAAGCGTCAATCACTTCTTCTTGAAGAAAAGAAGAAGTTGCAGGCACAATCCGAGCAGGAAATAGAGACACAGCGCAAGCGTTCGGAAGAACTTGCGGCCAAGGCGGGTAGCATCAAGGAACTGATCGACGGGCTCGATGAGCAGATGGCAGGGGTCCGGGATGCGGCTGATGCTGCGCGCAAGGCGGAAGCCGAACGTCTTGCAAAAGCGCAAGAAAAGGCCGGAGAAGCAACGCCTGGCGAGAACCGCTTGCATGCTCAGATCGACTTTGCATCATTGCAGGGAAAGTTGGGATTGCCTGCTGCGGGCAAGACAATCCGACACTTTGCTGAAAAGGATGGTGTTGGCGGCAACATGATGGGGCAGGTGGTCGAAACCTTGCCCGCTGCCACGATTACGTCACCTTCCGATGGCGTTGTGCTTTATGCAGGTACATTCAGATCGTATGGGCAGCTCTTGATCCTGGACGCTGGCGGCGGATATCATATCGTGATGGCTGGCATGGGTCGAATCGATGTGGCGCAAGGTCAGTTTGTGTTGGCGGGTGAACCTGTCGGCGCAATGGGTGAAAAACTTCTCGCAAGTGTTGCACCGATAGAGGTGGGCAATGGCGCGCCATTGCTTTACATTGAGTTTCGAAAGGATGGAAAACCCGTTGATCCGGCCCCGTGGTGGACTGAACGGCTTTCTGGAAGGACACAAAATGATACGTAAACTGTCGCTGCTGTTCGCCGGAGCCCTTATGGGGGCGTCAGCCATGGTGATGGTTCAGGGCGCGCCTGCTTCCACTGCCTTTGCGGCAGCGGGGAAAGACAGCGATGTCTATAAGGACCTTGCACTCTTCGGTGATATTTTCGAGCGTGTGCGTCAGCAATACGTGACGCCGCCCGATGACAAGAAGCTGACCGAAAGCGCGATCAACGGCATGTTGACGTCGCTGGATCCGCATTCCTCCTATCTCAACCCGGAAGCCGCGCAGGATATGCGCGTGCAGACCAAAGGTGAGTTCGGTGGTCTTGGTATCGAAGTGACAATGGACAATGATCTTGTGAAGGTCATCGCGCCGATTGATGATACGCCTGCCTCCAAGGCCGGTGTTCTCGCGGGCGATCTGATCAGCAAGATCGACGGACAGGAAGTCCGTGGACTGAGCCTCAGCGACGCCGTTGAAAAGATGCGCGGTGAAATCGGTTCGCCGATTGAGCTCACACTTATTCGTCAGGGTGCTGATAAGCCTATCACGCTCAAGATCGATCGCGCTGTGATCAAGGTCAAGGCGGTTCGCTCGCGGATTGAGAATGATGTTGGCTATCTGCGCGTGATTTCCTTCACCGAGCAGACTTCGGAAGATCTCAAGAAGGCGATCAAGGACATTCAGGAGAAGCTGCCGGGCGACAAGCTCAAAGGCTATGTGCTCGACCTTCGCCTCAATCCAGGTGGACTGCTTGATCAGGCCGTGGCTGTTTCAGACACGTTCCTCGATAAGGGTGAAATTGTTTCGACCCGTGGACGTGACCCGCAGGATGTAACCCGCTTTGACGCGCGCAAGGGTGATCTTGTTGATGGCAAGCCAGTGATCGTGCTGATCAATGGCGGCTCGGCCAGTGCTTCGGAAATCGTTGCCGGTGCATTGCAGGATCATCGTCGTGCGACCGTGCTGGGCACGCAGTCTTTCGGCAAGGGTTCCGTTCAGACGATCATCCCGCTTGGTGAAAATGGCTCGCTGCGTCTGACGACAGCGCTCTATTATACGCCGTCGGGCAAGTCGATCCAGGGCAAGGGCATCACGCCGGACATCAAGGTTGAACAGCCATTGCCGCCAGAACTGCGCGGTGAGGATGTTGTTCGCGGTGAGTCCGAGCTCAAGGGCCACATCAAGGGCAATGCTGAAGACGATCAGGGATCGGGTTCGGCAGCTTATGTTCCGCTTGAGACTAAGGATGACGTTCAGCTCAACGAAGCGCTGAAGCTTCTGCGCGGTGAGGAAGCCAATGCTGCGTTCCCACCAGACCCTAAAAAGGGTGTGCTGAACTGATCTATCTGTGACGACGACTGAAACAACAAACGCGGAAGCCTCGGCTCCCGCGTTTTCTTTTTGTCGCAGTTTAATAACATTGAAACGCTAAGAGCTGCCGCATATCAATGGGTGCGCATACCTGCGAATACACGGAGATTACGATGTCGAAGCATAAAGGTCCTGTCGATCCCGAAAGCCTGCCTTATCGCCCCTGTGTTGGGTTGATGGTGCTCAACAAGGAAGGTCTCGTCTGGGCCGGGCGGCGCATCGTTATTCCAGGTGATGAGATGGATGGGGCAACACAGCTTTGGCAGATGCCGCAAGGCGGTATCGATAAAGGCGAAGATCCAGCAGTTGCATCGCTGCGTGAGCTTTATGAGGAAACCGGCATGAAGTCGGTCTCACTGCTTGCAGAAGCACCAAACTGGATCAACTACGATCTGCCGCCACGTCTGGTCGGGCAGGCCCTCAAGGGTAAATATCGCGGCCAGACCCAGAAGTGGTTTGCTTATCGCTTTGAAGGCGACGAGAGCGAGATTGCGATCAATCCTCCTCCCGGTGGTCATACGGCTGAATTCGAGGAATGGGCGTGGAAACCGATGCAGGAACTGCCGGATTTGATCGTGCCCTTCAAGCGTAAGGTCTATGAAGATGTGGTTGCCGCTTTCCGGCATCTGGCGCCTTAATTCTCATAGCCTCTTGTCTGACAGGCCAACATATTGTCAACTCATTGCAGATGCGTCGCGGGATGCATGATGAGAGGGAGAATTGCTTATGGATGGTGGAAGTCTTCTCGTATTTCTATTGGTCGGCCTGATCGCCGGCTGGCTTGCTGGCAAAGTGGTTCAGGGTGGTGGTTTCGGCCTCATCGGTAACATCATTGTGGGTGTGATCGGCGCTTTCTTCGCAGGCTGGCTTTTGCCGCGACTGGGTTTTTCGGTCGGCGGCGGTATTATCGCGGCTATCGTCAACGCCTTTATCGGTGCTGCGATCCTTCTTGTTATTCTGCGTATCGTTAAACGCGTCTGAGGGCGCGTTCCAATCTTGAATTAAGGCCCGGTTTTTTCAAAAGCCGGGCCACTCTTTTTCAAAGTTCAATCCCATGACACCGAATTCGCGACTGTCTCTCGGTCTGGCTCTGACCGCATCGGCGGGCTTCATTGATGGAATTGCTTTTCTCGAACTGGGCGGCTTTTTTGCCTCTTTCATGAGCGGCAACACCACACAGCTCGGTCTCGCTATTGCCGGGCAGTCGGATGCGATGGGACGGGCAATTATCTGGCTTCCGGCGGCTCTTATCGCCTTGTTTTTCACCGGAGCTTTTTTAGGTACGTTGACCGTTCGCGCTCATGGCAAGAACGGTAGTCTTGCAGTTATGGCTAGCGTGGCGGCGATACTTCTTCTGGTCAGTGTCTTGCGCCACGAGGGGCTCAATCTTATCCATCCGGTGTTGCTTCTGGCAGCCGCCATGGGTGCGCAGAATGCCGCCGTACAACCGATCGGCTCAGCGCGCCTCGGTGTGACTTATGTGACAGGAACTTTGTTTAATTCTGCTGCCGATCTTGCCGGATCATTGCGGGGCGAAGCACCACGGTGGCGCTGGTTGCAACATTTCGCCGTTTGGCTGTCACTGATGATTGGTGCCGTTCTGGGCGGCTTTGCGCATTATTTCATTGGCCTTGATGCGCTGTTTATCCCAGCAGCTATGATCCTCAGTGTGATGGCAATTTACTGGCGAGCGAATTAGAGCGCGTTTCTACGTGCATCCCGAAACCGTTTCACATTTTTCGGGATGCGCTCTAGCTAAACAGCGACTTCTCGCTCTCTACCAGCTCGGAAATCAAAGCTGAAACGGCAGTAACGCGCCGCAGGGTGCGCGCGGATTCGTGATAGGTCAGCCAATAGGATCGACGGATGATGCGATCGGGCAGAACAGGCACCAGATTGGGATCAGCGCGTGCGATGAACGCGTGAAGAATGCCAATGCCAGCACCCGCACGAACTGCCTCTACCTGTCCCAGCGCACTTGAAACTTCAAAAGCAGGCTTCCAGTCGCGGCTGATTTCCGGCGCATATGCCAGAGACGGATTGATCACCAGATCTTCCACATAGCCAATGGTCCGATGCTTGTTCAGATCTTCGACGCTTTCCGGCATGCCATTCGCTTCAATGTAGGAGCGATGTGCAAAAAGACCGAGCGTATAATCGACCAGCCTGCGGGCGATCAGCCGCCCCTGTTCCGGGCGTTCGACCGTGATAGCTATATCTGCTTCACGCCGCGACAATGAGAAGGAGCGCGGCACCGGCACAAGCTGGATCGTGAGGTCGGGATATTGCTGTGTCAGCCTCGCCAGCCTTGGAGCCAGAAACGTAACGCCAAAACCATCGGGCGCACCGATCCGCACTGTACCTGAAACAGCGATATCCGCATTGCCGACCTGCGAACGCGCGGAAAGCATTTCTGCTTCCATGCGTTCGGCTGCAAGCAGAAATTCCTCGCCCGCCTGCGTGAGCGTCGAGCCGTTGGTTCGGCGCGTCAGCAGAGTCGTGGAAAGTGCAGCCTCAAGTGCAGTCAGTCTGCGGGCAACTGTTGTATGATTGAGGCCAAGCCTTTTGGCTGCGCCCAGAATCTGCCCAGAGCGCGCAACGGCAAGGAATATGCGGATATCGTCCCAGTTCATGGCGTTCTTTGTTTGAGCGTGATCTTACAGCGGTTCCAGTTAATATTGAATCGTTGGAGCCGCTGTAACTATTTGTTTTTACGCATTTCCGAACGCAAAAGCGGTTCCCACTTTTGCTGGAAATGCTTTAATTTGAGCATGACCTTGTCCGAAAACCGCTACGCACTTTTCGGAATATTGCTCCATCGTACTATAGAAAATGCACAACGGATACGCTTTTCAGCGCCTTGCAATTGTGAATTTGCAGAGCCAGGATGGATATCAAGATGGCAGTTTTGAATCTGCCAGATGGAACCGGAATTCAGGGAGGTCTTTTCAATGCGCACTGTAGGACATTTCATCGGCGGCAAGCATGTCGCTGGCAAAAGCGGACGTACATCGGATATTTTCCAGCCGCTTGATGGCACGGTGCAGGGTACTGTCGCTCTCGCCACAAAAGACGAAGTCCGCGAAGCGGTGGAAAATGCCAAGGCCGCACAGCCTGCATGGGGTGCAACCAACCCGCAGCGCCGCGTTCGTATTTTGCGCAAGTTCCTTGAACTGGTTGAAGCCGAATATGACAGCCTTGCCGAACTGCTTGCACGTGAACACGGCAAAACCATTGCTGACGCCAAGGGCGATATTCAGCGAGGTCTTGAAGTGGTCGAGGTTTGTCTTGGCTCTGCGCATATGCTGAAGGGCGAATTCACCGACAATGCAGGAACCGGCATCGACACCTATTCCATGCGCCAGCCGCTGGGTGTGGTTGCTGGTATTACTCCGTTCAACTTCCCGGCAATGATTCCCCTTTGGAAGGCCGGACCTGCGATTGCTTGCGGCAATGCTTTTGTGTTGAAGCCATCCGAGCGCGATCCAGGTGTGCCGATGCGCTTGGCCGAACTGTTCATGGAAGCCGGTCTTCCAGCCGGCATTTTCAACGTCGTCAATGGCGACAAGGATGCCGTTGATGCGCTGCTTGATGATCCTGATGTTCAGGCTATTGGCTTTGTCGGCTCAACACCGATTGCGCAGTATATCTATGGTCGCGGCTGCTCGAACGGCAAGCGCGTCCAGTGTTTCGGTGGTGCCAAGAACCACATGCTGATCATGCCGGATGCGGACATGGATCAGACCGTGGATGCACTGATCGGCGCGGGTTACGGTTCGGCAGGCGAACGCTGCATGGCGATCTCGGTAGCTGTTCCGGTTGGTGAAGACACTGCAAACCGCCTGATGGAAAAGTTGATCCCACGCGTTGAATCGCTGAAGATTGGTCCTTCGACTGATAATTCAGCTGATTACGGTCCGGTTGTTACCAAGGCTGCACTAGATCGCATTCGTGGTTATGTCGATCTCGGTGTCGAAGAAGGTGCAAAGCTCGTCGTCGATGGCCGCAACTTCAAGATGCAGGGTTATGAAAACGGCTTCTACATGGGTGGTTGCCTGTTCGATAATGTCACGTCGGATATGCGCATCTATAAGGAAGAAATCTTCGGTCCGGTTCTCTCGGTTGTGCGCGCTAAGACCTACGAGGAAGCGCTGGCCCTTCCGAATGAACATGAATACGGCAACGGCGTTGCCATTTTCACCCGCGACGGTGATGCAGCCCGGGATTTCGCAAGCCGTGTTCAGGTCGGCATGGTTGGTATCAATGTGCCGATCCCTGTTCCGATTGCTTATTACACCTTTGGTGGCTGGAAAGCTTCTGGCTTCGGTGATCTCAACCAGCATGGCCCGGATGCATTCCGCTTCTATACCAAGACCAAGACAGTCACCTCGCGCTGGCCGTCAGGCGTCAAGGACGGAGCCGAATTCGTTATTCCAACGATGAAGTAACGACCGCATTTTATGGAATATCGACCCCGCCCATCGTGGCGGGGTTTTCTTTTCTAACGGCGTGCCGGAAAGGGAACAGAGTTTCTTTCCATTCGTTTAAAACAAGCACGAAGATTTCCGTGCGGTCGTTTCGCAGTCGAAGCGATTCACTTACGTTCGGATCAAGAGTAAGGGGCATAATGCCTTTTGATCAGCCAGAATGTGCAGGGAGTTTTCCATGGCCACGAAAGTCAATCAACGTATCGTCCTCGCATCGCGTCCCGATGGGCAGCCGGTAGCTGAGAATTTTCGACTTGAGGAAGTGGCAATCCCAAGCCCGGGCGAAGGTGAACTGCTTCTGAAACTCCGTTACCTTTCGCTTGATCCCTATATGCGTGGGCGCATGAGTGCTGCCAAATCCTATGCTGCACCTGTCGAGATCGGCGGCGTCATGGATGGTGGGACCGTGGGCGAAGTGGTTGAAAGTCGAAGCGCTGGTTTTGCGCCGGGCGACCTCGTGCTTTCCCATTCGGGCTGGCAAAGTTATGCGCTGGCAAAAGCCACCGATGTTCGCAAGCTTGATCAGAAAGCAGCGCCCGTAACCACGGCACTTGGCATTCTTGGAATGCCGGGCTTTACCGCTTATTCGGGCCTTCTCACAATTGGTCAACCGAAAGAAGGTGAGACCGTTGTGGTCGCCGCAGCAACAGGACCTGTGGGTTCAGCTGTTGGCCAGATTGCGAAGCTGAAAGGCGCGCGCGCTGTCGGCATCGCGGGTGGTGCAGATAAATGTCGTGCGCTGATTGAAGAGTTTGGCTTTGATGCAGCAATTGATCATCGTAGCGATAACTTTGCAGAAGAGCTGGCCGCAGCCTGCCCCAAAGGCATTGACGTCTATTTTGAGAATGTGGGCGGCAAAGTCTTTGCGGGAGTTTTCCCGCTACTCAATCAGTTTGCGCGTGTGCCGGTCTGTGGTCTGATTGCCCAATATAACCAAAGCGGAGCGTTCGATGGACCGGATCGACTGCCGGTTTTCATGCGGGACGTTTTGTCAAAGAGCCTTACCATTCGCGGTTTTATCCAGCGTGATTTCGTGGAGCAGCGCCCGGCCTTCTATCATGATATGGCGAAGTGGATTGCCGATGGTCATGTGCGCTATCGCGAGGACATTGTTGACGGGCTTGAAAATGCACCAAAAGCCTTCTTCTCGCTGCTTGAGGGCGGTAATTTTGGCAAGCTGATCGTGAAAATCGCATGAGTGCATTTCGAAAAATGCCAATCTGTTTGCAGACGAGTTACGTTTGATCAAACATTCTGCTTGCAGAACGGCGCTTCGGGCGTGATGCTGTGGTTCTTCTCTGAGACGCGAGTCTTTTCTTGAGGGCAGGCAGGTCATGGGTGAACGCCAGCAGGCGGGTATAGGCGAGGGCAGCGGTCCGGGACGCGAGCGTCAGGACGAGGCGCAGCGTATTCTTGATCGGCTGCAGCGTGAACAGATTGGTGCCGAGGGCATTGTGCGGCGTGGGCTTTCTCGCACCGCCGATCATCTCTCCGCCAGCGACGCACCAGAGAATGATCCAATCGAACTCTGGGCTACGCGCGTTGGGCGCGGACTCGGCCTCATCATCACGCTGGCGATTATCGGCTGGCTCCTTTTCTATCTCATGCAAAGCTAGGTTCAACATGACGCTCTCAGCGCCGTCGGATGCGACAACCGTTATTGTCATTTCAAGTCATGTCGTTCGCGGTTCGGTGGGCAATCGCGCCGCGGTTTTTGCATTGGAAACGCTGGGTTTTCCTGTTTGGGCCGTACCAACTGTGGTGTTGCCATGGCATCCTGGTCATGGGCCTGCTGGGCGCATTGTGCCGCCGCCGCAGGAATTTGCGACATTGATGCAGGATCTGGAACGCGCGCCGTGGCTGGGTGAAGTGGGTGCGATCCTGACCGGATACCTCGGGCATCCCGAACAAACAGAAGCTGTAGCCGGACTGATCAAGGCGGTGAAAGCGCGCAATCCAAATGCGCTCTATCTGTGTGATCCGGTTATCGGCGATCAAAAGGGGCTGTATGTTCCTGAAGCGACGGCCGTCGGCATCCGCGACAAGTTGTTGCCGCTTGCCGATATTGCCACGCCCAATCGATTTGAGTTGTCCTGGCTGACCGGCGTGCCGCTTGAAGATAACAAGGCACTGATGGAAGCAGCACTTGATGCGGGGCCTGCGACGATGCTGGTGACATCTGCTTTCCCGCTTATGACGGGCAGTATCGGTAATATTTTGCTGACGCCTACGGCCGCATTGATGGCGGAGCATCGTTGTGTCGAAGGCCCCACCAATGGTCTTGGAGATCTAACTTCGGCGGTGTTTCTGGCGCGCAAGCTTTCCGGTCTTTCCGACGAGAAGATGTTGCAAAGTACGACAGCTGCAGTGTTTGAGATCATGGCTCGTTCTGCGAAGCGCGGGGCTGATGAACTGATGCTGGAAGCAGATGCGTCCAGTCTCGCAACGCCGATGGCAATGGTACAAACCCGACGGTTGGTACATCCAACCAAGGGATTGCGCGCATAATACCTAAATCCCATGAGAATCACTCATGGGATTTTGATTAAAGCATTTCCAGCAAAAGTGGGAACCGACTTTGCGTTCGGAAATGCCTAAAAACAAATAGTTACAGCAGTTCCAACGATTCACTATTAACTGGAACCGCTGTAAGCGCCAGTGATTGAACTTTTCAAGTCGTGATGCGTCAGCAGCATCTTGAGCCGCCTTGGTATAAGAGTTGGGTTAAGTGGCAACGGGTCGCAAGTTGTCGCCTCACGTTTTTAATTGCTCTGCGTTTTCGATAGGGATAATGGAAAGCCATGGCTGATATTCCAGATACACTCCTCGCCGGTTACCAAACCTTCATGAGCGAGCATTTCGCGTCTGAAACGGCACGTTATAAGGAACTCGCTGAAAAAGGTCAGGCACCAGAAACGCTGGTCATTGCCTGCTGCGATTCCCGCGCCGCTCCGGAAACAATCTTCAACACGGCACCGGGCGAAATATTCGTTTTGCGCAATGTTGCCAATCTTATTCCGCCTTATGAGCCGGATGGTGAATTCCATGCGGCTTCTGCTGCGCTCGAATTTGCAGTGCAGAGCCTCAAGGTGAAGAATATCGTCGTCATGGGCCATGGTCGATGCGGCGGTATTAAAGCAGCGCTTGATACGCAAAGCGCGCCGCTTTCACCAAGCGACTTTATCGGCAAGTGGATGAGCCTGATTGCGCCAGCGGCGGAGACCATCAGTGGCAACCAGCTGATGACACCGACCGAGCGTCAGACTGCGCTGGAGCGTATTTCGATCCGCTACTCGCTCAACAATCTGCGCACATTCCCATGTGTCGACATTCTTGAGAAGAAGGGCAAGCTTACTCTTTATGGCGCGTGGTTTGATATTTCGACCGGCGAGCTTTGGGTGATGGATCAGCAGACCGGTGACTTCAAGAGACCTGAAGGTTCGGTCATAGACGCACCGGAAACAGCAGCATAAGACGAAAAAAGCCCCGAATTTCGGGGCTTTTCTCTGTTCGTTTTATGGCGAAACAATGTTCTCACTTCGCCATAAGTATGATTATTCGTCGATTGCCTTGCCCATTTCGGCAATGGCGCGCTGGTAAACGCTTGCAGCATTCCAGCCCTGGATCGCGCCGTAGTTGGCTTCACCTGGCTGGTAGCCAGCGCCGCGTCTCCAGCCGTGACCGACGAGGAAGTTAGCAGTCGAATAGAGTGCATCCGCCTTAGAGCGAGCCATGTCAATATGACCGCTGCCATCGCCGTCCACGCCGTATTTCAGAACGTTAACAGGCAGGAACTGTGTCTGGCCGATTTCGCCATGCATGGCGCCGACAGCATTTGGATCGAGATCCTGATTGTCGATCAGCTTGAGCGCTGCATAAAGCTGCTGGGTGAAATAGTCGCTGCGGCGGCAATCATAGGCGAGCGTTGCAACAGCCGAAAGCGTGTGCTGCTTGCCGAGATAGGCACCGAAGCCAGTTTCCATACCCCAGATTGCAAGCAACGGGCCGGCAGGAACGCCATAGCGCTTTTCGATTGCAGCAAAGAGCGCTGCATTCTGCTTCTTCATCGAACGTCCGCGCTGGATGATCGTGTTTGCGCCACGCTTCTGCATGAACTGCTCGAAGGAAAGCTTGAAGCTCTTCTGATTGCGATCAGCATTGATCGTGGCCTGCGCATATTTTGTATTGGTCAGTGCGCTGATTGCACGCTTGCCAATACCACGTCCCTGCGCTTCCTTGATCGTCTGCTGGAGCCAGGCATTATAGCCAGCGCCGTTGTTTCCGCACTGGGCTGCCTCGGCTAGGCCAGTTCCGGCCATCATGCCCACTGCAAGAACTGCTGCTGCCGTCCAAGACCGGCCCTTGGCAAACAATGCCATTCGTTTCTCCTTCGGAGTTGATTCTACCTCGGCGCGAATTTGCCATTCTTTACGTCAAATGTCATGCCGGAACCGGGCATCAAGTCCCACCATTTCAAGTATTTTATCGCTAAAATAGGGGAGTTTGACAAGTTTAGGGCTTGAGAACGAGCATTTTCGCCCCTGTTGACAAAGTGCTTCATACCTATGAACTATAGCCGAGGTGGTAAAAACTATTTACCACTATGATTACAATTTGATCTTTTAGGCCACGACATTGACGAGGGAGGACGCCACGTGTCGAATGGATTTCTTGCGTTATTTGCATTTTTGCCGATTTTCGTAGCCGGTGTAATGCTGGTTGGATTTCGTATTCAAGCCCGGACCGCCATGCCGGTCACTTACATTGTCACAGTCATTATTGCCATGGCCCTATGGGGTATGAGCGGCAATCGCATCATCGCTTCTACCATTCAGGGCTTGATCCAGACTGCCGGATTGCTCTGGATCATCTTCGGAGCGATCCTGCTGCTTAACACACTGAAGCATTCGGGCGGCATTTCTGCGATCCGGTCTGGTTTCGCACAGATTAGTCCCGATCGACGCATTCAGGTGTTTCTGATTGCGTGGCTTTTCGGTTCCTTCATTGAAGGGGCGTCTGGCTTTGGAACGCCTGCGGCCGTTGTCGCTCCATTGATGGTTGCCGTTGGCTTCCCAGCGCTTGCCGCCGTCACATTCGGTCTCATTATTCAATCGACGCCCGTTTCCTTTGGAGCGGTTGGAACTCCTCTCATTGTGGGCGTTCAGTCGGGCCTCAATCGCGAGGCATTGACGGAGCAACTTCAGGGCGCTGGTTCAAGCTGGGAATACTTCTTTCACGTCATCACGTCGGAAGTAGCCATTCTGCATGCAATGTGCGGCACTTTCATTCCGCTCTTTCTTGTTCTTATCATGACGCGTTTCTTCGGGCGCAACCGGTCGTGGACAGAGGGGCTGGCCATTCTGCCTTTCGCGCTCTTCGCAGCCATTTCATTCACAATACCTTACGCTCTAAGCGCAGTGTTTCTGGGTGCGGAGTTCCCGTCAATGATCGGCGGTCTGGTCGGTCTGGCTTTCGCCACGCTTGCAGCACGTGCCGGATTTCTGATGCCAAAAGACACGTGGGATTTTGCGCCAGCGTCTGAATGGCCGGAAGGCTGGATGGGCAGCGTCGAGATGAAACTCGATGAGCTGACATCACGGAAAATATCGTTGGGACTTGCCTGGACGCCCTACATACTTCTGGCGCTGTTCCTTGTGATAAGCCGTACATTCCCTGCTGTTGGCAGTGCATTGAAGTCGGTGACTTTCGCTGCAACCAATATCATGGGGGAAACCGGAATAAGCGGTGACTTTGCGCCCTTGTTCCTACCTGGAGGGCTGCTCGTCATTGTCTGCCTGATCACGTTCTTCATTCACCGCATGTCTGTAACACAACTATCCAAGGCGTTTGGGGAGAGTACAAAGACGTTGCTCGGCGCTGGCTTTGTGCTGCTCTTCACCGTCCCAATGGTTCGAGTGATGATCAATTCAGGCGTCAATTCAAAGGAGTTGGTAAGTATGCCGCTGATGGTTGCGGATTGGGTGGCTGTCGAGGTCGGCAATATCTATCCATTCTTCGCTCCATCCGTCGGTGCTCTCGGCGCGTTTCTTGCGGGTTCCAATACTGTTTCCAATCTCATGCTGAGTCAGTTCCAGTACGGTGTTGCGGAAGGGCTGGGAATATCCGGGGCTTTGATGGTTGCAGGACAGTCGGTTGGTGCTGCGGCGGGCAATATGATCGCTATTCATAATGTCGTTGCTGCTTCTGCAACGGTCGGATTATTGGGCCGCGAAGGCTTGACGATGCGCATGACCATCATTCCGACGATCTATTATGTGACGCTGGCAGGCACGTTGTTGTTAATCGGCTTCTATGTGCTGGGCATCGGCGATCCACTTGTCGGAGCAGTTGCACAATAACGCTTGAGCAAGCGGCTCTGTGCTACATTGTACAGGGCCGCTTCCCGCCTTTTGCTTGACATTGCAGGTTTATCGCCTTAGAGCCTACCCCAATCTATCCGCGATCTTCAGAACGCGAGCCGCCGACCGGGACCCATTGTGGTATAAAACGATCCCGGAGGTCCACATCCGACAGCGCGATGCGCCCTCGGGTGCTGTACCTCTTTGATTGGTTTTATAACTGGGCTGCTTCTTGAACTGGCAGATATGTGGGACGATCTATCCCTGATGAAGCATTAAGCCTCCTCTCGGATTAAAAGGAAATTCGATGTTTGAATCACTTCAGGAGCGTCTTGGCTCCATTCTGAACGGCTTGACCGGACGCGGCGCTCTCTCTGAAAGCGACGTGACGGCTGCGCTGCGCGAAGTGCGTCGTGCGCTGATTGAAGCCGACGTCTCGCTGGAAGTGGTTCGTTCGTTCACTGACAAGGTCCGCGAAAAGGCTGTCGGTGCGGAAATCCTCAAGAGCATCAAGCCCGGTCAGATGGTCGTCAAGATCGTCCACGACGAGCTTATCGAAATGCTGGGCACTGAAGGTGTCACGGTTGATCTGAATGCGCCTGCACCTGTCGTCATTATGATGGTTGGTTTGCAGGGTTCGGGTAAGACGACCACCACCGGTAAGCTTTCCAAGCGCCTCACGGAGCGTCAGCGCAAGAAGGTGCTGATGGCGTCGCTTGATACGCGTCGTCCGGCAGCGCAGGAACAGCTCCGTCAGCTCGGCATTCAGACGTCTGTTGATACACTGCCGATCATTGCTGGTCAGTCGCCCGTCGAGATTGCCAAGCGCGCCGTTCAGGCTGCGAAACTTGGCGGTCATGATGTGGTCATCCTAGATACCGCAGGCCGTACGCATATCGACGAGCCGCTGATGGTGGAAATGGCGGATATCCGCAAAGCCGCCAATCCGCATGAAATTCTGCTCGTAGCCGATAGCCTCACTGGTCAGGACGCCGTCAATCTGGCACGCAACTTTGATGAGCGCGTTGGCATTACCGGTATCGTTCTGACCCGTATGGATGGTGATGGCCGTGGCGGCGCAGCACTTTCGATGCGTGCCATTACTGGCAAGCCGATCAAGCTGATCGCCACCGGCGAAAAGATGGATGCGCTTGAGGAGTTCTATCCCAAGCGTATTGCCGACCGTATTCTCGGCATGGGCGACATTGTTTCGCTCGTCGAAAAAGCTGCCGAAAACATCGATGCGGAAAAAGCTGCAGCGATGGCCAAGAAGATGCAGTCGGGCAAGTTTGATCTCAATGATCTTGCTGACCAGCTTGGCCAGATGAAAAAGCTCGGTGGCATGGGCAGCATCATGGGTATGATGCCCGGCATGGGCGGAATGAAGGACAAGGCGGCGGCAGCCGGTCTTGACGACAAGGTATTTGATCGTCAGATCGCAATCATCGGTTCGATGACCAAAGCCGAACGCGCCAATCCAGACCTTCTCAAGCATAGCCGCAAGCAGCGCATCGCCAAAGGTTCAGGCACGAATGCTGCCGACATCAACAAGCTTCTCAAGATGCACCGACAGATGGCCGACATGATGAAAGTCATGGGCAAGGGCAAGGGCGGAATGATGAAGCAGATGATGGGCGGTCTGGCTGGCAAGATGGGGCTTGGTGGTCTTGGTGGTGGTATGGGTGGCATGCCTGATCTCTCCAAGATGGATCCCAAGCAGCTCGAAGCGCTGGCCAAACAGGCGGAAGCAGCTGGTCTAACCAAAGGCGGCGGTCTTCCAGGATTGCCCGGTTTAGGTGGACCTAAGCTTCCTGGTCTTGGTGGTGGTCTCCCCGGGCTACCTAAGAAGAAGTGAGTATCATGGCCGACGAACAGAACACCGTACCCGCTGAACTTCTGTCCTTGCGCGCGTCCATCGATAATATCGATGCAGCACTCATCCACATGCTTGCGGAGCGGTTTCGCTGCACCAAGGCTGTAGGTGTCTTGAAAGCCGAGCGCGGCCTTGCTGCTGCTGACCCGGCTCGTGAGAAGCGTCAGGTCGAGCGCCTTCGTGGCCTCGCTGTTGATGCCCATCTCGACCCAGATTTTGCCGAAAAATTCCTGAACTTTATCGTGAAGGAAGTCATACGGCACCATGAGCATGCCGCTGCCAACCACAGCGGAAACTGAATAACCGAACAGAGCGGTTTCAGTGAAAATGAAACCACTCTGTTTGTTTAATTTACGCATTATCCGACGCAAAACCGCTTCGCACTTTTGCTGGAAATGCTCTACCGGATTAACCAATTGCCCGTCAGGGTAGAACTTTTGTCTAAAGGAAAGAAAAAATGGCTCTTAAGATCCGTCTCGCCCGCGCTGGCTCCAAGAAGCGTCCTTACTACCACATCGTTGTTGCTGATGCTCGCGCTCCACGCGACGGCCGTTTCATCGAAACCGTTGGTGCATGGAACCCAATGCTTGCCAAGGACGCTGAACGCGTAAAGCTCGATGGCGACCGCATCCAGCATTGGATTTCGCAGGGCGCACAGCCAACCGACCGCGTTCTTCGCTTCCTCGACCAGGCTGGTCTTGCAAAGCGCCCAGAACGCAGCAACCTGACCAAGGGTGAGCCAGGCAAGAAGGCTCAGGAGCGTCTCGCTCTCGCCAAGCAGGCTGAAGAAGATGCAGCAGCCAAGGCTGCCGCTGCTGCTGAAGCTGCGGCCGCAGCAGCTGCCGCTCCTGCTGAAGAAGCTGCAAGCGAATAATTTTTCGCAATTCGCGATTGGAAAAAAGCGGCGGAGCAATCTGCCGCTTTTTTTATGTGCTGCCACAGGATTGCCCAAAGAGGCCGGATGCGTTCTAGAGCGCCGTGCGCCCTCTTGGGCGCACAAAGGTCGCTCTAACACTTTATATTTACAGCATAGTTTTACCTTAAACTGATTCAAGTTTAAGGATTTATGCTGTAGAGCGTGTCGCGTTTAATCGCACCCATGGTGCTCGCTCTAGATTCTTTTGATTGTCGCATGTTCGCGAACGTTAAATGAATCCATTTAACTGCGACATGCTTTAGAGATCCAGCTCCCATGTCTGGCCAATGAGATCTGCACCGAAAGAATGGTGTGGCTTTTCGTCGATAAGTCGGAAACCAGCTCGTTCATAAAGACGCCGGGCTGCCTTCAATATATCGTTCGTCCATAGTGTGAGGCGGTCATCGCCGACCTTGCGCGCATGTTCAATACAAGTGTTCACAAGCTTGGCACCTACGCTAGAGCCTCGCGTCTCCGGTTCTACATAGAGCAGGCGTAGCTTGCCCAGTTTCGGTCTGTCGCCTCGTACCAGAAATACCGATCCCACGATGCGTCCATCGTTTTCGGCCACCCACGCGGCATCGTGGTCTGGATCGAAGGATTCCATGAAATCGGCTATGATACGGGAGACGAGTGCCTCGTAGTCGCTGTTCCAACCGTATTCATCCGTATAGAGCACAGCCTGCCGATGGATGATCCAACCCAGATCGCCAGGACGCAAGTTACGCAGCTGCACTTCAGCACGCTCTTGTTTGTCGAATAAGCGCGTGATCGTTCCTGCCGCCGTCAGCAGGTCCTTGCGCTGATCCGGTCGCAATTCATCGAGCAGTTCGCCCACGGCCTCGCAGGTGTTTCGTTCCAATGCTGCGAATGTTCTCCGTCCCATCTCCGTCAGTTGTATCGGACGGCTGCGCCCGCCTTCGGGATGCTGCGATGTTTCGATCAATCCACGTTCGGAGAAGCGCTTGAGCGTCCTGCTGAGTTGGCCACGGTCGAGATCGAGAGCGCGCATGATGTCCGCCGCTGTAGGCGCCGGGCGGTGCGCGATTTCATAGAGAATGCGCGCTTCGGTCAGCGTGAACGGGCTGTTGTCGAGATGTGCATTCAGCAAGCCGAGGCGGCGGGTGTAGGTACGGTTGAAGGCACGCAACGTGCCGATGTCGGTTTGGTTGTCCGTCTGTTTCATGCCTCTTTACGCCACGTGCGGCGCCTCCGTATGTTGACACAATCAATATCCAATATGTTGACTAAGTCAACATCCTAATAATGACTGAGCTTACTCCCCGATTTGAATCGTCGGTGAAATGCTTGAAGCCGGCTTTCACGTAGCCTCTGGTTGCTTTCGGTAAACGGGCTGGACGACGAGCAAATTTCGTCTATCTTATTGATTTGACGGCTCGCATTCTCGTGAACACAGATATGCGGGCTCAAGAAGAATTAGTCAGGCGCTTAGAAGGCGCCTTTTTCAGGAGAACACCATGTCGGCCGTGACCGCTATCCGTTCTTTCTCACTTTCAATATTGGGTCGCCGCATTTTCATAGCTCTTGGGCTTGCGGTCCTTGTGCCGCTACTTTCGGCCTGTGGTTTTAACACCATTCCGACCAATGAAGAAAAGGCCAAGGCTGCATGGAGCGAAGTGCAGAACCAGTATCAGCGCCGTGCCGATCTCGTACCTAATCTGGTCGAAACCGTGAAGGGCTATGCCGCTCATGAAAAGGAAACTCTTCAGGCGGTAATTGATGCGCGTGCCAAGGCGACACAGGTGCAAATTACGCCGGAAACGCTCAATAACCCTGAACTCTTCAAGCAGTTTCAGGATAATCAGGCCAACCTTACCAGCGCGCTTTCACGCCTGATGGTGGTTGTAGAGCGCTACCCCGACCTCAAAGCCAACCAGAATTTCCTCGCGTTGCAATCGCAGCTGGAAGGCACCGAAAACCGTATTGCCGTAGCGCGCCGGGATTATATCGAAGCGGTACGTGTATATAATACGGCGATCCGCACCATGCCGACGATGATCTGGACATGGATCTGGTACCGCGATGCTGCGCCGATGCAGACATTCAGTGCGGATGCGGGAAGCCAGACAGCACCCCAGGTCAACTTTAACAATTGATCGGGTTTTCCGTGGCAGCTTTGCTTCCCATGCGTGCGGCGTTTCGCGGCCTGAACCGGCTGCGAAACCTGTTTGCTTTTGTCGCGCTTCTGTTTGCGGTCTTTGCGGCGGTGGGTGCAAATGCGCAGGACACGGCAAAGCCTGCGCAAGTTTTGACCGGGCGCGTGGTTGATGCAGCCGGTATTATTGACCCGACAGCACGGCAGCAACTCACGCAAAAACTCGCCGATTTTGAAGCGAAATCGTCCGATCAAGTGGTGGTGGTGACGGTTCCGAGCCTGAATGGCGAGGATATAGAAACCTATTCCAATCGCTTGTTCAGGGCCTGGGCGCTGGGTCAACGCCAGGAAAATAATGGCATCCTGCTGGTCGTAGCACCCAATGATCGAAAAGTGCGCATTGAGGTCGGATATGGCCTCGAAGGCACGATGACGGATGCGCTTTCGAGCGTCATCATCAATGGTACGATCATTCCGGCGTTTCGCGCCGGAGATTATTCCGGTGGTGTGGTTCAAGGCGTTGACGGGATTTTGTCGGTGCTTTCCGGTGATGCAGCTGAGCTTGAAGCGCGTGCAAAACGCAACGTTCAGACAAGTTCTGGTTCCGACGACGTCGATTGGATTTTTGTCGTTTTCATCACTTTTTGGTGCCTGATCTTCTTCGGAGGCTTTGGCATGGCGATCCTGACGCCAATCTTTGGGCGCAAGATCGGTCCCGGTAAGTATCGCTGGCTGGGTATGGTGGTCGATTTCAACTCACGCGGCGGGTCTGGCGGCGGCGGTTTCTCCGGCGGTGGCGGTGGATGGTCATCAGGCGGTAGTGGCGGTGGCGGCTTTTCTGGCGGCGGTGGTTCGTCAGGCGGCGGCGGCGCTTCGGGTAGCTGGTAGGGGAGGAATCTGTGACAGGTAAAAACCTAATCGGCGGACAAGATCACAAGCGTATCGCTCATGCGATCCGCGATGCCGAGGCCAATACGAGCGGCGAAATCTATGCCGTTCTGGCGCGTTCCAGTGATGATTATTTCTTTGCTGCGGGCTTCGTTGCAACCTGCGGCATTCTCATAACCTCGGTCATTCTTGCATTTCTCGCGCATTGGTACTGGTTCGATATCCGGCTACCGATGTTTGGTCTCGCTATTCTGGCCGCTTTCATTTCGGCGATGCTGGTTCTCTGGTTTCTGCCTTCGATCCGTATGTTGCTGGTGCCGCGCCGCATTCGCTATAAACGCGCCCATCTCAATGCATTGCAGCAGTTTTTAGCGCGCAATGTGCACATCACAGAACACCGCACCGGTATCCTGCTTTTTGTCTCTATGGCGGAGCATTACGCCGAGGTTATCGCCGATGCAGGCATTCACGCGCGGGTCGAGCAGGAAGAATGGAACGGGATTGTTGCAACCCTCATCCATCATGCTTCACGCAAGGAAGTAGCCGAAGGTTTCGTATTGGCCATTGGTCAGGCAGGCTTGTTGCTGGAGAAACATTTCCCCGCTGGTGACAATGATATCAACGAGCTGGACGATCATTTGATCGAGCTTTGATCGGGATTTTCACGGCTCAGATTCGCCCCTGATTTGTGGCAAAATTTAGCTGTTATGACGCTTACGTAAACCTGTTGTGTCACCTGAAGTGTGATTGACGCGAAGCGAAACGGCATATTTCGAAATTTCCCGGAGAGTTTTCGAAGTTTTGTTCCAAATTAAATGGATTAGATGCGAGTTTTCTGACTTTCACGGAAATTTTTGGTTGTTTTCAACGATTTGTCATCGAAACGGATACCCAATCTGCTAGTTTGGCGCGCATTGCCATCATGACAGGAGTATCCGACGTGACTGCAAAGCAGGATCGGTCGAGCAAAATTAAAGGTTCCAAGGCAAGCAAGGAGGAGAGGAAGGGAGGAAAGTCAAAGGCGCTAACCGCGTTTTCGCAGCTTCTCTTCGAATGGGCTCCGCCCGAAGATCTTGCGGCCTACGATGCTGCAGCGCTCGATAAATCTGCCCAATATGGCTACGAGGCGCTTCAATCCTATCGTAAGGGCAAGAGTATTATCAGCGTCGATAACAGCATCGAACGCCATGGCCGCCCCGTCAGCGTCATCACCATCGTCAACGACAATATGCCGTTCCTGCTCGACTCAATCATGGGTGAGCTGAACGATCATGTCAGCCAGATTTTTATGGTCGTGCACCCGGTTTTCGATATCGAGCGGGAAAAAGACGACCTCACAATTCTAGGCGAAGCATCGCAGCTCGCACCCGCCAAGGGCGTTGAGCGCGTAAGCCTTGTGCAGATTCATCTGCCAGCACTCGACAAGCAGGCGAAAGCTAATCTGACCGCCGCGATCAAGCGTGTGCTCGGACAAGTCCGTTCCGCTGTCAGCGACTGGAAGCCGATGATGAAGCGCCTTGATGGCGCTATCGCCGATTACAAGCGGGTTCAGGAATTGACGGGTAATGCCGCAATGCCGGAAGCAATCGCCTTTCTCGAATGGCTGCGCGATGATCGTTTCATCTTCCTCGGCATGCGTGAGCTGACCTTCAAGGGCAAGGGGGACAACCGCGAACTGGTTCCTGTCAAGGAAACACTGGGTATCCTGAACGACAGCGAAGTGCGTATCCTCCGCAAGGATGACGACGACACGGTGACACCACGCGAAATCACCGACTTCCTCGACAGCAATGAACCACTGATCGTGACCAAGGCAAATTCGCTTTCGCTGGTCCATCGCCGGTCTTATCTTGATTATGTCGGCGTGAAGATTTTTGGTCCGAAAGGTGAAGCCATCGGCGAACTTCGTCTCGTCGGACTGTTCACCTCCGTTGCCTACACGAGCTCGGTCGCGGGTATTCCTTTCATTCGCTCCAAAGCCGACGCAGTTATCAAGCATCTCGGCTTTAACCGCGAAGATCATTCGGGCAAGGCACTTATCAATGTGCTTGAAGAATATCCACGCGATGAGCTTTTCCAGATCGATACGGAAAGCCTGACGGCCAATGCCGAATTGATCCTGGCATTGGGTGAGCGTCCGCGTGTGCGCGCCGTTCCGCGCCTTGATCGCTTTGGCCGCTTCGCAACTGTGCTGGTCTACATCCCGCGTGACCGTTATGACTCGGTCGTGCGTGAGAAGATCGGTCGTTATCTCGTCGAGATTTACAGTGGTGACAGCTTCGAATTCCATCCGGTTTTTCTGCAAAACGGCCTGACCCGTGTGCAGTTCGTCATCCGCCGTCATGAGCGCTCGACGCCACATGTGGATCGCGAAGAACTGGAGGCGGAAGTGCGTGCCATCGTGCGCACTTGGGAAGACGCGGTGCGCGAAAGCTCGGATAGTGCGGATGCGAAGACTGTCGCATTAGCTGCAAGCTTCCCGCAATCTTATCGAGAAATCTTCACTGCACCTGAAGCCCTGATTGACGCAGAGCGCATAGCTGGCCTCAGTGCCGAGGCACCGCTTTTCGTGGACTTCTATCGCTATCGCACCGATGGGCCGGATGCGGTTTCGCTGAAGCTTTATCATCATGGTGCGCCGGTTGTGTTGTCGCAGCGGGTGCCGCTTCTGGAAAACATGGGCTTCCGTGTCGTCAGTGAGCAGACCATTGATTTGCCGCAAGCAGGCAAAGACAGCGCTCCGGTCTATGTCCATGATATGCAGCTTGTGAACGCCTATGGTGCTCCGGTCGATCTGTCTGACGATGGCGAGATGCTGGAAGATGTGTTCCGCAATGTCTGGGATGGGCTGGCGGATAATGACGGCTATAACGCACTGGTGCAGACAGCACGTCTGACCGCGCGCCAGATCATGATCCTGCGCTCTTATGGCCGTTATCTGCAACAGGCAGGTATCGCCTATTCGCAGGGCTTTATCGCAGCCGCATTAAACCGCTATCCAGAAATCGCCAGCGACCTTTATTCGCTGTTTGACTTGCGCTTTAACCCATCGGCCAAGCGTCGCGAATCTGCAGAAAAGAAGCTGGTTGATGGTATCGAAACGGCACTGCTCGGAGTACCGAGCATTGATGACGACCAGATACTGCGTCGTTTCCGTAATCTGATCGAAGCCACGTTACGTACCAATGCCTATCAGCCGGATGGCGAAGGCAAGCCACGCGTGACCTTTGCGTTCAAGCTCAATCCACGGCTTGTGGAAGGGCTGCCTGATCCGCGTCCATATCGCGAAATCTTTGTTTATGGTCCTGAAGTGGAAGGCGTTCACCTTCGCTTTGGCGCTGTTGCGCGCGGTGGCCTACGCTGGTCGGACCGCGCACAAGATTACCGCACAGAAGTCTTGGGTCTTGTGAAGGCCCAGCAGGTCAAGAATGCGGTGATTGTGCCAGTGGGTGCCAAGGGCGGCTTCTATCCGAAGCGTCTGCCGGTTGGCGGCGATCGCAATGCGGTGTTCGAAGCCGGTCGTGATGCCTATAAGGTTTTCATCTCTACGCTTCTGTCGGTCACCGATAACATCCATGACAATGATGTTGTGCCGCCTGCGGAAGTCGTGCGTCATGACAATGACGATCCTTATTTCGTTGTTGCTGCCGACAAAGGCACAGCTACCTTCTCGGATACAGCTAACGCGATCAGTCAGGCGCACGATTTCTGGCTGGACGATGCTTTCGCATCGGGCGGCTCTGCCGGTTACGACCACAAGGGCATGGCGATTACCGCGCGTGGAGCATGGGAAGCCGTGAAGCGGCATTTCCGTGAGTTCGACAAGGATATTCAGACCGAGCCGTTCACGGTTGCGGGTGTGGGCGATATGTCGGGCGACGTGTTCGGTAATGGTATGTTGTTGTCGGAGCAGATCAGGCTTGTTGCCGCATTTGATCATCGCGACATCTTCATCGATCCCGATCCGGTTCCTGCAGACGGTTTTGCAGAGCGCAAGCGTCTGTTCGATCTGCCGCGTTCAAGCTGGCAGGATTATGATCGTTCGAAGCTTTCGGCTGGTGGTGGCGTCTATAGTCGCAGCCAGAAGACGATTACGCTGTCGGCAGAAGCTGCAAAAGCTATCGGCCTTAGCAAAACCACAGCATCGCCTCAGGAGATTATGACGACGATCCTGAAGGCGCAGGTCGATCTTCTGTGGTTCGGCGGCATTGGTACCTATATCCGTTCGACGGCGGAAACGGATGCTCAGGTTGGTGACCGAGCCAATGATGCAATTCGTATCACGGGTTCTGAAGTGCGGGCGCGGGTGATTGGCGAAGGTGCAAATCTTGGCGTCACGCAGCGCGGCCGTATCGAATATGCGCTTACTGGCGGCCGCAGCAATACCGACGCTATCGACAATTCAGCAGGCGTGAATTGCTCGGACGTCGAGGTCAACATCAAGATCGCACTGGCCGCGGCAATGCGTTCGGGTAAGTTGAAGCGTCCTGCACGCGACAAGCTGCTGGTAAGCATGACGGATGAGGTTTCGGAGCTGGTGCTGCGTAACAATTATCTGCAGCCGCTCGCGCTTTCCTTGAGCGAACGTCAGGGCCTTACAGAGCTGCCTTATCAGGCACGCTTCATGGCCGAGCTGGAAACCCGAAAGCTGCTTGACCGCAAGGTTGAGTATCTGCCTTCGGATGCGCTTCTGAATGAACGCCAGAAATCTGGTCAACCGCTGACACGTCCAGAACTTGCTGTGTTGCTTGCCTATGCCAAACTGTCGTTATCGGATGATCTGGTAGCAAGCAGGCTTCCGGACGAGCCTTATTTTGATCAGCTGCTGTTCGGTTATTTCCCCAAGCGCATGGTCAAAAACTATGCCGAGGAAATTTCCAACCACCGTCTGAAGCGGGAAATTGTTGCTACTTTGCTGGCTAATGATGTCATCAATCGTGGGGGCATCACCTTCATCAGCCGTCTGGCTGATACGACGGGCAAGTCGGCTGCCGATATCGTGCGGGCTTATGTGGCAGTGCGTGATGGCTTCGAGATCAATGCGATTTATGATGCCATCGATGCGCTTGATAACAAGGTGACGGGCGATGTGCAGAACCAGTTCTATCATCTGGTTGGTGAAATGCTGCTGTCGACCACCGCTTGGGTGCTCCGCAACGATACAACGCGAGCCAATCTCACAGAACTAGTGAACACGATCACGACGGCACGTGCAGCTCTTGAGCCACGCTTCGATGGCCTGATGCCAGACTACCTCATCGAGGCCGTACAGGCAGACAAGGCAGCCTTCGTCGAGAAGGGCGCGCCTGAGAAGCTTGCTCAGCGTCTGGCCAATCTGCAGCTTGCAGGCATCATGCCAGATATTGCTTTGATTGCGCATCTTGCGTCTGCTGATCTGGTGGCGACCGCCAAGACCTATTTTGGTGTTTCGGAAGCCTTCCGCATCGGTCGTATCGAGGAAGCGGCACGTACCATCCCCGTCACAGATTATTATGACGGTCTGGCATTGTCGCGTGCGAGCGATACGATCACGCAAGCGGCACGTGGTATCACGATTGCAGCGCTCAAGAAGCACGGGAAGGATAAGGATCCGGCGGCAACATGGTTCGCTGAAGATGCAGCACGCATCGATCAGGTCAAGAACCGTATGGTTGCTTTGACCGAGGGCGGTGATCTGACCGTGTCTCGGCTGGCCGTTGCTGCGGGGCTTATGTCTGATTTAACTCAGTAAGCCACGACAACTCTGGGTTAAAGGGGCGGCTTCGGTCGCCCCTTTTTGTTTATTGTGGGCTTTAGCAGCGCAGTATAAGGTCCAGCTTAATTATGAAGGAGCAGCTTCAAGCATCGGGGGCAAGGAGCAATTCATTGAGCGATCAATCTGTGAGCGCGAGAGGTTATGCTTCTCGACGCGGCGTATGGGGCTGGATATTTTTCGACTGGGCGGCACAGCCCTTTTTTACAGTTGTCATCACTTTTATCTTCGGCCCTTATTTCATTTCACGCATGGCTGAAACGCCTGAGGCGGGGCAGATTGCCTGGGGCTATGGCTTTGCTGCGGCCGGCTTTGCCATCGCAATTCTATCACCCATTCTGGGTTCTATTGCCGATCAGACCGGTGCGCGAAAGCCTTGGATCGCGTTCTTTGCGGTTCTCAAGATCGTCAGTCTGATGACGCTTTGGTTTGCAGTACCCGGAGCCAATCTGTTCTGGGTATTGCTTGCCTTCAGCATAGCGATGGTTTCTGCGGAATTTTCTATTGTCTTCAACGATTCCATGATGCCACGTCTCGTGCCGCGTGAGGATATAGGCAGAGTTTCCAATCTCGCTTGGGGACTTGGTTATCTGGGCGGCATGATTGTTTTGATCTTCGTCGTCTTTTGTCTTGCGGCTTCACCTGAAACCGGCAAAACGATCATCGGTATGAAACCCCTCTTTGGGCTGGACCCGGTCCAGGGAGAAGATGCCCGTATCACGGGGCCGATTTCCGCCATCTGGTATCTGATTTTCGTTCTGCCGATGTTTTTGTTCACACCCGATCAGGCGCGTGGAAAGCCTCTGCGACAGGCGCTTGGCAAAGGTCTGTCGGAGTTAAAGGCGACATTGGGCGAAGTACGCAAGCGTCCAGGCGTTGCACGGTTTCTGATTGCCCGCATGATTTATCAGGATGGCGTCAACGCCATCATTGCCTTGGGTGCAGGCTATGCCGCATCAATGTTCCATTGGTCGATCACGGAGATCGGTCTTTTCGGCATGATAACCAATGTCATGGCGATTTTCAGTTGCCTTGTTGCGAGCCGCATGGATGCACGTTTTGGCTCCAAAGTGATCGTGATGATTTCACTCGTATTGCTGTTTCTCGCCTCCATCGGCATTGTTTCGACTGGAAAGGATTACATGCTGTTTGGCATGGTGGCACTGGAGTATACGGCTGCTCAGGGATTGTTCGCGACCGCTGCCGAGCATGCCTATCTGATTTACGGCATCATGATGGGGGCGGCCTTTGGCCCAGTGCAGGCGTCGTCCCGCTCGTGGTTCGCACGCAGTATCAAGCCGGAAGAGTCGGGTCGATATTTTGGCATCTATGCGTTGGCCGGAAGAGCGACCAGCTTCCTCGGCCCGTTCCTGGTGGCAAGTGTTACGGCACTCACGCATTCAGCGGCATTGGGTATGTCGGTATTGGTATTGTTTTTTGCCGTTGGTTTGGTGCTGACTGCGAGAACCCCATATCCTGCGGACAGATAAGGAACGCAGCGCGCCAAGCGCGCTGCTTTTAAACGCTCACATCATGCCTGCGGCTTTGGCACAGGCAATGGCGACAAGCCCGCCAACTATGGGTGCTGCAACGGGCACCCAGGCATAGGACCAATCCGAACCGCCTTTACCCGGAATGGGCAAGAGAGCATGCGCAATGCGTGGCCCGAGGTCGCGCGCTGGATTAATTGCATAGCCGGTGGGGCCGCCCAGCGAAACGCCAAGCGCCCAGACAAGCAGGCCAACCATCAGCGGACCCAGTACGCCTGTTGCACCAACAGCCTTTGCACCAATGGCAATGACCACGAATACAAGCACGAAGCTGCCTATGATTTCAGTGATGAAATTGGCCGGGATGTTGCGGATGGCCGGGCCTGTGCTGAAAACAGCAAGCTTGATACCCTTGTCTTCAGTGGGTTTCCAATGGGGTAAATAGGCAAGATAAACGAGTATCGCTCCTGCGAATGCACCAAGCATTTGTGCGGCTATGTAAGGCAGTACATCAACAGCGGGAAACGTACCTGCAGCATATAAGGCCAATGTTACAGCGGGATTGAGATGGCCTGCGGCACCTGCTGAAACCGCAACCATGACACCACACAGAACAGCAAAGCCCCAGCCTGCCGTAATCACAATCCAGCCAGAGTTCTGACCTTTGGATTTAGCGAGAAGCACATTGGCGACGACGCCGTCGCCCAGCAGGATAAGCACCATTGTGCCGAGAAACTCTCCGATAAAGCCATGACTCATTATCTGCTCCGAGAATAATTTGATGCTGAAAAGCTGTCCGGTGGGCAGCAACGCTCACCGGCTGTCTAAAAATATATTTTGCTATCATGCGACGGCCGATTGATCCGGCCGGTTTCGTAAACCTCAATCGACCCAGTTGAGCGAGCGCTGAACGGCCTTTTCCCACGAGGTGAACAGGCGGGTTCGTTCCTTTGATGTCATCTTGGGATGCCAGCGCTGACCGACTTGCCAGTTTTCGATAATGTCGTTTGTCGATCTCCAGTAGCCAACGGCAAGACCAGCCGCATAGGCTGCTCCAAGTGCTGTGGTTTCGATGATCTTGGGACGCACGACAGGTACATTCAGGATGTCGGACTGGAACTGCATGAGAAGCTCGTTGATGGTCATGCCGCCATCGGCGCGTAATTCGGTGATTTCGACACCAGAGTCCTTCACCATGGCTTCCAGCACTTCGCGGACTTGATAGCAGCTTGCTTCGAGTGCTGCGCGGGCAATATGGCCCTTGTTTGCAAAGCGGGTCAGACCGGCAATGATGCCACGCGCGGAATCTTCCCAGCGCGGTGCGTAAAGGCCGGAGAAGGCAGGAACAAAATAGACATCGCCATTGTCTTCGACGGTGCGCGCCAGTGTTTCAATGTCGCCACTGGTTTTGATGATGCCGAGATTATCACGCATCCATTGCACCAGTGCGCCGGTGATCGCGATGGAGCCTTCCAGCGCATAGACCGGCTTTTGGTCACCAAGCTGATAGGCAATAGTCGTTAGAAGCCCGTAGGTGGATGGAACCAGTTTCTCGCCGGTATTCATCAGCATGAAGCAGCCGGTGCCATAGGTGTTCTTGGCTTCGCCTGGCTCAAGGCAGGCCTGACCGAAAAGGGCTGCCTGCTGATCGCCTAGAATGCCTGCAAGCTTGACATTGACAAGCGCGGGTAGGGTAATCTCGCCATAGATTTCACTGGAAGAACGAATTTCCGGCAGGCAAGCTGCGGGAATATCGAATAGCCGCAGGATTTCCTCGTCCCATTCGAGCGTAGACAAGTCCATCAACTGCGTGCGTGACGCATTGGTTACGTCGGTGATGTGAATGCCGCCTTTTGCGCCGCCGGTGAGGTTCCAGACAAGCCAGCTATCCATCGTGCCGAATAACGCATCGCCTGCTTCTGCCTTCTCGCGCGCACCGGGAACATTATCGAGTATCCAGCGCAGTTTAAGGCCTGAGAAATAAGTCGAGATCGGCAGTCCGGTCTTATCGCGGAGACGATCTGCGCCGCCATCTTTCACAAAATGATCGACCAGCTCGTCCGTGCGTGTGTCCATCCAGACAATGGCATTGTAAAGCGGTGCGCCGGTTTTCCTGTCCCACAAAAGCGTGGTTTCGCGCTGGTTGGTGATGCCGACCGATGCGATATCGGAAGCTTTGAGGTTGGCTTTCTTCAAGGTCGCGGCGATGACATGCTGCGTGTTGCGCCAGATTTCATTGGCGCCGTGTTCGACCCAGCCAGCCTTCGGGTAAATCTGCTCGTGTTCTCGCTGGTCCATGGCGATAATGTCGCCGTTCCGGTCAAAAATGATAAAACGTGAACTGGTGGTTCCCTGATCGATGGAACCGACGAACTGTGTCATTTACTATGCTCCTCCCGCTCGAATGGCAGAGATCTTGTCAGGATGCGAATATGTATGTCCGTTGCAACCCATTTTCGCTAATTTCGAATGAATATATGCGTCTCTCCAAAAGCCACTGTGCTCTTTTTGAGCAGGTGGCCACTTCAACATAATTCAGGCCCGTATTGCAGCACTCCCAATGCTTTTTTACTGACATCCCTTATTTCATTTATACGTTAAATGAACTTAATCGAAATAATATGAATATCAAACGAAAGCAATAGGGGTATTTTAGAGCGATTATCCCGCCTCTTTGATAAGATTTGCAGGCTAATTAATAGGGTGCACTTTCGTTTGCGAAAATCTACCCAGCTTACCAAGAACTCAAAGAAAAAGCCCCGGCAACATAGTGTTGCCGGGGCTTTTGCGTTCAATATAGATTGCTGTATTAGTGACGGAAGTGACGCATACCGGTCATCACCATGGCAATGCCATGTTCGTCAGCCGCAGCAATGACTTCATCGTCACGCATCGAGCCGCCCGGCTGGATAACCGCCGTGGCGCCTGCCTGGACAGCAGACAGCAGACCATCGGCAAACGGGAAGAACGCGTCGGAAGCGACAACACAGCCCTTGGTCAGCGGCTCTGCAAGACCAGCTGCTTCGGCTGCATCTTCAGCCTTGCGGGCAGCGATACGAGCTGAATCTACACGGCTCATCTGGCCTGCGCCGATGCCGACCGTTGCGCCGTTCTTAACGTAAACGATAGCGTTCGACTTCACGTGCTTGCCAACGCGGAAAGCAAACTTCATGTCGTTGAGTTCGGCTTCGCTTGGGGAGCGCTTGGTCACGACTTTCAGATCAAGATCGTCAACGACGCCATTGTCGCGCGACTGAACCAGCAGGCCGCCAGCAACTGTCTTGGCCGCAATGCCTTTGGCGCGCGGGTCAGGCAGTCCACCTGTTACCAGAAGACGCAGGTTCTTCTTGGCCGCAACGATAGCCTGTGCGCCTTCGGTCGCGTCTGGTGCGATGATGACTTCGGTGAAAATCTTGACGATTTCTTCGGCTGCAGCCTCATCAAGTGTTTTATTAAGCGCAACAATACCGCCGAAGGCTGAAACCGGATCGCAGGCCAGTGCCTTGAGATAAGCTTCGGTGATGGTTGCAGCTTCTGCCACGCCGCAAGGATTGGCGTGCTTGATGATGGCAACGGCTGCGGTGCGGGCCGGGTCAAACTCGGCAACGAGTTCGAAAGCCGCATCGGTGTCATTGATGTTGTTATAGGAAAGCTGCTTGCCCTGAAGCTGGGTTGCTGTGGCAACACCAGGGCGCTGTTCGCCGGTCAGGTAAAAGCCAGCAGTCTGATGTGGGTTTTCACCATAGCGCATGACAGAGTGCAGCTTGCCAGCAACCGAACGGTGGGTCGGAGTTTCTTCATTGATTGCTTCGGCAAACCAGTTGGAAATGGCTGCATCATAAGCGGCAGTGCGCGAGAATGCCTTGGCTGCGAGCTTTTTACGGAAAGAAATCGGGAGCGATCCTTCGTTCTTTTCGAGCTCGGCTACAACGTCCGCATAGTCAGCCGGATCGACAACTGTTGCCACATAGGCATGGTTCTTTGCCGAAGCGCGGATCATGGCCGGCCCACCAATGTCGATATTTTCAACAGTAGTGTCGTAGTCGCCGCCCTTGAAGCGGACTTCTTCAAACGGATAAAGATTGATGACGGCAAGATCGATACCGCCAATGCCGTGTGCTTCCATGGCTGCGATATGTTCAGGATCGTTGCGCACTGCAAGCAGGCCGCCGTGCACTGATGGGTGCAGCGTCTTCACGCGTCCATCCATGATTTCCGGAAAGCCGGTGACTTCCGAAACGTCCTTTACAGGAATGCCTTCTGCGGCAATCGACTTGGCGGTGCCGCCTGTCGAAAGGATTTCAACGCCGTTTGCGTGAAGTGCTTTGGCGAAATCAATGAGGCCGGTCTTGTCGGACACGGAAAGGAGGGCGCGGCGCACCCGATGAAGATCGGGAGCGGGAATATGCTTGGAGCTGACAGCCATAGGGAGTTGGTCTCTTCGTTGCTGAAACATAAGCGTTCAGGAAGGGTGGACGGCTGCGAGTTAGCACAGGAGAGGAACGAATCATACCTCAAAACACCCGAAAACTGCAGAGATGTGGGTTTCTGTGCTTAAGCCAATCTCTTGTCGACTCTCGAAGGCCGGGGAGTGCAAGAGATTGTTCATAAATCCGTGGGGGCGTGAAGCCAGTTAAGCATAGCTTCCGATGGCGACACGGCTGAATTGCCAGTTCACTTCCGGCAGGTCAGAGGCCGGGAAAGACAGCACAATTTGCTTTGATGTCACAGGCCCGCGGAAGCCGGCGAAGAAGATACTGTCTTCCAGCTGTGGCGCCACTTCGAAGCAGGAAAAAGCCCATGTGTCGTCATGGGGCGCACTCAAGATAATCAGACCATTTTCATCAAATGAGATATCGACAGAAGGGTGGATATGAAAACGCACGGCGATGTTATCGCGCCCGTTGGCTTTCAAAGCCTTGGCATCGCCACGATAGAAACGGTCGGCACCCTGAATGACACTGCCATTGTGCGAGAGCACTGCGCGGCGCTCGTGGAAAATTCCAAAAAGCCGAACATAACCGTCATGGCTTGCCACAAACCCTTGTCGGCCCATGTCTTCCACACGATCACGCTGCACTTTGGTCGGTCCCGCAATGATCGGTGTGCCGATCATGTTGGAAAGGCCTGCATTCAAGCTGAAACGGCAGGATGATGTGTCGTTGATGGTTGCGGTCGAGTGTGCGGCGGTCGAGCGTCCCAATGGACGAAATTCCGGTGGACCAAAGCGGTCGACGCCGGAATTGACGATATAGCGCTGACGTCCGGAGGACATTTCAAAGGCGAGACAGCCTGCATGGGCATCGCGCGAAGAGGTAACCGGTGGCGGCAAACCCGTATCGGCGATGATCGTGGTGGAACCCATCGACAGGCGTTCATAACCGGAATAGGGCGCATGGGTCAGCGGTGAGCCTGCGGTTTCATCATGGCGCAGAACCGAGATGATGCGTTCCGACATGGTCGGGCCGACGCCGTTGAACAGTGCAAGGCTGCCGTCCTGATGACGGAAAAAGCGAAGTGCTGGCAACATACGCTCGACGGCTTCGATCAATGCTTTGGGCGGTGATTCCGTGCCATTGGCGTAGGTCTGGCGCAGCGGCAGAAGGTCAGCCAGCAGTTCGAGAATAGTCAAAGGGTTGCGCGAAACATGGCCGCCGTCAGGCAGGATCTGGCGCTTCAGTTCATATTCGAGATTGCGGCGTGCCGCACGCGCAGTCGGTGGTGAAACCGGGAGCGCGAGGGCTGCAAAAGCGAGTGCGATGCGGGCGCGAAGGCGTTCTTCGCCGTCATCCATGGCCGAAGCCACCGTGCGCAGATAGCGCACCTGCATGGCGAGAGAGCGCATGAATTTGCGGTAAGCGGGCAGTTCAGCGCCCGAAAGAATCAGATTGGAATGCTGCAGCCATGCGATGATGCGTTGCGCTGTGACTTCCGGTGACCATGCCAGTCCGCCAATGCGTCTTCCATAAAGGCGCATCCAGTCATCGAGCAAAGCACGTGCATTGGCAGTGGCAAGCTCGCTGTTGGCGCTTTTGAGGTGACGCAGCCAGCTGAAGCTGTGGAGTGCCGCCTCCCATTCAGGCGTTGGTGGTTCAACGGCAAAAGGCGAAAGCCCGCCCGTTTCGACAAGGCGACCGGCAAGCGCAAAGCGGCCGTGATAGAATTCCTGTGCGAGCTGGGGGTCAGCGACGCGAAGATCGGGCGGGGCGATGAGGATGCGTTCCGGCGTGAAGCCGGTGAAACGCCAGCGATAAAGCGGGCCCATGCGCAGGCGACGGCTGAACCTGCGCCAAGCCTGTGCAACAGCCAGTCCCCAAAGATGCGGGGTTTCGCTCAACGCGACTGCCACCCTCTCGTTCTCCGTATTAAAGTTCATTCTCACTGGACCCGATAAGGCAGGTCCGCCCTTTCATGGCATGATTCATTCGAATGCTGTTTCTGCATCGCGGAATCATGCATTAATAGAATCGTATATAATGGTGAACCGAGTGTTAACCATAACGGACGCAGAGCACCCGCTATGGCAATTTCATCGATTTTGATGGTCTAAAGCCGCGTGATCAGGCCTTGCGCTTGAAACGCGCGGCGAAGAAGCCATCCATTCCGGCCATATGCGGATTTCCACCGAAGTGTTCGGCGGGCAAATCGGCAGGTGTTGAGCGCAGGAAGCCTTCTTTGGTGATCAAGCTTTCAAGGCCGGGGCAATCTTCGAGGGTGATCGGATAGGCTTCAATGGCCGGGTTTTTGAGTGCACTGCGGGCCACGTCCTCGCCTTCCTGCGGATGTAGCGAGCAATTGGAGAACAGCACTGTGCCACCGGGTTTCACAAGCGTGATGGCCTGATCAAGCATTTTGGCCTGAAGGGTCGCAAGCTTCTTGATATCCTGCGGTGTCTTGGTCCACGGCACATCCGGGTGACGGCGGACAGTTCCAGTGGATGAGCAGGGCGCATCGAGCAGCACGGCATCGAACAATGCATCTGGCTTAAAGTCCATCATATTGCTTGAAACCGTGCGGGCTTTAAGGCTCAGACGTTCCAAATTGCCTTCAAGCCGCTTGAGGCGGTTTTCGGACATATCAAGAGCTGTCACATCAGCGCCCTGAATCACAAGCTGTGCAGTCTTTCCACCGGGGGCTGCACAAAGATCGGCCACGCGCTTGCCTTTAATGTCGCCCATCAGGCGCGCAGGTAGGCTTGCGGCGGCATCCTGCACCCACCAGTCGCCCTCGGCAAAACCGGGCAGGTCGGTGAGGTTGCCCTCGACTGTCTCAAGACGCACAGAACCGTTAGGCAAGGCTACGCCGCCGAGCTTTTCAGCCCATTCCTTCGGATCACCTTTCACGGTGAAATCGATTGGCGGCTCATAACCATGCATGGTCAAAATGGCTTCGGCTTTTTTCGGGCCATAGGAATCGGTAAGGCTCTTTGAAAACCATTCCGGCACATTTTTTTCAGGCTGCAATGTGTGTTCGAGTGCCCGCTCTTTGTTGCGCGATAGACGGCGCAGAAGAGCGTTTACCAGACCTGCATATTTGCGATTGCGCGGATCGGCATTGGCCGCTTCGACCGCAAGATCGACTGCCGAATGATCGGGCAGGTTGAGGTAGAAAATCTGCGCGATGGCCACATGCAGCAAATGTTTGAGCGCATGTGCATTTTCCGGCAGTGGACGGTCGAGGCGCTTGTTGATTGCGCGTTCAATGCTGCCGCGATTACGCAGAGCCGAACCGAGAATGGCGCGAACCAGCGAGCGGTCGCGCGGTTCCAGCGCCAGATATTGCGGATGGCCATGGCTGTTATCAGTGAGGCCGTCGAGCGATGTGTTCTTTTCGATCACCGCACCAAGCAGGCGTGCCGCGCACAAACGCGCCGCAAGGCCCGGCCGTTGTTCGGCGCGGTCTGCGGCGTAATTGTGTGTCTGCGGCTTGTTATTTCCACGCTTTGGCGCAGGTTTCTTATCGTTCACGCTGTTCTACTTTATCTAACGCACATCCTGCTTTCGGGACGCGCTTTTACGACCAAGGGCCCCGATAGCCGGAACCGCCACTGTTGTTATCGCCTGCATTACCACTACTTTGTCCCCATGGGCCACTGCTTTGTGATGGCGTCGAGGTGCGTTGCGCCATTCCAGCCGAACGAATACCCATTTCGGCAGCCATTTGTTCGAGTGCTGAGATGCGGTTGTCTGTGTCCGGATGCGTCGAGAACAGATTGTCCGCACCACGTCCGCTCAGTGGATTGATGATGAACATATGGGCTGTCGCCGGGTTATGCTCGGCTTCCTCATTCACCACGGTTTTTGCGCCACGCGCAATCTTGCCGAGCGCCGAGGAAAGCCAAAGTGGATTGCCACAGATTTCTGCACCGCGCCGGTCAGCGGCATATTCGCGGGTACGGCTTACGGCCATCTGCACAATCATAGCGGCAAATGGCGCAACGATCATCGCAAGGATCGTGCCGATCACGCCCATGATGCCATTGCCGTTTTCGCGGTTACCACCTAGGAAGAAAGCGAAATTACCAAGCATGGAGATTGCACCCGCGAGGGTGGCGACGATTGTCATGGTCAGGGTATCGCGGTTTTGAACATGGGCTAATTCATGTGCCATGACGCCTGCGACTTCTTCCGGTGTCAGGCGCTGAAGAAGGCCAGTTGTGGCTGCGACCGCTGCATTTTCCGGATTACGGCCCGTGGCAAACGCGTTGGGCTGATCCTCATTGATGATATAGACTTTTGGCATCGGTAGACCTGCATTGGCGGCAAGGCCACTGACCATGCGGTAGAAGTCGGGTGCCGAGCGCTCATCGACTTCCTGCGCATTATACATGCGCAGTACCATCTTGTCGGAATTCCAATAGCCAAACAGGTTCATGGCAACCGCGATTACCAATGCGATCATCATGCCGCCGCCGCCGCCCAATAAGTAACCGATGCTCATAAACATGACTGTCATGAGAGCGATCAGCATGGCAGTTTTCGTCATATTCATGCGTAGGGGTCTCCAGTTCAGCGAAAGTTTATCTCAAACAGGGTTTTGCTTACCCGCCAGATTTACCTATATGATGGGTATGAACGGCCCCAGCTTCAATAATGGGGCTTCAATAATGGATTTGCTGCGGATGACCGATAAATTCAACGAAACCGACATCAATGACAATGTAGCTCCGCGTAAGCTGGACGATCTGCCAGCTGCAGCGCAGCGCGCTCTCAAAGAAGCTGAAGCACGTCGCGCGAGCGAAAATGTCGAAAAGTTACCGCGTGAGATTGGCGGACGGGGCGGCAAAGATCCCGCTCGTTTTGGCGACTGGGAGATCAAGGGGCGGACAATAGATTTTTAAGCCTGAAACAGGCCAGCTTTTTCACCGAACGCCAGAATTTCAGTTGCAGGTGTATTGATCCATTGAGCGAAAGTTTGCGGTTGAGTCGTTTCACGCCAAATGCGCACAAGTTCGAAGCCGAGAGAATAACCGAGCCAGCGGGGAAGCTGTCCACTGCCAAAAAACCAGCTTGCATGATCGTAATCGGCTGATTGCAATGCTGCTGCAGTGGGACTGTCTATTCTTAGCACTTCAGGCGCGATTGCACACTCCCATGGTTCGGGCGGAGTCTTCATAAGGTTGTTCACGAAATGGCCGGCCAACCCTTCGCTGATCAGTGCTTCGCCAAGTGTCCAGCCATATCCCGGTCCAGCCATGCGCAGACAATGATGGACTTCGTGCAGGAGCTGTCGTTGGACTGTACCGTCTGTAAGGGTTGGCCTAAGATTCGTATTATCGGGATCAAAATTCAGCGAAAGAAGGGTGCTGTTATAAGCCCGCCCCAAAATTCCGATTTCCGGAATGGTGTATGCTGAGCGCCCAAGAAGAATGTCAAACTGGGGGGGAGGCGTGAAAGTCTTCAGTGTTTGGAAGGCTTGATCAATCTCAATGGAAATACGCTGCTGAAATTCTTCAAGTCCCCCTGATGCAGTCAGCCAGTGTAAAAACCAAACGTCTTTGAAGGCTGTGGTCATGTCAATTCCCAGTCAGCGATTTAACAACTGTTAAGTGTAGTTAACTCCCGTTTTCAGGCAATCCAAAAGAATAGGGATAAAAGAAAAGGCCGGGAAATCCCGGCCTTTTTGTTACTTCTTGTTCTGGCGATTTTCGATCAGATCGTCCACGACGCCCGGGTCGGCGAGGGTCGAGGTATCGCCCAGTGAGCCGAATTCGTCCTCTGCGATCTTGCGCAGAATACGGCGCATGATCTTGCCTGACCGGGTTTTCGGCAGGCCGGGCGAGAACTGAATCTTGTCTGGTGTCGCAATTGGCCCGATTTCCTTGCGCACGTGGCTGACCAGCTCTTTGCGCAAAGCATCGGCATCCTGTGCTTCAGCGCCAGTCATCAGAGTGACGTAGCAATAGATGCCTTGTCCCTTGATCGGATGTGGGTAGCCAACGACCGCAGCTTCCGAAACGGAATGATGCGAGACGAGTGCCGACTCGATTTCCGCCGTGCCGAGACGGTGACCGGAAATATTGAGCACATCATCGACGCGGCCGGTAATCCAGTAATAGCCGTCGTCATCGCGGCGGCAGCCGTCACCGGTAAAATACTTGCCTTTATAGGTTGAGAAGTAAGCTTCGATGAAGCGCTTGTGATCGCCATAGAGCGTACGCATCTGGCCGGGCCACGAGTCGATGATGCAGAGATTGCCATCGACTGCACCTTCAACAACGGCACCTTCGCCGTCAACCAGCTGCGGCTTCACGCCGAAGAAAGGACGCGTTGCCGAACCGGGCTTGAGGTCGGTTGCACCGGGCAGCGGCGTAATCAAAATACCGCCGGTTTCCGTCTGCCACCATGTATCGACAATCGGTGAATGCTGATCACCCACGACGTTATAATACCATTCCCAGGCTTCGGGGTTGATCGGCTCGCCAACCGAACCAAGCAGGCGCAATGTCGAGCGCGATGAACGGGTAACAAATTCATCGCCCGCCCCCATCAGCGCGCGGATTGCGGTTGGCGCGGTATAGAAGATATTGACGTGGTGTTTGTCGATGACTTCCCAGAAACGACCCTGATCGGGGAAGTTCGGTACACCTTCAAACATCAGCGTGGTAGCACCATTGGCGAGCGGCCCGTAGACGATGTAGGAATGGCCTGTCACCCAGCCCACATCCGCAGTACACCAATAGACATCGCCGTCATGATAATCGAACACATATTGATGTGTCATCGAAGCATAGACGAGGTAGCCGCCGGTGGTATGAAGCACACCCTTCGGCTTGCCTGTCGAGCCGGAGGTATAAAGGATGAATAGCGGGTCTTCCGCATTCATGGGTTCCGGTTCGCAGGTAGGCTCTACGCTTGCCACTTCCTGATGATACCAGAGATCACGGCCAGGGCCCCAGCTGACCTTGCCACCGGTGCGGCGAACGACCAGAACCTTGTTGACCATGACATATTGCTTGGCAGCTATGTCGATAGCCGTGTCGGTGTTTTCCTTGAGCGATACCGGCTTGCCACCACGTACGCCTTCATCAGCGGTGATGACGAAAGTGGATTCACAGTCGACAATACGGCCAGCGAGCGCTTCCGGCGAGAAACCTGCAAAGACGACCGAATGCACGGCGCCAATACGGGCACAGGCGAGCATGGCATAAGCCGCTTCCGGGATCATCGGCAGATAGATGGTGACGCGGTCGCCTTTCTTGACGCCATGCTTTTTCAGCACATTGGAGAGACGGCAGACATTTTCGTAAAGTTCACGGTAGGTGATCTTTTTATCTATGTAAGGGTTGTCGCCTTCCCAGATGATGGCGACCTTGTCACCACGGCTTTTCAGGTGGCGGTCGATACAGTTGTAGGAGACGTTGGTCACGCCATCTTCATACCACTTGATCGATACGTCGCCGTTGAAATCAGTGTTCTTGACTTTGGTAAAGGGCTTGAACCAGTCAATGCGTCGGCCGTGCTTGGCCCAGAAGCCATCCGGGTCGGTTACGCTTTCATTGTACCAGTCGAGATAGGTCTCGTTGTCAATGAGCGTGTTCTTCTTTGCCCCCGGCAGAACGGGGTAAAGCTTTTCCGACATGTGTTCCTCCATAACTGTCCGGCGATCCTCCCGCCAGAATCGACAGCCCGCATCGGGGCAAAGCCATCGCCAGACTCATCTACATTCCGTCGCGTCCAACGTAAATTAGACATTGGGATCGACTATGGTCCACAATGACGCAGCACAAAAATATGAACGGAGCGGCAGCACTCACGTCGTGTTGGTGCTAACATACTGTTTTTACACTTTAAAAACTATTTTTGGCGATTATAATTCCTGTCGGAGCCGCTGAACACCTATAACGGGCTCCCTGTGAAAAGGGGAAATCGCCATGACGACATCCGCTTTTGTTTTAAAGTCGGCCTTTGAATTGCAGCTCGCCGGTTATGGTCTGACGACGGCGAAAATCTTCTATCATCTGCCTGATCACCCGCATTTGCTGCAACTTTTTGTATGGCAGGACTATGATCTCGCGCCGGAATTTCCGGTGCTCAATCATTTCATAGAATTCTGGAAGGAAAAGATCGACGGGCCGCTGCATTCGGTCGCCTACGCGCATCATCGGTTGCTTGGTCCATCCGACTGGAAGAACGTGCAAGGAGAAATTCTTTTACACTGACAACGGCTCATCTATGATGCGTGCCACGGTCTGATTTGAGAGCGGTTCCAGTTGAGGTTGAATCGTTGGAACCGCTCTCATTGTTTGTTTTTACGCATTATCCGACGCAAAACCGCTACGCACTTTTGCTGGAAATGCTTCAATGTAGGCTGCTGGAAGGCCAAATGGCGTTTGTGCATCTTTCCCACCCAGAAAAGGCGCTGCTTTACGCCTCAAAGACGTTGCTCGGCTGTCTTATTTGTTGGTTTGCATTGCAATGGGCAGGGATTGAGCATCCGATTTGGGCGGTGATCACGGTCCTAATCATTTCAGATCCCGACGTTCGCACAACGCTTGCTCTTTCGCAGGCACGGGCGATCAACACCGCAGTTGGATGTGCCATTGGCATGATAACCATCTGGTTAGTGGGATATTCGCCGGTTGCGAGCTTGTTCGGAGCAGCCCTAACGGTATTTGTCATCCTGATGATCGACCGATATCCAGTCAATTGGCGACTGGCGCCCGCAACCGTGGTAATTGTGATGGATGCGGGGCGCTTTGCTCAAACACGCAACGAGGAGCTGTTGCTTGCCTTATCGCGGTTGATCGAAATCGCGCTCGGCTGCGTGGTAGCGATTGCTTTGGCCTGGATTTATACCAAGTTCATTGAGCGGGTGCGAGCACATAGGCAGCAACTGCCACCTCACGCGGAAGGCGAATAGCTTCGTCCGCCAAAGATCGCCGAACCAACACGCACTGACGTTGCACCAAAGCCAACGGCGGTCTCAAAGTCGCCCGACATGCCCATGGAGAGTTTACCGACATTGGCTTCGCGCGCCAGCTTTTCGAGCAAAGCGAAATGCGGCCCCGGATTTTCGCCCGCAGGTGGAATGCACATCAGCCCTTCAATGGCGAGGCCGTGCTCGTTGCGGCAACGCTCGACGAAGGCGACTGCTTCTTTGGGTGGAATACCAGCCTTTTGTTCTTCAAGCCCGGTATTGACCTGAACATAAAGCTGCGGGCTTATACCTTGCTTTTTGATCTCGGCAGAAAGAGCAACCGCAATTTTCTCACGGTCGACGGTTTCGATAACGTCGAACAGCGCCACCGCATCGGCGGCTTTGTTGGATTGCAGCGGACCGATCAGGTGCAGCTCGACGCCAGAATAAGCTTCTCGAAGTGCTGGCCACTTGCCTTGTGCTTCCTGCACGCGGTTCTCACCAAACACGCGCTGACCGGCATCAAGAACCGGGCGGATTTCGTCTGCCTCGAATGTCTTGGACACGGCTACGAGCATCACAGAGCCCTTATCGCGGCGCGCTTCTTCTTCGGCATTGGCAATGACCGCCTTGACCTTGTTCAGGTTCGCTACAATATCTGACATGAAACTCTCGCTTTCAGGCTTTTCATCCGCAAAAGGTTGACGCTTTCGCCAATACGTGGTGAAGGTCGCCATTAAATATCGACTCTCCTTATTGCATCACCTTCGTACGAGTAAATACGCTCATGGCAGCCGAACGTTATAATCCGCGCGTGGCGGAAGCACATTGGCAGAAAATCTGGGAAGAAAACCAGACTTTCGAGACAGACAACAGCGACAGCCGCGAAAAATATTACGTGCTCGAGATGTTCCCCTATCCATCGGGGCGCATTCACATGGGCCATGTGCGCAACTATGCGATGGGTGACGTGGTCGCTCGCTACAAGCGCGCCAAGGGCTTCAACGTGCTTCATCCAATGGGATGGGACGCCTTTGGTATGCCTGCGGAAAACGCGGCAATGCAAAACAACGTGCATCCTAAAGAATGGACCTATCAGAACATCGCCACGATGAAGCGTCAGCTGAAATCGATGGGTCTGTCGCTCGACTGGTCGCGCGAGTTTGCGACCTGCGATGTTGAATATTATCAGCGCCAGCAGATGCTGTTCATCGATCTGTTTGAAAAAGGTCTGGTGACGCGCAAGACCTCCAAGGTTAACTGGGACCCGGTCGACAACACCGTGCTTGCCAATGAGCAGGTTGTGGATGGTCGCGGCTGGCGTTCGGGTGCGCTGGTCGAACAGCGCGAACTGACGCAATGGTTCTTCAAGATCACCGATTTCAGCGAGGAATTGCTGGCCGGTCTCGACACGCTTGACCAATGGCCGGAAAAAGTTCGCGTCATGCAGAAGAACTGGATCGGCAAGTCGGAAGGCTTGCAGGTTCGCTTCGCGCTCGACGGCAAGACCGCGCCACAAGATTTTTCGGAAGTGGAAGTCTACACGACACGTCCAGATACGCTGTTTGGCGCATCTTTCGTGGCGATCGCCGCCGATCATCCGCTGGCTAAGAAGCTTGCCGAAACCAATGCCGATCTGTCTGAGTTTGCAGATGAATGCCGCCGCACCGGAACCTCCGTTGCAGCGCTTGAAACGGCTGAGAAAAAAGGTTTCGACACAGGCGTCAAGGTTAAGCATCCGTTCGATGAGAACTGGGAACTGCCGGTTTATGTCGCAAACTTCGTGTTGATGGAATATGGCACTGGCGCGATTTTCGGTTGCCCTGCTCATGATCAGCGCGATCTGGATTTCGCCAACAAATATGGTTTGAAGGTAACGCCGGTCGTTCTGCCAAAGGACGAGGATGCGGCGAATTTTGTGATCGGCGAGACAGCCTATACCGATGATGGCGTGATGGTAAACTCACGCTTCCTCGATGGCATGACGCCGGAAGCAGCTTTCAACGATGTCGCGAATCGTCTTGAAAAGACCGATCTTGACGGTCGTGCGCAGGCCCAACGCAAAGTGCAGTTCCGTCTGCGCGACTGGGGTATTTCGCGTCAGCGCTATTGGGGTTGCCCAATCCCGATGATCCATTGCGAAAGCTGTGGCGTCAATCCGGTGCCGCGTGCTGATTTGCCGGTCAAGTTGCCGGATGATGTCGAGTTTGACCGTCCGGGAAATCCGCTTGATCGGCATGCCACATGGCGTCATGTGAACTGCCCGATATGCGGTGGCGTAGCGCGTCGCGAAACCGACACGATGGATACATTTGTTGATTCGTCCTGGTACTATGCACGCTTTACCGCCCCGTGGGAAAACGAGCCTACAAACCGCGCGATTGCCGATCACTGGTTGCCGGTTGATCAGTATATTGGCGGCGTAGAACACGCGATCCTGCATCTGCTTTACTCGCGCTTCTTCACCCGTGCCATGAAAGTGGCTGGTCATGTCGGCATTGATGAGCCGTTCAAGGGCCTGTTCACGCAAGGCATGGTGGTGCACGAGACCTATAAGTCTGATGGCCAGTGGGTGGCACCTGCCGATATTCGCATTGAAGACATTGATGGTAAGCGCACCGCTACCATGCTTGATAGCGGTGCTCCGGTAGACATTGGCTCAATTGAGAAGATGTCGAAGTCGAAGAAGAATGTGGTCGATCCCGATGACATTATTTCTTCTTACGGTGCTGACACTGCGCGCTGGTTCATGCTGTCTGACAGCCCGCCAGAGCGCGATGTAATTTGGACAGAAGCGGGTGCAGAAGGCGCGCATCGTTTCGTGCAGCGCGTCTGGCGTCTGGTATCGGAAGCGGCACCTGTTCTGAAAGATGTTGCGCCCAAGTCGGGCATTGACGGTGATGCTCTCGCTATTTCCAAAGCTGCGCACAAAGCAGTTCAGGCTGTCGGCGACGATATTGAAAAGCTCGCTTTCAATCGTGCGGTTGCGCGTCTTTATGAATTGGTGAATGCGCTTGCAGCATCGTTGCAACTGGCTGCCTCGGGCAAGGCTGACGATCAGTTGAAGGGAGCTCTGCGTGAGGCCACCGAAATGCTGGTTCTGATGGTTGCACCGATGATGCCGCATCTGGCTGAACAGTGCCTGACTGAACTCGGCGGCAAGATCACCGGCAAGGACACGCTCGCTGCAACAGCAGCATGGCCATCGTTCGATGCCGCGATGATCGTGGAAAACGAGATCGTTTTGCCGGTACAGATCAACGGCAAGAAGCGTGGGGATTTGACAATCGCCCGCGACGCTGATCAAGCTACAATCCAGCAGGCGGTGCTCGAACTTGACTTTGTCAAGGCTGCGCTCGATGGGGGCTCGCCGAAGAAGATCATCGTGGTGCCGCAAAGGATCGTCAATGTCGTTGCCTGATCGCCTCATTTCCACATTCAAGGCTTTCCGCGTCGCAATCGCTGCTCTAGGGGCAGCGGTTCTGATCGCAGGCTGCACCGTGCAACCGCTTTATTCGTCGGGTGGTACCGGCGGCACAATCGGTGGCAGCGTCACGCCGGATATGCGCAGCAAGCTTGCGTCGATTTCAATCGACCCGGCAGGCAATGTGTTTCAGCAGCAGGTTCGTAACCGCCTGATCTTTTTGCTCAGCGGTGGGGCAGGTGAGCCTGCCACTCCGAACTATCGCCTCAGCCTGGGCTTAAGCAGCAACACGCTGAACGCGGTGAGTGTGGATATTGGCGATCAGACTGACCGTACCGGTCGTCCATCGGCTGGTATCGTCAAAGCGACATCCAATTATGTGTTGCGTGACAAGGACGGCAAGCCTCTTGTCTCGGGCACACGCACAGCGGGATCGTCATTCGATCGTCCACGTCAGGAATTTGCTAACCTGCGCGCACAACGCGATGCGACCAAGCGTGCAGCGGAAGAACTGGCAGAGCAGATATTCCTCTCACTTGCGATGCAGATGTCGAAGCTCTGAGCGGGTTAGATTTTGTGAGTTTTAAAAGGCGGCGCAATTTGTGCCGCCTTTTGTTTATGGAGCAGAGAAAACATGCGTCTCGTTTCGTTCTCGGCAAAAGGCTATCGGTCGCTTAGATCAGTCCGGTTTGAGCTTGGACAGGTTACGGTCTTTGTCGGTGAGAATGGTGCGGGAAAGTCCAATCTTTATCGCGCGCTTCAATTGGTGAAGGCAGCGGCTGAAGGTACATTCTCGAATGAGATTGTTCGTGAAGGCGGCATGCAATCGGCCATGTGGGGTGGAATTCGACGCAAGCATGAGCAGGCTCGAATCATTCTGGAAGCGGAGTTTGAAGACGAACGGCTTGCATCGTGTCTGTCTTACCGTGTTGAGGCGGGATTACCGCCACCGGTATCGGGTGCTTTTCCGTTTGAGCCGCAGATAAAGGAAGAACAGCTCAATCTCGACACCGGACGCCGCCCCGTTGATCTGATGGATCGAAAAGGACCTGCCGTCTTTGCACGAGATGGAGAAGGGCGGCGGATGGAACATCCGGCACGGCTCCTTACTTCCGAAAGTGGCCTCGCAGTCCTCGGGCAGTCGGGTCACTATCCCGAAATTGGCGATTTATCTGCTCAATTGCGGGGCTGGCGCTTTTATCATGGTTTCAGAAGTGATCGTGATGCGCCGGTGCGGCAGCCATCCATTGCTGCAACTGCTGCGATGCTGGACGAGGACGGTAGCAATCTCGCATCGGTGTTTGCGACACTCGCCCATATTCGTCAGGATACAGTCGATCTTGACCGTCTGATTGCCGATGCCTTGGAAGGCGCAAAGCTTATCATTCCGTTTCCGGAAGAAACAGCAACATTCGGTCTGAATTTTCCAGCTTTCCCACCACGTGTGTTCAGACCCGGTGAATTATCGGATGGGCAGATCAGATTACTAGCCCTGGCAGGTGCGCTTTTATCTTATCGTTTGCCGCCGCTGATTGCATTGAACGAACCAGAAGCAAGTCTTCACCCGGATATGATTCCTTCGCTTGCGAAGATGATCGCGCGAGCCTCGGAGCGCAGTCAGATATGGGTGGTGACGCATTCGGCTCGGCTTGCGGATGCAATTACGGAGCATTGTGGCAGCAGGCCCATCCGTGTTGCCAAGAACGATGGCGAGACGATATTGGGATAAACAAAAACGGCGGATCATTGATCCGCCGTTTTGCTTGATTAAGTGATCTGCCTTAAGCGATCTTCTGGCCAGTCTTCGCCCAGTCGGCAAGGAAGGTTTCGAGGCCCTTGTCGGTCAGCGGATGCTTGACGAGTGCCTTGAGCGTTGCCGGAGGTGCAGTAACAACATCGGCACCGATGAGAGCAGCTTCCTTGACGTGGTTTACGGTGCGAACCGAAGCGGCAAGGATTTCGGTGCGGAAATCGTAATTGTCGAAGATGGTACGGATTTCGGCAATCAGTTCCATGCCGTTGACGCCCATGTCATCGATACGACCGATGAATGGCGAAACGAAGGTCGCGCCGGCCTTGGCAGCGAGCAGAGCCTGATTGGCTGAGAAGCAGAGCGTCACGTTGGTCTTGTGACCGTCCGAGGTCAGAGCCTTACATGCCTTGAGGCCATCAAGGGTCAGTGGAAGCTTAATGCAGATATTGTCTGCGATCTTGGCAATGACTGCCGCTTCCTTCATGATCTGCTCATACTCTGTTCCAGCAACTTCAGCCGAAACCGGGCCCTTGACGAAGGAGCAGATTTCTTTGGTTACTTCAAGAATATCGCGGCCCGATTTCAGGATGAGGGATGGGTTAGTGGTTACGCCATCGACCAGACCCAGGTCGTTGAGTTCGCGGATTTCCTTGACGTCCGCAGTGTCGACGAAAAACTTCATAACAGCGTTCCTCCATAGTGAGCGCGGGTGTTGAGGGAAACTAAATCCATTTAATTCCCGGAAGGTGGCTTTTCTTTAGCGCAAAGCCACGCCAAGGTCACGCAATCATGTCGAAAGATTCGCACGATATTTTGGGCCTCTTTGCGGAACCCACTCCGAGTGTGGTGCCGGTGCTTGTACCCATGCCCGCTGAGCGGCCTTATTCTTATATGGTGCCGGAGGGAATGCGTGTCCAGCCCGGCTCGATCGTGCGCGTCCCGTTGGGACCGCGTGAGGTTGCAGGAATCGTTTGCGATGGCGTGACCGATGCGGTGGATGCCAAAAAGCTCCGCGCAATCTCACAGGTTTTTGATTGTCCGCCCGTGGACAGCGAAATGCTTCGCTTTATGCGCTGGGCTGCTGACTACACGCTTTCACCACCCGGAATGGTGGCGCGCATGGTGCTGCGGGCCCCTGCGGCCTTTGATCCAGAACCCGCTGTTCCGGGTCTTCGCTACAATGGCGGCGAGCCAGAGCGTATGACTGATGCTCGCGCCCGCGTCATGGAATTGGCGCGCGATGGACTCGCCTGGACACGCTCAGGCCTTGCCCATGCAGCAGGTGTCTCGCTGACTGTTGTCGATGGCCTGAAAACGCAGGGCGTGTTTGAAGAAGTGATGTTGCCTCCGCCTGCGGTGGTGGCAACACCTGACACTGATTATGCGCGAGCAGCGCTTTCAGAAGACCAGCAGGCTGCCGCTGAAATGCTGGCCGAATCGGTTGTGGCAAAGTGCTTTTCGGTTTCGCTTCTTGATGGCGTGACGGGCTCGGGCAAAACGGAGGTTTACTTCGAGGCGGTAGCCAAAGCGCTCGATCAGGGCAAACAGGTAATGATTCTCTTGCCTGAAATCGCACTCACACAGCAGTTTCTCGACCGTTTTCATGATCGATTTGGTGCAAAGCCCGCTGAATGGCATTCCGATCTTGCACCGCGCACGCGCGAGCGTGTCTGGCGACAAGTGGCCGAAGGCACGGTGCGTGTTGTGGCGGGCGCACGTTCTGCGCTGTTTTTGCCGTTCAAAGAGCTTGGGCTGATCGTTGTCGATGAAGAGCACGATCCGGCTTACAAGCAGGAAGATCGCGTTTTCTATAATGCGCGCGATATGGCGGTGGTGCGCGGACATATCGGTAATTTTCCGGTCATATTGGCATCGGCTACGCCTTCGATCGAGAGCCAGGTGAATGCCGACCAGGGCCGTTACAAGCGAATCAAGCTTTATGGGCGATATGCGGAAGCGGCATTGCCGACGCTCAAGACCATCGATATGCGGCGCTCGCCGCCGCCGCCAGGACGATTTCTTTCACCGGCACTCACAGAAGCTGTGGGAAAGACGGTGGAGCGTGGCGAGCAGGCGCTGCTGTTCCTCAACCGCCGTGGCTATGCGCCGCTAACGCTTTGCAGGGTGTGCGGACATCGCTTCCAGTGTCCGCAATGCTCAAGCTGGCTGGTCGAACATCGTTTTCGCGGTCAGCTCATGTGTCACCAGTGCGGCTATCATGAGCCAGTGCCGGAAGCGTGTCCTGAATGCGGTACGCTTGATCATCTGGTTGCTTGTGGCCCTGGCGTCGAACGTATTGCAGAAGAAGTTGCTACGACTTTTCCAGATGCGCGAATCATAGTGCTTTCGTCTGATATGGCTGGTGGTGTAAAGCGTTTGCGGCTTGAACTTGATGCCATTGCTAAAGGCGAGGCCGATATCGTGATTGGCACGCAGCTTGTGGCCAAGGGGCATAACTTCCCCAACATGACACTGGTGGGCGTGGTGGATGCCGATCTCGGGCTTGCGAATGGTGATCCGCGTGCCGCTGAGCGCACATTCCAGTTGCTCAATCAGGTCACGGGCCGCGCTGGGCGTACAGGTCGCAAGAGCTTGGGTCTTCTTCAAACCTATCAGCCGGATCATCCCGTGATGCGCGCCATCGTTAGTGGCGATTCGGAAGCATTCTACGCCCGCGAAATCGAAGAGCGGGAACGCAGTGTTTTACCGCCCTTCGGTCGTCTCGCCGCGCTTATCATTTCGGCCGATAATCGACCCGATGCCGAGAATCAGGCACGTGCACTGCGCCGTGCAGCGCCAGCGTCGCCTGAGATTTCAGTGCTTGGACCTGCGGAAGCACCACTCGCCCTTGTGCGTGGCCGGCACCGGTTCCGCATCCTCGTGCACGGAACAAAAAGAGCAGATATTCAAGGGTTTATACGCGCATTGCTCGCCGCCGCTCCCAAGGAACGCGGTTCTATCAGAGTGCAGGTGGATATCGATCCGCAGAGCTTCCTTTAGTTCTGTATCCTACAAAAACGGAGGTCAGAAAAAAGGGTTTGCATCTCTAGTGACTAGAGGATGTAGCCTTTATCCCGCGCGCTTTTTAAGGTTTTTGAAAAATGATGAGATATGACCGAACTTCGCAACAGCAACACGTAAGAAACGGTAGTCGCTTTTGGATTATCTCCCTGATTGGATTAATGATCTGGTCGCTTGCGATCTGGCTTTCCTATTCTTTTTCTGATGCTGTAATCGCCTGGATTGACAGCAATGGGCCAGCTCTGACCTCCATTGGAACAACGGTGGTCGGTAATGAGGCGAGTGCCTTGATCGGTATTTTCAAGCTTGATCAACTGGCTGGTTCTGGGGTCGCTATTCTGCGGGGTTTGCTCGCACCGGCGCTTTGGATCATATGGGTGATTGGCGCGGCGATTATTCTCTTCATTCCGTTAATTGCAGGGCGCATCGCCAAATTACGCAGCTCCAATAAGCACTGAACGTCTGCGGTTCGGTCTGACTGCTGTGTCGTTGCCGGTTAATATACTGCGTAGTGATCGACCTGATCGGTTTTCGGTCGCGCAAAACTGGGTTATAGCCAAGCAGTTCAGATTGAGGGTGAAACGCAATGGAATTTTATCTTCCCGCCACAACCGGCGAATGGCTCGCATGGAGTGCGGCGGTTGTAACCGCTTTTGCTGGCATCGTTATGCTTTTCGCACCGGGCATCACCATGAAACTGATGCGGCTTCAACCGATCAATGCGCGCCCGGAAGCTTATAGCTCCATTCGTGCCGTGCTGGCTGGTCCTTATCTGGGGATAGGGCTTGGCTGCCTCATTTTTGCACAGCCATTTTTGTGGGTCGTTCTTGGCGCTGCGTGGGGATTTGCGCTGTTCGGACGTTTCATTTCGATGATGTCGGATAAGGGGGCAACTTTCTATAATATTGTCGCTGCCGTTATCGAGTTTGCGCTGGCTGCCGGACCTTTGCTTTATGCTTTTGGCTTTATCCGCTGAAGTCGGATTGATGCGCTAAAGAGCACCTTGCTGTATTAGTGGGCTTGGTTAGTACTTTTCTAACCTAAAATTGCGGCAAAACTTACGCAAAAGTGCGGGATTCGCGTGTTGCGAGTCTGGTTCGTCTATGCTAGACGGCAATCACATTTCGGTGTTGTCGCGCTCGCGCGTCAGGGGTTACCCGGAAACATTCAATAAAATCATCTGCTTGGCCTTTCGGTCCTGCCGAATTCCCAAAAAGATGGTTTCAACGTAGAGAGCAGGTTTTTCGTGGCAGAAACGTCTTCGCTCATTTCAGGTGTCGCACAGCGCTACGCCGGATCGTTGTTTGAGCTTGCGCTCGACGCTAAATCCGTTGCTGCTGTGGAAAAAGATCTTGGTCGTTTCGAGGCGCTTCTGAGCGGAAGCGAAGACCTGAAGCGCCTGATTTCCAGCCCGGTCTTCTCTGCTGAAGACCAGCTTCACGCTATTAGCGCGATTGCTGACAAGGCTGGCATCAAGGGTCTGGTCGGCAATTTTCTGCGCGTCGTCGCGCAAAACCGTCGCCTTTTTGTGCTGCCGGGCATTATTGCCGCTTTCCGTGAGATTGCAGCTGAACATCGTGGTGAGATTTCCGCTGATGTTATTTCTGCGCACGCATTGACTGCCGCGCAGCAGAACGAATTGAAGGCAACGCTGAAGGGCGTCGCCGGCAAGGACGTGACGATCAATGTCACCGTCGATCCGTCGATCCTCGGCGGTCTTATCGTCAAAATGGGTTCGCGTCAGATCGACACGTCCCTTCGCACTAAACTTTCTTCTCTCAAGCTTGCACTGAAAGAGGTCGGCTGATGGACATCCGCGCCGCGGAAATTTCCGCTATCCTGAAAGAGCAAATCAAGAACTTCGGCAAGGAGGCTGAGGTCTCCGAAGTCGGTCAGGTTCTGTCCGTCGGCGACGGTATCGCCCGCGTTTACGGTCTGGACAATGTTCAGGCTGGCGAAATGGTCGAATTCCCTGGTGGTATTCGCGGCATGGCGCTTAACCTTGAAACCGACAATGTCGGTGTGGTTATTTTTGGTGCTGACCGTGACATCAAGGAAGGCGACGTCGTCAAGCGTACCGGCGCGATCGTCGACGTTCCAGTCGGTCCAGGCCTGCTCGGCCGTGTTGTCGATGCTCTCGGCAACCCAATCGACGGCAAAGGCCCTATCGTTGCTACTGAACGTCGCCGCGTCGACGTCAAGGCACCGGGCATCATTCCGCGTAAGTCGGTTCACGAGCCAATGTCGACCGGCCTCAAGGCTGTTGACGCTCTGATCCCGGTTGGCCGTGGTCAGCGCGAGCTGGTCATCGGTGACCGTCAGACCGGCAAGACCGCGATCATTCTCGATACCTTCCTTAACCAGAAGCCAATCCACGACAACGGCCCAGACAAAGAAAAGCTTTATTGCGTCTATGTCGCTATCGGCCAGAAGCGTTCGACTGTTGCTCAGTTCGTTAAGGTCCTCGAAGAACGCGGCGCTCTCGAATATTCCGTCGTGATCGCAGCTACTGCTTCTGATCCGGCTCCGATGCAGTACCTTGCGCCATTTGCAGGCTGCGCGATCGGTGAATATTTCCGTGACAATGGCCAGCACGCTCTGATCGGCTATGACGATCTTTCCAAGCAGGCTGTTGCTTACCGTCAGATGTCGCTCCTGCTTCGTCGTCCTCCGGGCCGTGAAGCTTACCCAGGCGACGTTTTCTATCTGCATTCGCGTCTTCTTGAACGCGCTGCAAAGCTCAACGACGAAAACGGTGCTGGCTCGCTGACGGCTCTGCCGGTCATCGAAACGCAGGGCAACGACGTTTCCGCGTTCATTCCGACCAACGTGATCTCGATCACCGACGGCCAGATCTTCCTCGAAACCAACCTGTTCTATCAGGGTATCCGTCCGGCTGTTAACGTCGGTCTGTCGGTTTCCCGCGTTGGTTCGTCGGCTCAGATCAAGGCCATGAAGCAGGTTGCAGGCTCGATTAAGGGTGAACTCGCCCAGTATCGTGAAATGGCAGCATTTGCTCAGTTCGGCTCGGATCTTGATGCTTCGACGCAGCGTCTGCTTAACCGCGGTGCTCGCCTGACCGAACTTCTCAAGCAGCCACAGTTCTCGCCGCTCAAGACGGAAGAACAGGTTGCCGTGATTTACGCTGGCGTGAATGGCTATCTTGATAAGATCGCCGTCAACCAGGTTGGCAAGTTCGAAGCAGGTCTTCTTTCTTCGCTGCGCACCGAGCACAAGGATGTGCTGGATGCGATCCGCGATGAAAAGGCACTCACCGACAACATCAAAGCAAAGCTCAAGGCAGCGGTCGACGCGTTCGCCAAGTCTTTTGCTTGAATTTTGTGACGGGATGAACGGATGCCTTCACTAAAGGATCTGAGAAACCGTATCGCCTCGGTCAAGGCGACGCAGAAAATCACCAAGGCGATGCAGATGGTCGCCGCGGCGAAGCTGCGCCGTGCCCAGGAAGCTGCGGAGGCTGCACGGCCTTACTCGCAGCGCATGGGTGCCGTCCTCGCTAATATCGCGCAAAACGTGAGCGGCGAAGACGCACCGGCATTGATGGCTGGTACGGGCAAGGACGACGTGCATTTGCTCGTCGTCGCGACTGCAGAACGTGGCCTTTGCGGCGGTTTCAACAGCCAGATTGCGCGTCTTGCGCGTGATCATGCTCGTAAGCTCCTCGCTGAAGGCAAGACGGTCAAGATTCTCACCGTTGGCAAAAAGGGCGCAGACATTCTGCGTCGTGAATTTGCCTCGCTGATCATCGACCATGTCAATTTGCGTGAAGTCAAACAGCTTGCTTTCGTGCATGCCGACCAGATCGGCCACAAGGTGATTGAGCTGTTTGAACAGGGCGCATTTGATGTCTGCACGCTGTTCTATTCCGAGTTCAAGTCGGTAATCGCACAGATTCCGACCGCGCAGCAGCTCATTCCAGCTTCGGCTGGTGATGTTGCGCAGGCGGATACTGCAGGCGATGCGATTTATGAGTACGAACCTGATCCTGCGGCGATCCTGAGCACGCTGATCCCGCGCAATATTTCGGTCCAGATTTTCCGCGCTCTGCTGGAAAATGTGGCGGGCGAAATGGGCGCGAAGATGAGCGCAATGGACAATGCGACGCGTAATGCCGGTGACATGATCAACAAGTTGTCGATCACGTATAACCGTCAGCGTCAGGCTCAGATCACCAAGGAACTGATCGAAATCATTTCGGGCGCGGAAGCGCTTTAGAGTTAAGGTTCATCGCATGATCTTCCCCGAAAAGTCTGCAACTTTTCGGGATCATGCTAACGGAAGGTAAAGGATCGATGGCAAAAGCAGCGACCCCGAAAACTACCGCCGCGGCCGAAGCGAAGCCAGCAGCGGCCAAAGCTCCAGCCAAAAAGGCTCCAGCCAAGACTGCTCCAGCTAAGGCAGCTGCCGCTCCTAAGGCAGCTGCGACCGGTGCAGTGGGCAAGATCACTCAGGTCATCGGCGCTGTTGTCGACGTACAGTTCGAAGAAGGTCAGCTCCCGCTGATCCTCAACGCTCTGGAAACCGACAACCTGGGCAGCCGTCTGGTTCTTGAAGTTGCACAGCATCTGGGCGAAAACACTGTTCGCACGATTGCTATGGACTCGACCGAAGGTCTGGTTCGCGGCCACGAAGTGCGCGACACGGGCAACCCGATCATGGTTCCGGTTGGCGAAGAAACGCTCGGCCGTATCATGAACGTTATCGGTGAGCCGGTTGACGAAGCTGGTCCGATCAAGACGACTGCACGTCGCGCGATTCACCAGGAAGCTCCTGAGTATATCGAACAGTCGACCGAAGCTGAAATCCTCGTAACGGGCATTAAGGTTGTTGACCTTCTCGCTCCTTACGCAAAGGGTGGTAAGATCGGTCTGTTCGGCGGCGCAGGCGTTGGCAAGACCGTTCTGATCATGGAACTGATCAACAACGTTGCTAAAGCGCACGGCGGTTACTCCGTATTCGCAGGCGTTGGTGAACGTACCCGTGAAGGTAACGACCTTTACCACGAAATGATCGAATCGGGCGTTAACAAGCTCGGTGGCGGTGAAGGCTCCAAGGCCGCACTCGTTTACGGTCAGATGAACGAGCCTCCGGGTGCGCGCGCTCGCGTTGCACTGTCGGGTCTGACGGTTGCTGAAAACTTCCGTGACAAGGGCCAGGACGTTCTGTTCTTCGTGGACAACATCTTCCGCTTTACGCAGGCTGGTTCGGAACTCTCGGCACTTCTGGGCCGTATTCCTTCCGCAGTGGGTTATCAGCCAACGCTGGCAACCGACATGGGCCAGATGCAGGAACGCATCACCACGACGACCAAGGGTTCGATTACCTCGGTTCAGGCAATTTACGTTCCTGCCGACGATTTGACCGACCCTGCACCGGCAACGTCGTTCGCTCACTTGGATGCGACCACGACGCTTAACCGTTCGATCGCTGAAAAGGGTATTTACCCGGCTGTGGATCCACTTGAATCCACGTCGCGTATGCTCGATCCGATGATTGTTGGTGAAGAACACTACGCAGTTGCACGTCAGGTTCAGTCGATCCTTCAGCGCTACAAGTCGCTTCAGGACATCATCGCCATCCTCGGCATGGACGAACTGTCGGAAGAAGATAAGCTGACTGTTGCGCGCGCTCGTAAGATCGAACGCTTCCTGTCGCAGCCGTTCTTTGTTGCTGAAGTGTTCACCGGTTCGCCAGGTAAGCTGGTTGATCTCGCCGACACCATCAAGGGCTTCAAGGGCCTTTGCGCAGGTGAATACGATCATCTTCCAGAACCAGCCTTTTACATGGTTGGTTCGATTGAAGAAGCGATCGAAAAGGCGAAGAAGTTGGCTGCTGAAGCCGCGTAATGAATTGAGTTTTCGGCGGGCTTTCATGCCCGCCGCAAATGCCTGTTCATTTGTTTGAGCATGATCTTTTCCGAAAATCGGTTTCCACTTTCGGGATCAAGCTCTGGAAATTTAAGTGAGAACCATGGCTCAAGCTTTCCAATTCGAACTCGTGTCGCCTGAACGCCTTCTGCTATCCGCGCAGGTGACGGAAGTCGTCATTCCGGGCAGTGAAGGCTATTTGACGGCTCTTGCCGGACATTCGCCGTTGATGGCGACGATCATGCCGGGTGTTGTTTCGGTTAAGCTGAGCGACGGCAAGTCCGATTCCTATGTGGTTTTTGGCGGCTTTGCCGACATTACCCCACAGGGCTGCACTGTTCTGGCCGAATCGGCAACACATGTCGACGATGTTGATCCCGCCGACATTCAGAAGCGTATCGAAATCGCTCGCAAGCATCTTGAAGATGCTTCGACGAACGAACATCGCACGAAGGCAGAGATTTTCCTGCATCAGCTGATGACACTGCAGGGAACCGTATTGCCGGCCTGAAAAGGTTAGGCTTCGGCTTCCTATACCAACAATTCTTTGAAAGCGGGCCTTGGCCCGCTTTCGTTTTTTTCACGCTCTTACTGCCGGGGATTTTTCGGCCGAACCGGCGCTATGCTTTGGTTGTACCATCACGCTTGCGTGAGTTTGGTATGATCGCTTGAAAACCGTGTGCTGGCCATTTATCTCATTAATTAATTGTTAGGTCCCTAATATAAGGCTTTCACGATGAGCAGAGCAGATCTCAGTGCGGAGATGATCGACGCAATGGCGAAGGTCAATCGCAGGCTTCGCACATTGTTTGATGCTCGCGTCAAGGAGCGCGGCCTTACGCTGGCGCGCGCGCGTACTCTGCTGACGCTGATCGAACAAGAAGGCCTTTACCAGAAGGAACTGGCAGAGGTGCTTGAGATCGAAAACGCCACCATGGTTCGTTTGATCGACGGCTTGGAGCGTCAAGCTTTTGTCGAGCGGCAAGCAGTGGAAGGTGATCGTCGCGCAAAGCGCATTATGATGACCGAACAAGGCAAACAGCTCGCTGAGGAAGTCGTCAAACTTGCTGGTGATGTTCGTGCTGATTTGCTTGAAGGCATCAGTGACGAAGATCTGAGTACAGCACTTCATGTGATGCGTAAAATGTCTGACTCCATGAACAAACCACTGTAGATCGGATCGCGGTTTCGTGAACCGTCGCCCTGCCTTCGATCCACATCTGCCATTTTTTTGACATCAGCGACCGCTTAATTTCATCTCATTAAAGTTCATGGCGGAGCGTTGGAGATGCGTTACTCGTCGCAGACTGTATTTGGTCTTCTGGCCATTCTTTCCATAGCTTCGGTTCAGACGATGGATATGGGGCATGGAACACGGCATTTGTATGCAAATGCGGTCAATGACATAGGCACTGACGACGGCCTTATTTTCGATACGAGATCAACGACGGCCGTTGGCGTTAATGCCCTAGCACAAGTGCGTAATTCGTTAAGCGCAGCCTGATCCATCGGCGCTTTATTGTACTGTTAATTAAAATCCCAAGCCGTTTTGAATTTTGCTGGATGCGGGTTCGATCTTATGGTGCAAGCGTCCGCAGATAAGCCATCAATTCACTGGCCGTGTCGCTGGCGCGCTCCGGTTCACGAGATACGATAGCTTCGATCAGGGTGGCGTGGGCATTGGCAGAACCGGTTATGCCGGTCGAGGGGCGCAGTCTAAACCAGAATCTGCGGCTATGCGTTTGTAAAGGCGCTGCCAGACGTGCCGCGTAGGGATTGCTGGCTGCTGTGCCAAGCACGATATCGAATGCTTTATCCGCATCCAGAAATAGTGAAACATCTTCGGAAGGTATGGCCTGACGCATGGCGTCCGCGGCAGCCTTGAGTCGCTCGTAATCGCGCGCGCTGCCAAAACGCGCAGCATCACGCGCTAGTACCCGCTCGACACCTTCGCGCGCATCCAGAACCTTGGTGAAGTCCGTGGGATCAATTTGCGCGATAGCAATGCCAGAACGCGGACGCACCTCAACCAGTCCTTCCCAAGCCAAACGCTGGATCGCTTCGCGAATAGGGGTTCGGCCCATTCCGGTTAACTCGATCAAGGATCGTTCGTTGACGATAGCACCAGGTTCCAGCTCAAGCGTCACAATCGAGCGCTCCAGAACGCGATAGGCCTGTTCTGCGAGGCTCTCGCTGCCCCAGCTATCAATAAGAGTCGCGGTAGTTTTCGCTGTCTTGTCGTGGATGCTTGCATGTTCCATGCAGATCTAAGCCTTATAATGATAGCAATTGACAGGTTTGAACCTTACAGATATATCTGTGATATATCAATGAAGAGCGCTATGCCGTCGCAAAAATAGCAAGAATACCGATACTGAGCGATTATCATCGATAGCGAGCTTTTGGCATGGTGTCATTCCAAAAAATGGATGGACAGAACCGGTGCGAAATGCGCGAAAATAGATCAAAGTTGTAAGCTGAGGCGAATATTAGCAGACCGGTCGGGAGCCGTGCATTTATGAATTCTGATCCAAAGGGGCAACACGACATCGTCATCGTTGGAGGCGGGATCGTGGGTGTGGCCACCGCTGCATTACTGGCCGAAAAAGGTCGCGATGTTCTTGTGATCGACCGCAGCGGTATCTGCGAGGAAACAAGTTCCGGCAATGCCGCCGCCCTTGCATTTTCCGATATTCTACCAATGGCATCCAAAGGCGTCATGCGCAAGGTTCCCGGTTGGCTGATGGATCCTCTTGGGCCGTTTTCGATCCGGCCTTCCTACTTCCCGAAAATGATCCCTTGGCTTTACCGTTTCTGGCGTGCGAGCAGTGTGGAAGCGCTTGAAAAGACGACAGTCGCTCAGGGCAATATGATGCGCCTTGCCGAGAGCGAGATGCTCGGGCTGATTGATCGTGCTGGTCTGCGCGATTGTCTGCGAGAAGACGGAAATCTTGAACTTTATGAAAGCGAAACAGAGCTTGCTGCGTCGCAACCCGGATGGGATGTGCGTGAGAAGGCCGGTATTGCTTATGAACATGTACGCGCGAGCCGATTGAAGGAATTGCAGCCGGGTCTTGATGCGCGATTTGTGGCTGGCACCTTTGTTCCCGGCTGGAAAAATGTCAGCGATCCAAAACTGTTCGGTCAGGCCATCTGGGCCTATGCGGAGAGTAAAGGTGCGCGCTTCCTGCAGGCGAAGGTGGTAAATGCACAAAAGCGCAATGATGGTGCGGCTGTTCGCCTTGATGATGGTACGGAAATCAACGCATCGCACCTTGTGCTTATGGCGGGTGCGTGGTCGAAGGATATCGCCCAAGGGTTTGGCGATGCGGTGCCTCTCGATACGGAGCGCGGCTATAATACGACACTGCCGGTTGGCAGTTTCGATGTGAAGCGGCAGCTGACTTTTCCCGGTCATGGCTTCGTCATCACGCCAATGGCAACGGGTTTGCGCGTGGGTGGTGCTGTCGAATTTGGAGGCCTTCAATTGCCGCCAAACTTTGCGCGCTCAGCTGCGATGCTGAAAAAAGCCTCGATGTTTTTGCCGGGACTGAAGACAGAGGGCGGGCGACAGTGGATGGGCTATCGTCCTTCGCTGCCCGATTCCATGCCAGTTATCGGCCGCGCATCCTCAGGTGGCAATATTTACTATGGTTTCGGCCATGGTCATCTGGGTCTCACACAATCGGCAGCGACAGGGAGAATTATCTGTGATCTCATCACAGGTTTTGCGCCTGTCATCAATATTGAACCATTCAAGCCACAACGTTTTCGGAACTGACCACCATGGCAAGACATTCTTTCTTTTGCATCGACGGACACACATGCGGTAACCCAGTACGTCTGGTGGCCGGCGGTGGCCCGAACCTTGAAGGTTCCAACATGATGGAAAAGCGCGCACATTTCTTGCGCGAGTATGATTGGATCCGCACTGGTCTCATGTTCGAGCCACGCGGACATGACATGATGTCTGGCTCCATCCTCTATCCACCGACACGTCCGGATTGCGATGTGGCGGTGTTGTTTATTGAAACGTCGGGCTGCTTGCCGATGTGTGGCCATGGTACCATCGGCACCGTGACCATGGCGATCGAGCAGGGGCTTGTGACGCCCAAGACGCCAGGAAAGCTCAATCTAGATACGCCTGCGGGGCTTGTGTCCATTGAATATGAGCAGAACGGTCAATATGTGGACCGCGTCCGTCTCACCAATGTTCCGGCCTTCCTTTATGCGGAAGGGCTGGAAGTGGAATGCCCCGATCTGGGGCCTCTCAAAGTAGATGTCGCATATGGCGGAAACTTCTACGCAATTGTTGAGCCGCAAGAAAATTACACGGACATGCAAGATTATTCCGCGTTGCAGTTCATTGCCTGGAGCCCGGTGCTGCGCGAGCGTTTGAACGAGAAATATAATTTCCAGCACCCTGAGCTGCTGGACATCAATCGTCTGACACATATTCTCTGGACGGGAAAGCCGACGCACCCTGAAGCTCACGCACGCAACGCAGTTTTCTATGGTGACAAAGCGATTGATCGTTCGCCTTGCGGCACCGGCACTTCGGCCCGAATGGCGCAGCTAGCGGCCAAAGGAAAGCTGAAACCAGGTGATGATTTCGTGCATGAATCCATCATTGGATCGCTGTTTCACGGTCGGGTGGAGCGTGCTGTGGAAGTGGCTGGAGGCAGCGGAATCATCCCGTCCATTGCTGGTTGGGCACGCATGACAGGCTACAATACCATCTTCATTGATGACCGCGATCCGTTTGCGCACGGATTTACTGTTGCGTAAAACCGGTACGGTAGGCAAAAATAGGGGGAAACTCCCTATTTTTTGTCTGTGACGCAGTGGGGAAACTATGGAATAAACGGCCCTGGGTAGGAGAAAAAAATATATACAGGGCCCTTCTTAGGGGACATAACTAGTTTGTGGAGGAAGGAAGTCATTAGTCTTTTGTCTGAGACAAAAGGGGCTTGCATTCCTTTATACAGCCGTTAGGTGTAATTATCCGGGAAAAAATGAAGTCGCACGAAATAATGATGCGGCAATAAAACCGGGTAGAGTAAAATGGGTGGCTTCTAGATGGAATATTTCTTCCAGCAGGTGATCAACGGGCTTGCGCTCGGGTCGATCTATGGCCTGATCGCCATCGGCTATACGATGGTCTACGGCATTATCGGCATGATCAACTTTGCGCATGGCGATGTCTTTATGCTCGGCGCCTTTATGGCGCTGATTGTTTTTCTAATCATCACAACATTCATAGGAGCGCTGCCGATCGCGCTCATGCTGCTTCTTATGATGGTTGTCGCAATGGTGCTGACGGGGCTCTGGAGTTGGACGATCGAACGGGCGGCCTACCGGCCTCTGCGTGGGTCGTTTCGCTTGGCGCCGTTGATTACAGCAATCGGTATGTCCATTGCATTGTCCAACTTCGTTCAAGTGACGCAGGGACCGCGCAACAAGCCGGTGCCACAGTTGCTCAACGGCTCCTACAGTATCTTTGGAACCGATGTGACGATCTCGCTTAAGCAGATTGTGGTCATTGTGGTGACGGCGGTTCTGCTGACGATCTTCTGGTATATCGTCAACCGTACATCGCTTGGGCGTGCGCAGCGTGCCTGTGAACAAGATCGTAAGATGGCGGCACTTCTCGGCATCAATGTCGACCGCGTGATTTCGCTGACCTTCGTTATGGGTGCGATGTTGGCTGCTGTTGCTGGTACGCTTTATCTCTCCTTCTACGGCGTGATTTCGTTTGCTGACGGGTTCATCCCCGGCGTCAAGGCGTTCACTGCTGCTGTTCTGGGTGGGATTGGCTCACTGCCGGGTGCTGTTGTCGGTGGTCTGCTGATCGGTCTCATTGAGGCATTGTGGTCGGCTTATTTCTCGATCGATTACAAGGATGTTGCTGCGTTCTCGATCCTTGCCATCGTTCTCATCTTCATGCCGTCCGGCATTCTTGGCCGTCCTGAAGTCGAAAAGGTGTAATCATGGCCGTACAAACAGGTTCACGCCCGGATTCCCTTTTTGCCCGGGCTATTCGTGAAGGGTTCATTGCCGGTCTTGTGGCATTGGGGCTTTTCATTCTGATCGTCGGTTTTAAAACCGAACAGAATATCAACAATGAGCTGGTGCTGCAGCAGCGTTGGGGAGCGCTCGCGATCCTCGTTGCGATGGCTGCTTTCGGGCGCTTTGGCTTTATCGCCTTCCTGCAGCCCTGGCTTGAAGCACGAAAGTTTGCGAAAGCGAGCCGCCCGACGGTTGTAGCCGGAAGCCCGTCTTTCTTCCGCAGGCATTTTTCGCAGTTCGGCGTCGTGTTTCTCTTCGTTTACCCGATCCTGATCGTCAGCATGCTTGGTTGGCAGGGATCGCTTAAGTGGGTCGATAACTTTGGCGTTCAGATCCTTATCTATGTGATGCTAGCATGGGGCTTGAATATCGTGGTTGGCCTCGCTGGCCTACTCGATCTGGGGTACGTCGCTTTTTACGCGGTGGGTGCTTATTCCTACGCGCTGCTCTCTTCTTATTTCGGCCTGTCCTTCTGGATGCTGTTGCCGATTGCAGGCATTCTGGCTGCAACGTGGGGCGTTATCCTGGGTTTCCCGGTCTTGCGTCTGCGCGGAGACTATCTGGCTATCGTGACGCTGGCATTCGGTGAAATCATCCGGCTTGTGTTGATAAACTGGACGGATCTGACCAAAGGAACGTTCGGTATTTCCGGCATTGCCAAGGCAACCTTTTTTGGTCTGCCTTTCAATGCCAGCAAGGATGGCTTCGCAGCATATTTCGGTCTGACCTTCTCGGCCGCCCACTACAAGTTCTTCCTTTACTATGTGATCCTCATTCTCGCCCTGATCACGGCTCTGGTCACGATCCGTCTTCGCCGCATGCCTGTGGGTCGTGCATGGGAAGCACTGCGTGAAGATGAAATCGCTTGCCGTTCGCTCGGGATCAACACCACCACGACCAAACTCACCGCCTTTGCGACGGGTGCGATGTTCGGTGGTTTCGCCGGTTCCTTCTTTGCTGCCCGTCAGGGCTTCGTAAGCCCTGAATCATTCGTGTTCCTTGAGTCCGCTGTCATTCTCGCCATCGTCGTTCTGGGTGGCATGGGGTCGCTTGTCGGTATCGCCATTGCTGCGATTGCGATGATCGGTGGCACGGAAATCCTGCGCGAGATGGGCTTCCTTAAGGCCATCTTCGGTCCAAATTTCACGCCTGAACTTTACCGCATGCTGATCTTCGGCCTTGCCATGGTGGTTGTCATGGTCTGGAAACCACGCGGATTTGTCGGAAGCCGAGAACCAAGCGCGTTCCTTAACGAGAAGAAGATGGTGTCGGGTGCCTTTACCAAGGAAGGGCATGGCTGATGGCGGAGACAAAAAATATGGCTGGCAATGGTTCGAAAGACACCATTCTTACAGTTGAGCATCTGTCGATGCGCTTTGGCGGTCTCGTCGCAATCAATGATCTGAGCTTCGATGTGAAGCGCGGGGACATCACGGCGATCATCGGTCCGAACGGTGCGGGCAAGACGACTGTCTTCAACTGCATCACCGGCTTCTACAAGCCGACCGGCGGTATGCTGACGATGAACCGTAATACCGGCGAGAAGTTCCTTCTAGAACGCTTGCCTGATTTCAAGATCACGCAAGTGGCACGTGTCGCCCGTACATTCCAGAACATCCGCCTGTTCTCAGGTCTGACAGTTCTGGAAAACCTCCTTGTCGCACAGCACAACACGCTGATGCGCTCCTCGGGCTATACGATCCTCGGACTTCTTGGGCTGCCGGGCTACAAGAAGGCTGCCAAGCAAGCGGTTGAAAAAGCCCGTTACTGGCTCGAAAAGATCAACCTCATTGATCGTGCGGACGATCCGGCCGGTGATCTGCCTTACGGCGATCAGCGTCGCTTGGAAATCGCCCGTGCCATGTGCACCGAACCCGAAATCTTATGCCTTGATGAGCCTGCGGCTGGTCTTAATCCGCGAGAATCAGCTGAACTCAACAAGCTGCTGCTCGATATCCGTAAGGAAACGGGTACGTCGATCCTGTTGATCGAACACGATATGTCGGTGGTTATGGAAATTTCCGATCACGTGATCGTACTTGAATATGGCACAAAGATTTCTGACGGTTCGCCGGAGAAAGTGCGTAACGATCCACGCGTTATTGCAGCTTATCTTGGTGTCGATGATGATGAGATTGCCGAGCTGATCGAAGAAGCTGACAAGCCGGGTACCGGCGATCCTGCAGACTTTATCGCAACTCAGCTTGCCGTAGAGGCAATTGAGGAAGAAAAAGCTGAGGAAGCTGTTCGTTTTGCAGGCGGATTGGCAGCCGCGCGTGACGGGAAGCCTGACAATCTGACGCTCATCAAGGGCATCGGTGCAGTCAACGAGAAGAAGCTCAACGAGCACGGCATCTATCATTTCGATCAGATTGCTGCCTGGACTGAAGCCGACATCGTTCAGGCTGAAACCTATCTCGAGTTCGACGGTCGCATTTCCCGCGAAGACTGGGTGGGGCAGGCAACCGAGCTTGCTTCTGGTCAGGCAACCGAGTTTTCAGCGCGTGTTGAAGCCGGTGATGTTCCAACGAGCCATAAGACTGCTCCCGCAAAGGTAGCCAGAACCCCGAAAGGCACAAAGAGCGCCAAAGCTCCGGCAAAGCCCAAGAAGGGAGCTGAATAATGACGGCTGAAACCATGCAAATAAAGCAACCGCTTCTGGCCGTCGAAAAGGTCGAGACCTATTACGGCAACATCCGTGCGCTCAAGGGTATCGACCTGACTGTCAACGAAGGTGAAATCGTAGCGCTTATTGGCGCCAACGGTGCTGGCAAGTCCACGCTGATGATGACCATCTTCGGTTCCCCGCGTGCGAGCACAGGCCGTATTCTCTTCGGAGGCAAAGACATCACGTCGATGCCGCCACATGAGATCGCAAAGCTCCGGATCGCGCAGTCGCCGGAAGGTCGCCGTATCTTCCCGCGCATGACTGTTCTTGAAAACCTTCAGATGGGCGCCAGCCTCGATCACCAGCAATATTTCGAAGAAGATGTTGCGCTGATGTTCGATCTATTTCCGCGTCTGAAAGAGCGTATCACACAGCGTGGCGGGACTCTTTCAGGTGGCGAGCAGCAGATGCTGGCAATTGCCCGTGCACTGATGGCGCGTCCGAAGCTTCTGCTTCTTGATGAACCGTCGCTGGGCCTTGCTCCACTGATCGTCAAGCAGATCTTTGAGGCGATCAAGGAACTTAACCGTACGCAGGGCTTGACCGTGTTTCTCGTCGAACAGAATGCCTTTGGTGCGCTGAAGCTCGCGGATCGCGGCTATGTTATGGTCAATGGATCAATCACGATGAGCGGCGCGGGCCGCGAACTGCTGGCTGACCCGGAAGTGCGTGCTGCCTATCTCGAAGGCGGAAGGCATTAAGGAGAAAAATCATGCAGGGAATTCTCTACGAAGAACCGTCATTCTGGTTGTTTTTTCTCATCACCTGTCTTCTGGGCGGTTGGGCGGCCTGGATGACCGGTCGTGCCTGTGCGCAGACCTGGCGGACTTATCCGCAGCTGCTGCTCTATCTCATCCCTTTGGGTGCAGCGGTCCGGTTCATCCATTATGCCTTGTTTGAAGGCACGCTGCTTTCGCTGCACTATTATCTGGTTGATGTGATTGTGCTGATGATCATCGGCACGGTCGGGTTTCGTTATACCCGCACCAAGCAAATGGTGCGCCAGTATAACTGGCTTTATGAAAAAGCTTCGCCTCTCAGCTGGAAGGCAAAATAATTCAAAGCTTCGCCGTTACGCGGCGGAGCTTTTTTAAAAAGATCACGCTGAAAAACAGGTTCAGCGTAGATATTGCTGGCTAATCAGCAAGATAATAAGGCGATGCAAAAACATCGTTTCGGGGTAACTATAATCGGGAGTTCAAGTAATGAAGAAATCGCTTTTCTCAGGCGTTGCTCTTGCAGCGGTGATGGCTTTCAGTGGCTCGGCTTGGGCAGATGTACTGTTGGGCATCGGCGCACCGCTGACCGGTCCAAATGCTGTTTATGGTGCTCAGATTCAAAAGGGTGCTGAAGCGGCAGTCAAGGAAATCAACGATGCCGGCGGCATCAATGGCGAAAAGATCGCGATCTCGCTCGGTGATGACGTTTCGGATCCGAAGCAGGGCATTTCGGTTGCCAACAAGTTCGCTGCTGACGGCGTAAAATACGTTATCGGCCACTTCAACTCCGGTGTTTCGATCCCGGCATCTGAAGTCTATGCTGAAAACGGCATTCTCGAAATTTCACCGGCAGCAACCAACCCGGTCTATACAGAACGCGGTCTGTGGAACACGTTCCGTACCTGCGGCCGTGACGATCAGCAGGGCATCGTTGCCGGTCAGTATATCTTCGACAACTTCAAAGATGCCAAGATTGCTGTGATCCATGACAAGACACCTTATGGTCAGGGTCTTGCCGACGAAACCAAGAAGAAGCTTAACGAACTTGGCGCAAAAGAAGCACTTTATGAAGGCGTAAACGTCGGTGAAAAAGACTTCTCCGCTCTTATCGCCAAGATGAAGCAGGCTGGTGTGACGGTTGTTTACTGGGGTGGTCTCCACCCAGAAGCTGGTCTCATCATCCGTCAGCTCGCTGATCAGGGTCTGAAAGCCCAGTTCATCTCGGGCGACGGTATCGTGTCGAACGAACTGGCTTCGATCGCAGGTCCTGCTGTTGAAGGTACGCTGAACACGTTTGGTCCGGACCCACGTAACGCCCCAGCCAATGCTGAACTCGTCAAGAAGTTCCGCGATGCTGGCTTTGAACCAGAAGCCTATACGCTCTACTCCTATGCAGCGGTGCAGTCGCTGGCAGGCGCAGCTAAGGCTGCTGGCAGCAATGACCCACAGGAAATTGCCAAGGCTCTGCGAGAAAAGGGGCCATTCCCAACCGTTCTGGGCGACCTTGCTTATGATGAGAAGGGTGACCCCAAACTCCCAGGTTACGTAATGTATAAGTGGGAAAAGGGTGCTGACGGGAAATATAATTACATTCAGCAGTAATATTCATTCAGCATTGTTGCGTTAAGCTAAAGAATGCCCGGACATGTGCCGGGCATTTTTATTTCATAAAATCTATAGTCGCATGAAGTCATGCGAAAAAAGCATCATAATTAGATAATAATGTGGGTAGACAAGCGCAACATAAGCCATTCTACCTATCACAACGATATTGTTCGGTGTAAACCACGGTGAGCAATTTGTTCCCTGGAGGAGGGGTGAGGGCATGTCGCGATCTGATTAAGACAGCGCAACGCTCTGACATTTTGAGTTTACGCGCATCTTTTCCGAAAGCCGTTTCACTGTTTTCGGGGGCGCTCTAATGGGAGTAATTGAAATGAAGAAGTCCTTATTCTGTGGCGTGTGCTTTTCTGCTCTTGTCGCGATGGGCGGAGCGTCTTTCGCTGATGTGCAGCTGGGCGTTGGTGCGCCCTTGACCGGCGGTCAGGCTGCCTACGGCGATCAGATCAAGCGTGGCGTTGAAGCGGCTGTCGCAGAAGCAAATGCTAAGGGCGGCATGAATGGAGAGCAGATCACCATCGTTTATGGCGACGATGCTGCCGACCCACGTCAGGGTATTTCGGTTGCAAATAAGTTCGTCGGCGATGGCGTGCAATTCGTAATTGGTCATTTCAATTCGGGTGTCAGCATTCCGACATCGGATATTTATGCTGAAAACGGCGTACTGATGATTGCGCCAGGCACCACCAATCCGACCTTCACCGAGCGGGAATTGTGGAACACTTTCCGCACCTGCCGTCGCGACGACCAGCAGGGCATCGTTGCGGGCAAGTACATTGCTGACAATTACAAGGACGGCAAAGTCGCAATTCTGCACGACAAGACGCCTTATGGTCAGGGTCTTGCCGATGAAACGAAGAAGTCACTTAATGCCAATGGCAAGGAAGAGACGCTCTACGAAGGCATCAATCAGGGTGACAAGGATTTCTCGGCTCTGATCTCCAAGATGAAGGCCTCAGGCATCACTGCCGTTTATTGGGGCGGCATGCATCCGGAAGCAGGCCTGATTATCCGCCAGATGGCTGATCAGGGCCTGAAGGCTCAGTTCATTTCGGGTGATGGCATCGTGTCGAACGAACTGGCCTCTATCGCTGGTGATGCAGTGTCGGGTGTTCTGAACACATTTGGTCCAGATCCGCGTGACGACGCAGCCAATGCCGATCTGATCAAGGCGTTCCGCGACAAGGGGTTTGAGCCTGAGGCCTACACCTTCTATGCATATGCGGGTGTTCAATCGCTGGTGGATGCGGCCAATGCGGCCGGAAACAATGACCCGCAGTCAGTTGCCGAAGCCATGAAGAGCAAAGGTCCGTTCAAGACCGTGCTGGGCGATGTATCCTATGATGCAAAGGGTGATCCAAGCCTTTCGCCTTATGTCATGTTTGAGTGGCGCAAGGGAGATGACGGCAAGTATAACTACTTCCAGAAGAAATAAGGCTGATTGAGGCAGACTCAACCGCCTGATGGGGTGCTGAACAGTGTTCAGCTAGCTGAATGTATTATTTATTCAGTAACATTGTGCAGATTGCCTCATATATTAGCATATTTTGCTTTAAATTTCAGCAGATTGCCCGACTTTTGGTCGGGCATTCTGTTTTTATCTCCTGATTGCACAGTTTGTTTGCGCTGGCCCATTTTGCGGGTTAAGCAAAGGCACATTTTTCATTGCAGCCTGGGAGACCTGCCTTGTCCATACGTAAAATACTGGTCGCCAATCGTTCAGAGATTGCCATCCGCGTGTTCCGTGCAGCCAACGAGCTTGGCATAAAAACGGTTGCGATATGGGCTGAGGAAGACAAACTTTCGCTGCATCGTTTTAAAGCGGATGAGAGCTATCAGGTCGGTCGCGGACCGCATCTGGAGCGCGATCTTGGGCCAATCGAAAGCTATCTGTCGATTGATGAAGTGATCCGCGTAGCCAAGATTTCGGGCGCGGATGCCATTCATCCGGGCTATGGCTTGTTGTCGGAAAGCCCTGAGTTTGCCGATGCTTGTGCTGAAAACGGTATTATCTTCATTGGCCCGAAGCCTGAAACCATGCGTCGTCTTGGCAACAAGGTGGCCGCGCGCAATCTCGCGATCGAGATTGGCGTTCCGGTTGTACCTGCAACTGATCCGCTGCCAGACGATATAGCAGAAGTAAAGAAGCTTGCGGCCAAGATCGGTTATCCTTTGATGCTGAAAGCGTCATGGGGCGGTGGTGGTCGCGGTATGCGTGCGATCCGTGCCGAGGAAGATCTGGCGCGTGAAGTGACGGAAGCCAAGCGCGAAGCCAAGGCAGCGTTCGGCAAGGATGAAGTCTATCTCGAAAAGCTCGTCGAACGTGCGCGTCACGTCGAAGTGCAGATTTTGGGTGATACGCATGGCAATGCGGTTCATCTTTATGAGCGTGATTGTTCGATCCAGCGCCGTAATCAGAAAGTGGTGGAGCGTGCGCCTGCGCCTTATCTCAATGATGCGCAGCGTCAGGAACTGGCCGGACATGCGCTCAAGATTGCGCACGCAACCGATTACATCGGTGCTGGCACGGTCGAATTCCTGATGGATGCCGATACGGGCAAGTTCTACTTCATCGAAGTGAACCCGCGTATTCAGGTCGAGCATACCGTTACGGAAGAAGTGACGGGCATCGATATCGTCAAGGCGCAGATCCATATTCTGGAAGGTTTTGCGATTGGTACGCCAGAATCGGGTGTGCCTGAGCAGAAAGATATTCGTCTCAACGGTCATGCGCTGCAGTGCCGTATTACGACTGAAGACCCTGAGCACAACTTCATTCCTGACTATGGTCGCATTCAGGCCTATCGCTCGGCATCGGGTTTCGGCATTCGCCTTGACGGCGGCACGGCTTATTCGGGTGCGGTCATTACCCGCTATTATGATCCGCTGCTGGTGAAGGTGACAGCTTCTGGTTCGACACCGCTTGAAGCGATCCGCCGTATGGATCGCGCGCTGCGCGAGTTCCGCATTCGCGGCGTTGCCACGAACCTTACTTTCGTGGAAGCGATTATCAATCACCCAAGCTTCCTGGCGAATGACTATACAACGCGCTTTATCGACACGACGCCTGAACTTTTCACCCATATGAAGCGTCAGGATCGTGCGACCAAGCTTTTGACCTATGTGGCTGATGTGACCGTCAATGGTCACCCGGAAACCAAGGGTCGCGCCGAGCCGTCGAAAGATGCCGCAACGCCGGTATTGCCGTGGTTTGGTGATCGTCCGGTAGTGGATGGCACCAAGCAGTTGCTCGACAAGCTTGGGCCGAAAAAGTTTGCCGAATGGATGCGTAATGAAAAGCGCGTTCTCATGACCGACACGACGATGCGTGATGGCCATCAGTCTTTGCTAGCTACCCGCGTGCGTACCTATGACATTGCGCGTGTGGCAAATGCCTATGCACAAGCACTGCCGAACCTCTTCTCGCTTGAGTGCTGGGGTGGTGCGACCTTTGACGTGTCGATGCGCTTCTTGACGGAAGATCCGTGGGAGCGTCTGGCAATGGTGCGCGAAGGTGCGCCGAATATCTTGCTGCAAATGCTGCTGCGCGGCGCCAATGGCGTTGGCTACAAGTCTTACCCGGACAATGTGGTGAAGTACTTCGTGCGTGAAGCTGCACGTGGCGGCATGGATATCTTCCGCGTGTTCGACAGCCTCAACTGGGTTGAAAACATGCGCGTGTCGATGGATGCTATTCTGGAAGAGGATAAGCTCTGCGAAGCAGCCATCTGCTATACAGGCGATATTCTCAATCCGGACCGCGCCAAATACGACCTTAAATATTACGTCGATCTGGCCAAGCAGGTTGAAAAGGCCGGCGCGCATATCATTGCGCTGAAGGATATGGCGGGGTTGTTGAAGCCTGCGGCTGCACGTGTGCTTTTCAAGGCGCTGCGTGAAGAAACCGATCTGCCGATCCATTTCCACACCCATGATACGTCGGGTATTTCGGCGGCAACGGTGCTTGCAGCGGTTGATGCAGGTGTCGATGCCGTCGATGCGGCGATGGATGCCTTCTCCGGCAATACCTCACAGCCGTGCTTGGGATCAATTGTTGAAGCACTGCATGGAACGGAGCGTGATCCGGGTCTTGATACGGAAACGATCCGCCGCATTTCATTCTATTGGGAAGCAGTGCGCAATCAGTATGCGGCCTTTGAAAGTGATCTCAAGGGACCTGCTTCGGAAGTTTATCTTCATGAAATGCCGGGTGGTCAGTTCACCAACCTCAAAGAACAGGCGCGTTCGCTTGGCCTTGAAACCCGCTGGCATGAAGTGGCCCAAGCCTACGCCAATGTGAACCGCATGTTTGGCGATATCGTCAAGGTCACACCATCCTCCAAGGTGGTGGGAGACATGGCGCTGATGATGGTCTCTCAGGACTTGACCACGGCAGATGTCGAAAACCCGGACAAGGACATTGCTTTCCCGGATTCGGTTGTTTCGATGATGCGCGGTGATCTCGGTCAGCCGCCTTCGGGTTGGCCAAAGGCACTTCAGAAGAAGATCCTGAAAGACGAAAAGCCGTTCACTGTGCGCCCGGGCTCGCTGCTTCCGGCTGCTGATCTTGATGCAGAACGCAAGTCGGTTGAAGAGACTGTTGGCCGTGAAATCAGCGATCAGGAATTTGCTTCCGCGCTGATGTATCCAAAGGTCTTCACGGACTATGCTGCGGCACAGGAAAATTATGGCCCGACCAGTGTTCTGCCAACGCCTGTTTACTTCTATGGCCTGAAGCCAGAAGAAGAAGTCTTCGTTGATCTGGAGCGCGGCAAGACGCTTGTTATCGTCAATCAGGCGATGAGCGAGACGGATGAGAAGGGCATGGTGACCGTGTTCTTCGAGCTCAATGGTCAGCCGCGCCGCGTAAAGGTGCCAAACCGCGCCAAGGGTGCGTCAGGTGGCGTCAAGCGCAAGGCAGAACTGGGCAATGACAAACAGGTCGGCGCGCCGATGCCGGGTGTTGTGTCTACTGTTGCTGTCTCGCAAGGGCAGAGTGTGAAGGCAGGCGATGTGCTGCTTTCTATTGAAGCCATGAAGATGGAAACGGCTCTTCGTGCCGAACGCGATGGTGCAATTGCCGAAGTTCTGGTCCGCCCCGGTGAGCAGATTGATGCGAAGGATTTGCTCATCGTTTATAACGACTAAGCTCGCTTATTTTACTGATCGAACAACGCCGCGTCCTGCAAAGGGCGCGGCGTTTTGGTTTTGGTTTGCGTCATCACAAAAATCTGGTATGCACGTTTGTACCGATTCATGCGTGTTTATGCATGTTAATAGGAAGGCGATTATGACCGAGCTTTTATTGCATGAAAGACAGGCGCACATTCAGGCGCTGCTCGACCAGTCAGGGCGTGTGCTGGCGAGTGAGTTGGCTGAGTCTTTTGGCGTATCGGAAGACACGATCCGCCGCGATCTGCGCGAGATGGCGGCTGCAGGTCTTTGCAAGCGTGTTTATGGTGGTGCACTGAAGGCAGCACCTTCTTACGCGCCGCTTGTTGAGCGCGATGGCGAAAGGCCAGAGGCGAAAGCAGCGCTTGCTACGGCTTTGGCCGGATTGATCGAACCGGATACAACAGTGTTTCTGGATTCGTCGTCAGCCAACCTTGCCCTCGCCCGTTTGCTGGTGGATCGCGGCGATCCGCTGACTATTGTCACCAACACGCCGTCCATCGCTGCTATCCTTCTGCAATCAGAAAACATTGATGTGGTCATGATAGGCGGTCCTATCGATCGCCGCGTCAGTGCAGCTGTTGGCGCCCGTGCTCTGCGCGATGCAGAACTGGTGCGGCCTGATCTTTGCGTGCTGGGTGCCTGCGGTATCGCTGCAGAAATAGGTGTAACGGCGCTTCATCTTGAAGATGCAGAATTCAAGCGGGTGATTGCAGGTCGCAGCCGTAAAGTTGCCCTCGCTATCACGACAGAAAAGCTTGGTACGGTTGCTGCTCACGATGTCGTCTCACTTGATGATGTGAGTGTCATGGTTGTCGAAGACGATGTGGATGAAGATGTGCTTGCGCCTTATACGGCGTTAGGCCTGAACATAGTATGCGCGGCACAGGGCCGTAACTGAGGACCAAATGGAACAGACTGCCGGACGAAATGATGTGCTGAATGACCGTGCGCCTATCGTGACCAGAGAGCGTATCGCTGTGGCGCTGCTCTTTTTGATGAATGGCTATATCTTTGGCGGCTGGGCACCGAAAATTCCCGAATTTGCAGGGCGTCTCGGGCTCGATACCAGTGGTATGGGATTGATGATTCTCGTCTTCGGTGTTGGCTCTCTGTCGATGATGCCGGTGGCCGGTGCACTGTCTGCGCATCGCGGTTCGGGCGCGGTCGTCAAGCTATTTGCAATCGGACTTATCCCCGCTTTGCTGATTATTGCGCTTGTGCCGAATATCGTCACAGCTGTGATTGTCATGTTCTATTTTGGCGGCATGATCGGTGCGATGGATGTCGCAATGAACGCCAATGCAGTCGCCGTTGAGAAGAACATGCGCCGGGCCATCATGTCGTCCTGTCATGCATTCTGGAGTCTTGGTGGTCTGATTGGGGCAGCAACTGGTGGCTTTCTCATCGCGCATGTCGGCTCGACTATTCATGCGCTGATTGCGACCGTTGTGGCAGCAGGATTGCTGGTTTTTGCATGGCCTTCGATTGTCGCGGACAAGTTTCATCATCCAAGCGGCGAGAAGCAGAAGCTGGTGCTGCCGCGCAATGCGCTGCCATGGCTGGTCGGCATTATCGCATTGTTCTCGATGATCCCGGAGGGCGCGATACTTGACTGGGGTGCATATTATCTGCGCGATGAAATGGGTGCGTCAGTGACGGTCGCTGGTTTTGGCTTCGCAGCTTTCTCCATGACCATGGCGATCATGCGCTTTGCAGGCGATATCGTCCGCGACCGTTTCGGCGCGATCAACACGCTACGCTTCTGCACTTCGATTGCGATTGTCGGCATGGTGATCGTCGGACTGTCGAGCCATCCTTACGCGGTGATCTTTGGCTTTGCCATTTGCGGTATCGGCATTTCCAACATGGTGCCGATAGCCTTCTCGATTGGCGGCAATCTGCCGGGCATCAATCCAAGTGTTGGCCTGTCGATTGCCACCACCATGGGCTATTCCGGTATGCTGGTTGCGCCTTCGCTGATCGGCTTTGTCGCCAAGCATAGCGGTTTCAGTATTGTGTTTTTGGCACTGCCTGTTCTGTTGCTGGTCGTTCTCGCGTTTTCAGGACTGGCGAAGTATGCGGATAGTTCACACTAAAAGCATTTCCCACAAAAGTGCGAAGCGGTTTTACGCAGGATAATGCGATGGAAAAAATGCATCGAGCGGTTATCGCTCGACGTTATTCAGCGGTCCAGCCGCCCTCGACTGGCAGGGCGGCACCGTTGATCTGTGCTGCTGCGTCCGTTGCAAGGAAGGCTGCAAGCGCGCCGATCTGGGCGGTGGTCACAAATTCCTTCGTCGGCTGTTTATCCAGCATGACTTCGCGGATTACTGTTTCCCGATCCATGTTATGGGCTTTCATCTGATCCGGGATTTGCGCTTCGACAAGCGGGGTCAGCACATAGCCGGGGCAGATGGAATTGGCCGTGATTCTGTCAAGGGCAAGCTCAAGTGCCAGCGTTTTTGTGAAGCCGACAATACCGTGCTTTGCTGCCACATAGGCCGATTTGAATGGCGAGGCGACAAGTCCATGGGCCGATGCGATGTTGATGATCCGGCCCCAGCCAGCTTTCTTCATATGAGGAATTGCAGCCGCTGACGTGTGGAACGCCGAGGTCAGGTTGATCGCAATGATCCGGTCCCATTGCTCGGTCGGAAACTCTTCGACCGGTGCCACATGCTGGATGCCGGCATTGTTGACGAGGATATCGGCACTGCCCAAGGCTTCCACGCTCTTGTCAATCAGCGTTCGGCAGTCATCAGCTTTGGACATATCGGCGCTGACATAGATCACGCTTACGCCATGTTCTGCGGCGATTGTTTTTGCCAAATCGTGGTCTTCGCTGCGGTCCGTGAAGGAGTTGATCACAACATTGTGCCCGGAGCCCGCAAGCGCGTGGGCAATGCCAAGCCCGATGCCTGAATTGGAACCGGTGATAATCGCGGTTTTGCGGGCATTCGCATTTGGCATGTTTAAATTCCTCCCATTTGACGCGCAACTCTTCCGAAAACCGCTTTACACTTTTCGGGATGCACTTTGAATTCTTCGTATAATGAGGAGGCGACAAGGCGTCGGCAAGTGATTATATAACAACAAAGCGAGGCGGTCAGGCGTTGACAATTGCGCCTTGCTACGCCACCTGAAAGCAGGCCCGTACCAAGAGCAGTTCCCGATGCGTGAAATATGGTTTCCATCGGCAATTGCGGCAGGACAAAAGAACAGAGCACAATGTCTTCCGAGACCGTCAGCTATTTTTCGCATCCATTTCCCCGTCGCCAATCCGTTGGCGTGAGCGTTGGCGGAGTTATCGTTGGCGGCAGCGAACCGGTTGTTGTCCAGTCGATGACCAATACCGATACGGCTGATATCGATGGCACAGTAGCGCAGGTTGCAGCCTTGCATCGCGCGGGTTCCGAGATTGTGCGCATCACGGTGGATCGTGATGAATCCGCTGCTGCCGTTCCAAAAATTCGTGAACGTCTTGAACGCCTCGGTATGAATGTGCCGCTGGTCGGAGACTTCCATTATATCGGCCACAAGCTACTCGCCGATCATCCGGCCTGTGCGGAAGCGCTCGCAAAATATCGCATCAATCCGGGCAATGTCGGCTTCAAGGACAAGAAGGACAAGCAGTTCGCCGATATCGTCGAAATGGCAATCCGCTACGACAAGCCTGTCCGTATCGGCGTTAACTGGGGTTCGCTTGATCAGGAATTGCTGACCACGCTGATGGATCGTAATCAGGCTGAGGGTGCGCCTTTGAGCGCGCAGGAAGTCATGCGTGAAGCCATTGTTCAGTCGGCACTGATTTCGGCAAATCTTGCAGAAGAAATCGGTCTTAGCCGCGACAAGATCATCCTGTCGGCCAAGGTCAGTCAGGTGCAGGATCTGATCGCCGTTTACACAATGCTTGCACAGCGCTCCGATCACGCGCTGCATCTGGGCCTCACCGAAGCGGGCATGGGTACCAAGGGCGTTGTCGCTTCGTCGGCTGCCATGGGTATTCTGCTTCAGCAGGGCATTGGCGATACGATCCGTATCTCGCTGACGCCAGAGCCGGGCGGTGACCGCACGCGTGAAGTGCAGGTGGCACAGGAACTGCTGCAGACCATGGGTTTCCGTCAGTTTATTCCGATTGTTGCAGCATGCCCCGGTTGTGGGCGCACAACCTCAACCGTGTTTCAGGAACTGGCGCAGAATATTCAGGACGATATTCGTCGCAGTATGCCTGTCTGGCGCGAGAAATATCCGGGTGTGGAATCGCTTTCGGTCGCCGTCATGGGCTGCATCGTCAACGGTCCGGGCGAATCGAAACATGCTGATATTGGCATCTCGCTTCCCGGCACGGGCGAAACGCCGTCCGCACCGGTCTTTGTCGATGGCAAGAAGGTTACGACGTTGCGCGGACCTGAGATTGCCGCTGATTTCCAGAAGATGGTTGCCGAATATATCGAGAACCGCTTCGGGCTTGATCAGAAGATCGCCGCAGGCCAGAATTGATTTCAGTTTAAGACAGGGGATGTGACGGCTTCAGGCATTGATTTACGGGTTGCTGCCCAGAATATGAGCGTGAATAGGCTGATGCTTGCACCAAGCAGAGAAACGCCGTTCCAGCCTGCATAGGCATAGATCCAAGTTGAAATTGCCGAACCACTGGCGCTGCCGATGGAATAAAAAACCATATAGGCAGCAGTCAGTCGATTTTGCGCGTCTGGACGCACGCGATAGATCATTGCCTGATTGGTGACATGTACGGCCTGAAGCCCGAAATCAATTACCAGTACGCCTATAATCAGCCAGAGTAACGAATGCCCAAGCAGAGCAATCGGCAGCCATGAAACCAGCATGAGTGTAAGCGCTACGCCAGTCATACGTTGGCCGTGCCCGCGGTCGGCGGCGCTTCCTGCACGTGAAGCAGCAAGCGCGCCTGCAGCCCCTGCAAGGCCAAACAAGCCGATTTGCGCATGGCTCAGTTCGAATGGCGGCGCGCTCAGTGGCATGACAAGTGGTGCAAGCAGCGTGGTGATATCCGCAAAGATCAGCATCGCGATGATTGCACGAATGCGCAGTACTGGCTCTGCTCGGAAGAGCGTTATCAGCGAAAGGATAAGGGTTGGGTAGGAGACGCTCGCCGTCTGGCGATGCTGTTGCGGCAGGCTGCGCCAGAGAAGAAGCGAGATCAGCAAGGTCAGTGCTGCAGAACTGAGATAGACGCTGCGCCAGCCGCCAATGTCGGTAAGCGCTCCGGCTATGGCGCGCGCCAGCAGTATACCGAGCACGATGCCGCTTGTGACAATACCCACCACATGACCACGCCGTGCGGGATCTGCGAGACTTGCCGCATAGGCTACAAGCGCCTGAGTAACGACAGCCAGAAGGCCCGTCGCGGCCATTGCCAGGAGAAGTATGCCCGCACTTCCTGCGAAGCCAATGGCGAGCAGCGATAAAGCTGATAGCAGGAAATGAGCGATAATCAGCTTGCGTCGGTCGAAAAGATCGCCAAGAGGCACTAAAAAAATGAGGCCGATTGCATAGCCAATCTGGCTGGCGGCGACGATTAGGCCTGCGGTCGAACGCTTAAGCCCCATATCATCTGCCATCACATCAAGAAGCGGATGCGCGAAATAAACATTGGCCACTGCTAGGCCGCTGGCGATGGCGAATAGCAAAAGTGTCGCTTTAGAAAGCGCAGGGCGTGCGAGGTCATTCACAGCAGACGGTGCTGCTGCGTCAACGGAGGACGTCATGATTGGCTCCTATAAATGGTTTTAAAATGAAACCATTTTGCTTTTAGCTCGATTGGTTTTATATTGCAACCAAGTTGCAATGATGGAGTAAACATGGTTCGCAAGAAGAGCCTGAAAGGTGACTATTGCCCAAGTGCGCGCGCGCTTGATGTGATCGGGGATTGGTGGTCGCTGCTGATCGTACGTGAAGCATTTGACGGCGTAACGCGCTTCAGCGCTTTCCAGAAGAGCTTGGGTATAGCGCGCAACATACTCGCCGAGCGGCTACGTAAACTGACCGGTGAAGGGATTCTGGAATTAGTGCCCGATCCCAAAGGTGGCGCGCATCAGGAATACGGGCTAACAGCCAAGGGGCGTGATCTGTTGCCAGTTGTCGTCGCCTTGCGGCAATGGGGAGAGAACTATCTTTTCTCGCCTGATGAGCCGCATTCAAAGCTGGTCGATACGGCAAATGGTAAAGGTGTCGCGCAGCTGCAAGTTCGCGCACTTGATGGTCGCCCGCTCTCGGTCGATGACGTTGCCATCATCAAGGTGCGCGAAGAGGATTTATAAAACTTTGTTTTTGACGCGCATCTTGTCCGAAAACTGGTTCCCGCTTTTCGGGATGCGCTCTAGTTTCTTTTAACTAACGCATGTTCGCGACCGCTAAATGACGCCATTTGGGAGCGACATGCTTTAGCTCTGGCGTTCTGCGATGAAGCGGGCAGCCTGCTTGAGAATAGTCGCGTCGTCGGCAAAAGGCTCGAGTAGGCTCTCGGCCTGAGCGACAAGGCCGGATAGCTGCTTGCGGGTCCAGTCAATGCCATGAAGCGCCACGAGTGTGGCTTTGCCAGCGGCGGCGTCTTTGCCGGTTGCCTTGCCCATAGCAGCCGCATCTGCGGTCACGTCGAGAAGATCGTCGGCGAGTTGGAAAGCAAGGCCGATTGCCGAGCCGAATTCGGCCATACGCTCACGGTCCTCGCGTGATGCGCCTGCAATGATTGCGCCCGCTTCACAGGCAAAGCGGATCAGTGCTCCGGTTTTCATCGCCTGCAGGGTTATAATGCCTGCTTCATCTGGCTTGTTGTCTTCCGCCATCAGATCAAGCGCCTGACCGCCAGCCATGCCACCAACGCCGGATGCACGTGCGAGCGCCGATACAAGCTGGATGCGAATATCGGCAGGCAGATCGGTTTCGTCTGAAGCCACAATGTCGAACGCATAGGTCAGCAGGCTATCGCCCGCGAGTATGGCTGCAGCTTCATCATAAGCTTTGTGTACGGTTGGCTGGCCGCGCCGAATGTCGTCATCATCCATCGCCGGCAGATCGTCATGGACAAGCGAATAGCAGTGAATGCATTCAAGCGCCGATGCAACGCGCAGGACCGCATCGCCGTGTTTGCCGAACAGGGCCGCACTCTCGACGACGAGGAAAGGGCGCAGCCTTTTTCCGCCGTTCAGCACGCCGTGGCGCATGGCTGCAAGCAGTCGCTCCGGGCGAGCCACTTCTCCAGTGCGCAAACGAAGATCCAGAAGCCCGACCAGCATTGTCTCGACTTCGAGCGCACGCAGGTTCAGGGATTGAGCAAAATCGACAGACACGTTTTCCATGCAGAAGGGGATGGACGAAAGCGCTGAATTGGTCAACTGGGCACAACGATCAGCACAGGCTTTTTCATCAAGCGGTCATCAAACGGCAAGTTTGTAGCAAGGACTGGTTGAATTTGGTGTTTGAATACCGCCACCGGCTTATGGAATCGGGTTCATTATTGTTAAGGAATAGTTTATGTCGCTTGAAAGGGATTAACGGGCGGTGGAAGTGGCAAAAATCATTCTCAAGAGCAAAGATGGGCGCAATTACTTGGCTGATCCCGTTTGGGGTGGCAGAATTGCCCTTATGCTCAAGATTTTGGTGGCACTTGCTATTCTTCCGCTTTTTCTGATCCTGATCTATTCGGTTCCCTTTGTGCGCCCGATTTCGACTTTGATGGTCAAGGATTATGTCCTCTTACGGGATGTCGACCGGCAGTGGGTTAGCATAGAAGATGTGGCACCCGTTCTGGTGAATTCAGTCATGATGGCAGAGGACGGACAGTTCTGCAGCCATGGTGGCGTGGACTGGCATCAGCTCAGTCTGGTGCTTGATAACTCGGGCGAGGGTGGCCCGAGCCGTGGGGCCTCTACCATCACCATGCAGACGGTGAAGAACCTGTTTCTCTGGAACGGGCGTTCCTATGTGCGTAAAGGGCTTGAATTTCCTCTGGCAATTGCTGCCGATGCGGTGCTTTCGAAACGGCGTATCATGGAGATTTATTTGAATATCGCCGAATGGGGGCCGGGTATCTATGGAATCGAGGCTGCAGCTCAACATTATTTCAAGCGCCCCGCATCTCGCCTCACACCTCAGCAAGCAGCACTGCTTGCCGTAACGCTTCCCAATCCTGCTCTTCGCAATCCGTCTAAACCCACCCGAAACATGCAGCGCATCTCGCGCATTGTTGCCGGTCGCGCTTCACGAGCTGGTCCTTATGTGACGTGTGTGCGATAAACGCCTGGACCGGAAAAAAGATAAGACTCCGACTGGTCAAATGCCGCAAGAGCGTGTATAGGCACGTGACTTTCCGGAATTTTGTCCGATGTGACAGGCTCCTCGGGGCCGTGCCGGACGTTTGTTTATCGATCAGTGGAGCTGGATCCATGGCAGTACCAAAACGCAAAACGTCTCCGTCGAAGCGCGGCATGCGCCGTTCGGCAGACGCTCTCAAGGCCCCGACTTACGTCGAGGACAAGAACTCGGGCGAACTTCGTCGTCCGCATCATATCGATCTTAAGAGCGGTATGTATCGCGGCCGTCAGGTCCTCGAAGCTAAGGAATAAAGTCTGAAGCTGCATTGCAGCTGAAAGATGGATTTCAAAAACGCCGTTTCCGGTTTCCGGAAGCGGCGTTTTCTTTTTGAGAGTTTTGAATTACGAGGCCACTACAGCATAATTCCTTCAACTTGAATCAGTTTAACGTAAAATTATGCTGTCAATATAGAGTGTTAGAGCGCCGTGCGCCCAAGAGGGCGCACGGCGCTCTAGTGTACGTCACCTCGAGATGACAAACTCAGCCAGCGTCGGCGTTGAACCCGGTGGCTTCGATGCCTGCAATCGCTGCGAGTTCATCATTGTCCGACGTATCACCTGAAATGCCGACGGCGCCGATGATTTCGTTTGATTCATCTTTAATCACGACGCCGCCCGGAACAGGAACGATTTTCCCACCAGATACGCCTGAGAGACCTTCCAGAAAATGCGGACGATCCTTGGCCTGATTGTGGAGCCAGCGTGAGCCGGTGCCAACAGCCAAAGCGCCAAATGCTTTACCAGAGGCGATCTCAAAGCGAAGAATTGAAGTTCCATCCTGTCGCTGAAAGGCCTTGAGATGGCCACCAGCGTCGAAGACTGAAACAACAATTGGCTTCAGTTGCAGTTCTGTGGCCTTGGCAAAAGCGCCGGCAATGATCGCGTTCGCTTTTTCCAGCGTTAGTTGGGACATGGTTTTCTCCTTTGTTTGCATGGTGCTAATCTAACGGTTGTTGAGCAATGCGCATGGTCAAAAATGCATGCCTATCGAAGAAACTGATTATCATTTTGAGCGAAGGTGTCTTCTCGCAACCCTTGCGTCAGTTCTTGCAAAAGGGTTCATTTTGGGTTTTCTCTGTCAGTGATTTTTCAAGGAGGAAAGAATGACAGCCACAAATAATCCGAAGGCCATCGTTATTGCCAGCGCTGCCCGTACAGCGGTGGGGGCTTTCAACGGTGCCTTTGCCAACGTGCCAGCGCATGAGCTGGGTGCTGCTGTTATCGCGGCAGCTCTTGAACGCGCAGGCGTTGATGCGGTCGATGTGGACGAGGTCATTCTTGGTCAGGTGTTAACGGCTGGTGAGGGGCAGAACCCGGCCCGTCAGGCGGCAATGGCTGCTGGTTGCCCGCAAGAAACGACGGCTTTCTCGATCAACCAACTCTGCGGTTCCGGTTTGCGCTCTGTGGCGCTTGGTATGCAGCAAATTCTGTCAGGCGACGCAAAAATCATCGTGGCGGGTGGACAGGAGTCCATGTCAATGGCGCCACACTGCGCACATCTGCGCGGTGGCGTGAAAATGGGCGATTTCAAAATGGTCGACACCATGATGAAAGACGGCTTGGTCGACGCCTTTCACGGTTATCCCATGGGGATTACAGCGGAGAATATTGCCAAACAGTGGCAGTTGAGCCGCGAGGAACAGGATGTGTTTGCGCTTGCCTCCCAACATAACGCCGAGGCCGCACAGAAGGCCGGCCGCTTCGATGATGAAATCGTTCCTTTTACTGTGAAGAACCGCAAGGGCGAGACGATCGTTTCCGCCGACGAATATATCCGTGCTGGCACGACCATTGAAGCACTTGCCAAGCTGAAGCCTGCTTTCGACAAGGAAGGCACGGTCACAGCGGGCAATGCCTCCGGCATAAATGACGGTGCTGCTGCCGTGGTTCTGATGGATGTGGACGAAGCTGTAAAACGCGGTGTCGAACCGCTTGCGCATGTTGTTTCCTGGGCGACTGCGGGTGTCGATCCATCAATCATGGGGACGGGCCCAATTCCTGCGACAAGGAAAGCGCTCGAAAAGGCAGGCTGGACTGTTTCTGATCTGGAGCTGGTTGAAGCCAATGAGGCTTTTGCAGCGCAATCCTGCGCTGTCGTGCGCGATCTCGGTCTTGATCCAGCAATTGTCAACGTCAATGGCGGCGCTATCGCTATTGGCCATCCGATTGGCGCCTCGGGTGCGCGTGTGCTGACAACGCTTCTCTATGAAATGAAACGGCGCAATGTGAAGCGCGGTCTGGCAACGCTATGCATCGGCGGCGGCATGGGTGTCGCCCTGTGTGTCGAGCGGTAATAAATGGGTAAAAGTTAACGCCGACATCGTTTGTATCAAAAATGGAGCGGCAAAGCTGGGCTGCTCTATGGGATTTACGCCCGGTCGCTACCATATATGGTGAGAACAAAAGAGGAAAACCTGCAGATCAGCGATTCGTCGCCGATTCGTTCCGGCTTTGGCCTGAAGGTTAATGAAAATGGGTTCTCATGGGATGTGGGCGTTAACTAACTGTCAGGAAAGATTGATACTTTATAAACGATTGGGTTTCGCGCTTCTCTTGTACGAAAGCGTCAAAAGCAAAGGTTAACGTGCCCATTGTTTTGTTCTTGCTTAAGCTCGAACCTTAACGCGAGTGATTCATCATATGGTGGGTCCGGGTTTCTTCACCACCATATGTGGCCGTGAACAAAAGGCGAAGAGCGCAGAAACAGCGATTCGTCGCCGATTCGTTCTGGAGTCGTTCTAGTTCTTAAGAGAGGCATTTGTTAAGATATGGAAACGCATATAATCAATGTCCCAATCTGTGTTCTCACTCCTATGGCCATTTGAAAGCCGTTTTGTTCTTTTCAGGGTGCGTTTGAGAACAGTTCCAGTTAAAACAGCGAAGGTTTTGCAGGGCGATAAAGGCCCTAAAACACTGAATGAAACTTAACAGGAGCGCTTTAAGCTCAAGTCATATAGTGCTATCGCATGGCATTTGTTCCGGGAATTCTATTATTGGCATGAACCATCTCCCTGCCCACGATCTGCCGCTAAGCTTGAGCGGCCGCGGTGTTACTGCGGTGCTGGGGCCAACAAATACCGGCAAGACACATCTCGCTATTGAGCGGATGTTGTCGCATGGCAGTGGCATGATAGGCCTTCCGCTGCGCTTGCTTGCGCGCGAGGTTTACAATCGTGTTGTCGAGAAGGTCGGAGCTGCTAATGTCTCGCTGATAACAGGCGAGGAAAAAATCACACCTCCCGGTTCGCGTTATTCAGTTTGCACCGTTGAAGCCATGCCACGTCGGACAGATATGCCTTTTGTGGCTATCGATGAAGTGCAGCTCGCGGGTGATCTGGAACGTGGTCACATCTTTACCGACCGTATTCTGCATCTGCGTGGGCGACAGGAAACCTTGTTGCTTGGTGCAGGCACCATGCGCGGCATTCTTGAAAAGCTTTTGCGCGGCATCACCGTGGTGACACGTCCGCGTCTGTCTCATCTTTCCTATGCGGGCGCCAAGAAAATCATTCGTCTGCCGAATCGCTCAGCTATCGTGGCGTTCTCAGCCGACGAAGTTTATGCGATTGCAGAACTGATCCGACGTCAGCGTGGTGGTGCTGCCGTGGTGATGGGTGCGCTCAGTCCACGCACCCGCAATGCGCAGGTTGAGCTTTATCAGTCGGGCGATGTCGATTTTCTGGTTGCGACCGATGCGATCGGCATGGGACTTAACCTTGATGTTGATCATGTGGCATTTGCACAGAACCGCAAGTTTGATGGCTACCAGTTCCGCGATCTGACACCCGCCGAGGTTGGTCAGGTCGCAGGTCGCGCTGGGCGTCATTTGCGTGACGGTACTTTTGGCGTGACAGGGCAGGTGCAGCCGCTTGACGATGAGCTTGTGGAGCGGGTCGAAGCGCATGCGTTTGATCCGGTGAAAGTGCTGCAGTGGCGGACGGGGAGGTTCGACTTTTCGTCGCTCAGTGATTTGCGTTATTCTCTGGAAACACCGACGCCCATCGAAGGGCTCACCAAAGCATTGCCTGCGGTTGATCAACAAGCGCTTGAAAATTTGTCGAAAGACGAAGACATTGTGCGGCTTGCAACGACGCCTGCGCGGATCGAACTTTTGTGGGATACCTGTGCGCTCCCCGATTATCGTAAGATCGCGCCGGCTCAACATGCCGATATCATTGCAACCATTTATCAGGATCTGGTCCGCCGAGGGAGCGTTGATGAAGATTATATGAGCGAACAGGTGCGCCGCGCAGACAGTACAGAGGGGGAAATTGACACTCTGTCGCATCGCGTGGCGCAAATCCGTACCTGGACTTTTGTGTCGCACAGGCCGGGATGGCTTGCCGATCCGACACACTGGCAGGAAAAGACGCGCGAAATTGAGGACAGACTGTCCGATGCGCTGCATGAAAGGTTGACGAAACGCTTTGTAGACCGCAGGACAAGCGTGCTTATGAGGCGCCTGAGAGAGAATGCCATGCTAGAAGCAGAAATCAGCCCGGCCGGTGACGTAATTGTCGAGGGCCACAATGTTGGGCAACTAGAAGGATTCCGGTTCACTGCCGACGTTCAGGCTGAAGGGCCGGACGCGAAGGCTGTGAAGACGGCTGCACAAAAGGCGCTTGCCGCCGAGTTCGAACGTCGTGCGGAGCGGTTTGCTGCGGCACCCAATGGCGATTTTGCGCTTGGGTCGGATGGCGTGATGCGCTGGGTTGGTGCAACCGTAGCAACGCTCGTCGCTGGCGACGATGTGTTGAAGCCGCGCGCAATCATTCTGGCCGACGAACAACTCACCGGATCAGCACGCGACAAGGTTGCTGCCCGTATTGAACGTTTTGTCGTGCACCATATCGAAACCGTATTGAAGCCACTGACTGATCTCAGTGCTGCTGACGCTTTGACCGGTATGACACGCGGCCTGGCTTTCCAGATCGTCGAAGGTCTTGGTATTCTTCAGCGCCGCGAAGTGACTGAGGAAGTACGGGGTCTGGATCAGGATTCGCGAGCAGCACTTCGACGTCTCGGCGTACGTTTTGGTGCCTACCACGTTTTCATGCCAATGCTGCTGAAGCCCGCTCCGGCTGGCCTTATCACACTGCTCTGGGCTCTGAAGAATGATGGTCGTGAACGCGCTGGTTATGGCGATGTGGTCAATGTACTGGCCGCCGGTCGTACATCGGTCGTCGTTGATCCGGCTTTTGATCCGATGTTCTATCGTCTGGCCGGTTATCGCGTGCTTGGTCGTCGTGCCGTGCGTATCGATATTCTGGAGCGTCTTGCTGACCTCATTCGTCCGGCACTTGCCTGGCGTCCGGGTTCGGGTACGCGTCCGGAAGGTGCCTATGACGGTGGCCGTTTCATCGTGACCCCTGCCATGATGTCCATTCTGGGCGCGACCGGCGAGGACATGGAAGAAATCCTCAAGAGCCTGGGCTATCGTCATGAAGCCATGGATGCAGCCGATGTAACGGCAAAGCTTGCCGAGCTCGATGCATTCGCTGCCGAAGCCACTGTCAAGGACACGGTCTTCAAGGCTGCCATACCTGTTGCAGTTTCAGTTGCAAGTGAAGGCGAAAAGCCTGCCGTCCCGGCAGCTGAGCCTGTGCCTGCACCAGTGGAAGCCGCTGTTGCTGAGACTGTTGCAGAAGCCAAGCCTGTTGCAGAAACAACTGAATCTCCGGCTGAAGAGCCGAAGCCTGTTCTTCTGTGGCGTCAGGGCCGCTTTGAAGGTCGCAACCGCAATCAGGATCAAAACCGTCAGCGCCACAATCGCCCACAGCATGGTGGTCAAGGTGCCGAGGCTCGCAAGTCCGAAAGTGGTTCAGAAGGCGGCGAAACGCAGAACACGCGTGACAATCGTGGCGGCAAGCGGTTTGACAAGAACCGTCGCAATCATGATGGTGCCGGTCAGAATCAAGGACAGAATCAGGGCCAAAACCAGAGTCAGGGCAAGCGCGAAGGCTTTAAGGGCAAGCCGCGTGATGGCGATCGTAACCGTCAGCCAAAGCGCGACAATGCAGGCCAGCAGGGCAATAAGCGTTTCGAGCAGGAACGTCCTGTAAGAGTCGATCCCGATTCGCCTTTTGCAAAGCTTCTTGCTCTTAAGGAGCAACTGAAGAAGTAAGATGGCGACCGAAGCGATTGCAAAGCAGCGTATCGACAAGTGGCTGTTCTTTGCGCGCGTGGTCAAATCAAGATCGCTGGCGGCGAAACTCGCCGTCGGCGGCAAAGTTCGTGTTAATCGCGACAAGATCGAGCAGGCCTCGCATCAGGTGAAAGTCGGTGATGTTTTAACCATCACCCTTGAGCGGCGCATTGTGGTCTACAAGATATTGTCCGGCGGAGAGCGGCGTGGTCCAGCTCCAGAAGCGCAGCTTCTTTACGAAGATCTGACGCCACAGCCCACTCAACAATCTGAAACCGATGAAGCTATGCAGCCCCGACGCGAAAGCGGTACAGGCCGTCCGACCAAGAAAGAACGGCGCGACACAGACCGGTTGCGCGGTGGTTGATGCGGACGCGTTGCCGCAGTATTACGCGGCAGCGTGATGAAAATTGCGCATTAAAGCGTTAAATTAAAAGCTCTTTCCGTGATTGATGCCATAAATGGAACGTCGTTTCAGATGTTCGTGACATATTGATATTGCGGCGTTTCGGCCCTTGTCATAGGACAATAAAGTCGCTACCTCACCGTTGGCGATTGCAAAGGCATGAGCTGGCAAGCAAGCCACACGCCGTACACCATATGCGTGACACATATGTCGTGACCGGAGCGAACCATTCAGATGTCCGATCTGAGTGTTCAAACAGCCAGTTCAGGATAGATAAGCCGTTCCTTCAAACAGAAGGTTGGCAACAGGAGTTGGACAATGACTTATGTCGTGACCGATAATTGCATTCGTTGCAAATATACGGACTGCGTCGAGGTTTGTCCTGTCGACTGTTTCTATGAGGGCGAGAACATGCTCGTCATTAATCCGGACGAATGCATTGATTGCGGCGTCTGTGAGCCTGAATGCCCAGCGGAAGCCATCAGCCCGGATACCGAGCCGGGTCTCGACAAATGGCTTGAGCTGAACGCGGAATATGCGGCCAAGTGGCCAAACCTGACCGCCAAGAAGGACGAGCTCCCAGAAGCCAAGGAAATGGATGGCGTAACGGGTAAGCTTGAGCAGTTCTTCTCGGCAGAACCAGGCTCGGGCGACTAAAAATCGCATTGCGGGCGCGTTTTGTCTGCACGGTTGCGCGAATACAGCCTATTTTAAGGGCGTCTAAAGTTGCCGAAAGTAAGATATTTGGCAATTTGTTGATTCTTGCGCAAAATTGTGTTAAGTTGCACAGATAATTTCGGTGACTGGACGTCAACTCGTGGCGCAAACGCATTAATCTCTGAAAGGGCTATATTTTTTTACTGGGCTGTATGGCACCGGAACGGATTTTTGCGATTTCGCGTCCGTCCCTAACCAACCTTCCCGGTAGATAAATCTGTGTCCGAGACGCGCTTCCAGTTCAAACCGCAACGACTTCCGTAGCTCTCCCAAGAGGTGCGGTCGAAATCATGTGTAAACCGGCGAGTTGCGCCGGGCACAACAGGGAGTATTGAAGCGTATGTCATCCCAGCAGAAGAAGACTCCGGCTCGTCAGGGTTTCAAGACCGGTGAATCGATTGTATATCCAGCTCACGGCGTTGGCCAGATCGTCGCGATCGAAGAGCAGGAAGTAGCCGGTCATAAGCTTGAGCTTTTTGTTATCGACTTTGAAAAAGACAAAATGCGCCTCAAGGTGCCAGTCGCTAAGGCTGTAACCATTGGTATGCGCAAGCTGTCGGAAACCGATTATGTCGAGCGCGCATTGAAGGTCGTTCAAGGCCGTGCGCGCGTGAAGCGTACCATGTGGTCGCGCCGTGCGCAGGAATATGATGCAAAGATCAATTCCGGCGACCTCATCATGATTTCTGAAGTCGTTCGCGATCTGCATCGCGCTGAAAACCAGCCTGAGCAGTCTTATTCCGAGCGTCAGCTTTATGAAGCAGCCCTCGACCGTATGGCGCGCGAAATCGCTGCCGTGAACAAGCTTTCCGACACGGAAGCTGTTCGTCTTATCGAAGCAAATCTCGCCAAGAGCCCGAAACGCACCAAGGCTGATGCTGATGCGGAAGGTGATGCTGACGGCGATGAAGTCGAAGCAGCGTAATAAACGCTCGCATTGTTCTCTAAAAAGCCCGGTTCTGCCGGGCTTTTTATTTATCTGAATTAGAACAGACCAAGTTGTGTGCTTCTAAGATACCTATTTTTCAATGGGGTCTTATCTAAAGCCGCTTCGGACTTTTGGCTCAAGTGCTCTATTTTCCTGCAATGTCAAAGATTTATAGTGCGTAAATGGAACCGGAAGGTTCTTGCCGCGTTGTTAAGCAGCACCAGTTCGTAAACGGGTTTGTTTTGCGGCGTATCAGTCTGGCCTCAGAGCAGGTCTGTAAAAGGCATTTTGAACGAATACGTGACGTTCATTCAATTGTTCTTCGCAGAGCTGGAATATCTTTTGTCTTGCGCTTCCAATTTTTTTGAAAGCCTCGCAGTCAGAACAGGAGAACCAGATGAAGACGTCATCCACGAGCAGTTCCTCCACCGTTCCAGCAGTGCGTTTGCCAATGGCGGCGCGCAACATGCCACCAGCTGCCGCCTCTTCTCCCCAGTCAATGATCCGCAACGCAATGTCCGCTCCTTATCTGGAGCGCGAAGAAGAACGCGCGCTGGCCATTCGCTGGAAAGAAAACAAAGATCAGGAAGCACTTCATCGTATAACCGCGTCGCATATGCGATTGGTGATTTCCATGGCCGGGCGCTTCCGTAAATTCAAGTTGCCAATGAGCGATCTCATTCAGGAAGGCTATGTGGGTTTGCTCGAAGCGGCTGCGCGCTTTGATCCTGAGCGAGATGTGCGCTTTTCGACTTATGCGTCGTGGTGGATACGCGCTTCGATGCAGGATTACATTCTGCGCAACTGGTCTATTGTCCGCGGCGGCACAAGTTCTGCGCAAAAGTCGCTATTTTTTAATCTTCGTCGTCTGCGCTCCAAGCTTGCTCAGGAAGATGAGACGATGAGCAAGGCGGAAATCTATAGCCAGATTTCCACTCAGCTTGGTGTTTCTGCAAGCGATGTCGAATTCATGGATAGCAGGCTCTCTGGGTCAGACAGTTCGCTCTCGGCTTCGGTGAACAGCGATGAATCCGGTGGATCCAGCCGCATGGATTTTCTTGTCGATGATCATCCATTGCAGGATGAGGTGGTGGAAAGCACCATCGACATGGAGCGCCGAGTAAGCTGGCTTCACACAGCCCTTCATGCGCTGAACGAGCGTGAGTTGCATATTATTCGGGAGCGTCGGCTTGATGATGACGGTGTGACATTGGAAGCGTTGGGCGAAAAGCTCGGCATTTCAAAAGAGCGTGTCAGGCAAATTGAGAGCCGGGCTATGGAAAAACTCAAGCTTGCCCTATTGGATCAGCACGAAATGGCCGCCTATCAGGCTTAAAGTTTTTCCTGGAGCGCATCCTACGCAAAACTACTTCGGACTTTTTGGCGATGTTCTAATTGCCTTTAAGCCGGGGCGACCAGTCTTCTACCTTGCGATTTTCGAGACGGCGGACAGCATAACGCTTCCAGCCGTCTGCAAGGTGTGGGATCTGAGCCATCTCAGCAAGCTGATCATAGTTGAGCATATCGACGTAAAGCAGATGCCAGATCCGTTGCAGCGTCCATTCTGGTGATAGCCGCTCGACGAGCAGCATCGCATCGTTCTCAGCAATGACCCCTTCTTCAAGAACACGATAATACCAGCCGGTGCGTCCGGTTTTTTGAACCCGCACGGCCATATCCGGTACATCAAAACGTGCATTGAGTTTCCAGCAAGGCTGTCGGCCTTGCGACACTTCCACCAGCGCTGTACCAATGCGAAAGCGATCACCGACTGCAACATTGTGCTCGGTCAGTCCGGTCGTGGAAATATTCTCGCCAAAAGCGCCAGATGCATCAAGACGAGGATTGTCACCTACATCCTTACGCCAATCGGCATAATGATCGTGTGGATAGTGATGGACGGCCTTTTCTGGGCCGCCATGCACTTTTCTGTCGCCTTGCTCATCGCATTCAAGACCGTCACGAAGAAGCCTTACGCGGCCAGAAACGGGCTTCTTATCAATGCCGCTCGGTGCCTGTCGTTCTCCCAATGGAGCGATCTTTCCGGCAAGCAATGCACTGATACAGATTTCCACTTCTGGGGCATCCTTATTCGCTAATGAGCTTTACCCGATCACCAACCGACACCGTCGCGCCAGCAGACATCGCATTGAGCAAACGGAACAATTCAAGCTTACGGGTTGTGCCTTGCATGCGTGCGGAAAGGCTCGCCATCGTATCGCCCGGCTTCACAGTAACGACGCGGATGCGCAAAGGCTTGATCGCCTCCTGTTCGGCTGGTGACAGCAAGCGGAAGGATTGCGTAACGGTTTGCGATGCGGGAAGCAAGGTATTGCTGCCCTTCGGCGCTGCGGTGAGGAAGCGATAAACCTTATTGTTTGCGCCAATTACCACAATGTCGAACTGCCAGCGGTCGGCGCTTGCGCGCGCGGTTGCGGCAGGCAGGCCATTGATGGTGATCGGACGGATCGAGCTTTCGTCAAGGCCTGTTACCCAGCCCGATTTGATATAATCGGTGAGGCTTGAACCTGAAGGCAAAGATGCGCCGTCAAAACGGATCGCCACTTCACCCGGACCGCTTGCCATAACGGCATTGGCCGAATTGTCGATCGTGAAGCCTTCTGGTGCGGTGAAGGTCACGCCCAGTTTTGGATGAATGAAGGTCTGCTCCCGAACATAGCCTTCATTGGGCGAGTCGCCATAAAGCAGGCCATCAATCCCGTTGAGGAAGGAATCGCGGTCTGTCGTGCCAACTCCGGGCGCACCAATACGGCGTGCATGTCCGAGCGCAAGCTGAATGCGCTGCGGGGTGGCAGGGTGGCTTGCGAGGAAATCTAGGCTTGCATCCGTTGCGCCAGAAACCGATCGGAAGTCCGTATAGGCTTCCATCGACTGCAGGAAGCGCGCGGATGCAAAGGGATCGTAGCCCGCTTCACCGATCATCTTGATGCCAATGGCGTCGGCCTGCAGTTCCTGATTGCGTGAGAATTGCGCTAGGCGCAGTTTGCCGCGAATGGTAGCTTCCCGGCTTGCGCTCTCATTATGCAGGACTTCCGTCGCGACACGTCCGGCAATTGCCGTTTCGGCTTCCTTCTCCTGACGAAGGATACCGTGATTAGCAACAACATGGCCCATTTCGTGGGCGATAACAGCTGCGACTTCCGAGGAATCATTGGCAAGCGCCAGCAAGCCGCGCGTTACATAAAGAAAGCCGCCGGGCAGTGCGAAGGCATTGATATTAGGACTATCAAGAATAGTGATGCGATAGGTCTGATCCGGCTTGTCGGAAACTGTCGTCAGATTGCCAACGATCTTGGCAACCATGCGCTCAAGCCTCTGATCCTTGTATTCGCCGCCATAGGTGGCAAGGATGCGTGGGTGCTGCTGCGCGCCGATCTGTGCCAGACGGTCGTTGCGGGTGACGTTTTCAACTGTTACCGGATTTGAGGATGGCTGAAGGCCAAGATCCTTGCTTGAATTGATCGACTGACAGCCTGAAATCAAAGCAAGAGCAAGCAAGCCAAGACCGATGGCTGGTTTCCGCCAATTGCGCTGCATCCGTTCTGGCAGAGAGACTGGAAGACACAGGGAGGCCCGGGCACGGGTCTGTTGACGGATCAGTATTTTACCCTCGCAATTGAATCAGCGTCGATATCTTGGCGCAAATCTAGCTACAGACTGAATATCCTACAAGAAGCAGATCAGCGTTCTAAGCCGTTCTTCAAGCTGATTGCGAACAAAATATGTCCACAACCGTAACATTAGGAGTGTTTCCTGCTGCGTGTGAATCGCAGGGGCACTCTAAATTTTTGCCTGTTCACCGATATAGCGTTTCAATGCTTCCGGTCCAGATGGTGATAGCAACTCGCGTGCGGGCCCCTGAGCGGAAATCTGTCCGCCGTCGAGAAACAGCAACAATGCATCGAGATAGATGGCATCTTCAGGAGTATGGGTGACCATCAACACGGTCATGGCGTTTTCCTGTTGCAGTTCACGCATAAGATCAAGCATCTGATGACGCAACGCCGGTCCCAATGAAGCGAAAGCCTCATCAAGCAAAAGCACGGGTCGCTCGCGCACCAGTGCACGCGCTATCGCCACGCGCTGACGTTCGCCACCGGAAAGCGCTTCAGGTTTACGCTGTTCTTTCCCTCGAAGGCCGACGCGGGCAAGAGCGTTAGCAACAGTTTCGCGGTCCATTTGACTGAATTTTAGATCGGGCGAACGCCCAAGTCCGACATTCTGTTCGACCGTCAGATGGGCGAAGAGATTGTTTTCCTGAAACACCATCGAGACAGGTCGAGATGCTGGCGGCAGGCGGGTGACGTCTGTCGTGCCGATCAGAATTTTCCCAGACTGTGGTGTTTCGAACCCGGCAATGAGATTGAGAAAAGTGGATTTACCCGAGCCACTTGGGCCGACAATCGCTGCGATGACACCGCCCGGCACTGTCGCATCGAAATTCATAGTGGTTTCGCCATAGCTGAAACGCACATCCTGAAAGCAGATATCAGCCAGATTGGCTTTAGGCGGCTGGGCATTCATGGACAGGACGTTTCCTTTCGGGCTGCGGCGCGGTCTGCAATAAACATCAGACCAAGACACAGCAGGCCGAGGATAAGCGCAAGGCCTGCTGCGTCGAATGTGCGATAGCTGCCCATGCGTTGGAACAGAAGATAGGGCAGAGTTAGCAATGCGTCGCTGCCGAACAGGGCGATAGTGCCGAGATCGCCGAGAGACAGTGCCATGGCAAAGGCAAAAGCCATTCCGAATGGTCTGCGGATGGACGGCCAGTCGATAAGTCTCAACCGGTTAAGGCCTGTGATTCCAAGCTGTGCGCAAAGTCGGTTATGGCGCGCCGCCGATGTGTCCCATGCGGGCCTGAGTAGCCGTACTGCGAATGGCATTGCCATGGCGGCGTTGACCGTTACGACCATGAAGGGGGCCATAACGAATGGGTCGGTGAAATGGCGTAGCAGAATGAACCAGCCTGCACCCAAAACGATGGGCGGCATCACCAATATGAGGCTGGCGCCAGTGTCGAAGAGATTGGCAAGACGTATGCTGCGTGTCGCCTCACGCGCGATTACCAGTGAGAGCGAGAGAATGACGGAAAGAAGGGCGGCAGAAAAACCAAGTGCGATGCTGGTAGAGATAGCGCGCCATACGGTCCATTCGCTTAACAAGCGTATGAGATCGGCCGCGAGGCCTGAAATGACAACGCCTGAAACGGGTAGCGCCACATAAAGAAAGCCGATAGCGATGGCGAAAATATTGAAAACCCGTTCTCGCTTGGATGGGGTGCCATAGCGTCTGGCTGTCGCCGCTAGGGTGAAACCCTCTTCTGACGGCCGTCCAGTCAGGCGCAATCCCAGCAAGATCGCCAGTGTGAGCGCGAGTTGTGCCAGGGTGAGGGCTACGGCTCGTGCCGGATCAAAGTCGAAATGCAGGCTTTGGTAGATGGCGACTTCAAGCGTTGTTGCGCGAGGGCCGCCGCCAAGCGTCAGCACAGTGGTAAAACTGGTGACACAGAGCATAAATATGAGGCCGATCATGCCTGGCAGGTTGCGGCGAATGACCGGCCATTCGATGAAACGGAAGCGCGGTGTGCTGCGCATACCAAGCTGCGAGGAAAGTTTCGAGTAATCAGCGGGGATCGTTTCATAAGCGGCAAGAATGAGCCTGACCGCCAGCGGCATATTGAAAAACACATGCGCAATCAGAATGCCGGTGATGCCGTAAACATCGGGAGAAACCGGGTAGCCTGCCGATTGCGAAAGCTGCGCGATAAATCCATTGCGCCCATAAATGCTGGTGATACCGAGCACAGTCACAAGGGCTGGCAGCGCCAACGGCAGCGCGAACAGACGCAGAATCAGACCACGTCCCGGAAAGCTTGCTTCCGAATAAAGCGCGCGCGCCACAGGAATTGCAAACAGCACTGATAGAAGGCTCGATGCTGCCGCCTGCAGAACCGTGAAACGGGCAGCCCTGAGTAGGTAGCTGTCGAAATAGACATCCGTGTTAAAACCACTGGCCTCCATCGCCAGAGCAAGGAGAGACCCGCCGACCAGAACCGCCAGAAAGCCAAGCGCTAATATGCCTGCAAGTGGTTTCATTGCAGGCGTTTGTCTTGCGCGGCTGATGGTCAGCGGGTTGTTCATTTGCTGGAGGCTTTAAGCCATTCGTCGACCCAAGCCTTGCGGTTCTTTGCAACCTCATCAGCAGGGATCAGAAGTGTCTTTTCAGGCTTTGGCAACTTGTCGAAAGCGTCAGGAAGAGGAGTGGAAGTTTTACCAGCCGGGAACATCCAGTTGGTTTCCGGGATTACATCCTGAAAGCCGGGGCCGGTCATGAAGGCAAGAAATTTCTGTGCCAGCGGGTTCTTGGCACCAGTGGTTGTCTGTGCCGCCAGCTCGATCTGCAGGTAGTTGCCTTCTGGATAGGCCAGCGCCTTACAGCGCTCGGTGTTTTCCGCGACCATGTGATAGGCAGGCGATGTCGTATAGGAGAGCACCATTGGTGCTTCGCCTTTGGTGAAAAGACCATAGGCTTCCGACCAGCCCGGCGTCACCGTCAGGATGCGCTTTTGCAGCTTTTCCCAAGCTTCATCGGCCTGATCGCCATAGACTGATTTGATCCACAGCAGAATGCCAAGGCCGGGTGTTGAAGTCCGCGGGTCCTGAATGACGATTTTCTGCGACGGATCTCCTTCGACCAGTTCCTTCAGGCTTTGCGGTGGGTTGGGCAGTTTCTCGGAATCATAGACGATAGCGAAGTAGCCATAGTCATAAGGTACGAAAACATCGTCCTTGAAGTCACCCGGCACTTTGACATTGGACAGATCAATACCGCTTGGCGCGAAATAGCCCGTGGCACGTGCTTCTGTTGTGAGGTTCGTGTCTAGACCAAGCACGATGTCGGCTTTTGTGTTGCCGCCTTCCAGCTTCAGGCGATTGAGAAGGGCGACGCCATCAGCCGATGCGATCCATTCCAGTTCGCAATCGCATTCCTTCTCGAAGTTTTCCTTCACCTTGGGGCCGGGACCCCATTCGGAAACGAAACTGTCATAGGTATAGATTGTGAGCTTGTTTTTTGCCTGAGCAGCCGGTGCAAAGGCAAAAGCTGCAGAGAGCGAGAAGGTCAGCAGAGATAAAAGCCGCATAACGGCAGGTCCTTTCTTTTACTTAAAGGATTGAGCGCCGTTATCGATAAATCGGGCAGCATCTAATCCCTCCGCCGGTATAAGCCGGATCAGGTTCAGCGGGTTAGCCGGAGTACGGCTTCTCAGCTATTCAATGGTTGAATGGCACCCCGTTAGAGCAGGGCCGACAATAGAGCCTTGCAAAGAGAAGGGCAAGGGATGCTTCCGCATCAACATGCAGGCTTCCGGGTAGAATTAACGCGTGTTATGAGCGATTTATGAGCACATTTGTTATTCTTCTCGGCGGCGATCTCGTCGTCACGGAACGCTTGAAACGGCAGATAGCTGGCGCGCGAGTTCTTGCTGCGGACGGCGGGATGCGCCACGCGGAAGCCCTTGAGGTTGAGCCCGAACTTTGGTTGGGAGATTTCGATTCAACCTCCGACGCATTGAAAAAGAAATATGCGCATGTGCCGCAAAGAACCTTTCCCGCTGCCAAGGATATGACGGATGGTGAGCTTGCGCTTGAGGAAGCCTTTAAGCGTGGAGCGAGTAAGGTCATTCTCTGCGGTGCTTTTGGCGGCTCGCGCACCGATCACACCTTGCTGCATCTGACTATGGCAACCGCGCAAGTCGCAAAAGGCAGAGACATTCTTCTGTCCAGCGGAGCGGAGGAAGCATGGCCATTGGTCGCAGGAGACTATGTTTATGATTTACCCGACGGCACATCTTTTAGCGTTGTGAATTTCTGCACCGTTGAAGGACTTACAATCACAAATGCCGAGTGGCCGTTAGACAATGTGACCTTGCCGTTTGGTTCATCGTGGACTGTCTCCAATATTGTGCGTGGAACTCTTTGCGTTTCAGCGCGTTCAGGTCTTGCGATACTTGTAGCGAACTTGAGTGAGGAGGCTCATTTTCAGGGCAGCTGCTAACCTTAAAAATTGAAACTGCTTGACGCTGACAGGTGAAACGTATTGTAAATGGGTCAAGCGGGTATGATCTGCTTTACGCCGAAGTTGGGGACGCAAAGTCGGTGTTGGTGTAACTCTAGTAGGAGATTGTTTCATGAAGTCACGTCTTTCCATGATTGCAATCGTCGGTGCGCTTGCGTTCTCAACAGCAGCATGCACGACGGGTGAACAACGTACTGCCGGTTATGGTGTCGGTGGTGCAGCTCTTGGTGCGCTCGCAGGCGGCGCAATCGGTGGCAATGGTCGTGGTGCTTTGACCGGGGCTGCCATTGGTGCTGTCGGCGGTACGCTTCTCGGTGCTGCGACAACCCGTAACAATGTTCAGTATTGTCGTTACCGCGATAATTACGGTCGCGTTTACGAAGCACCTTGTAACTAAGACGGGTTGGTCCGTTTAGCGGGATCAAAGTTTAAAAACAGGCCGGGGAAACCCGGCCTGTTTGTTTTTTGACGGTTCCATTTGACAGAACGGCTTTTGTCCCCGACAAGCAGGGCGGAATTTTCAACCGCTTTTTTCAAAGAGAACCATGGCACCTCCGCTTCTTCGCCTCGACCAGATCAAGCTCACCTTTGGCGGCACACCGCTTTTGGAGGAAGCTGCCCTTTCTGTGAGTGAGGGCGACCGCATCGCGCTGGTCGGCCGCAACGGTTCAGGCAAGTCCACTTTGCTCAAAATCGCGGCCAATATGGTCGAGCCGACCTCGGGCGAAGTGTTCAAGCATCCGGGCGCGACGGTTCGTTATCTGCCGCAGGTGCCGGACCTTGATGGTTTTCCCAATGTACGTGCATATGTCGAAGCCGGGCTTGGACCGGCAGATGATCCGCATCGCGTAACCTATCTTCTTGAGCATCTGGGCCTTACTGGCGAAGAAAAACCCGATCATCTGTCTGGTGGTGAGGCGCGCCGTGCAGCCCTTGCACGCGTGATCGCGCCGCAGCCTGATGTGCTGTTGCTTGATGAGCCGACAAACCATCTCGATCTCAATACCATTGAATGGCTGGAAGACGAACTGCGTCAGATCCGTTCGGCTATCGTGTTGATCTCGCATGACCGTCGCTTTCTTGAAAATGTCAGCCGTTCGACTGTGTGGCTTGATCGCGGCATTACCCGTCGCATCGATCAGGGCTTTGCGCATTTTGAGGAATGGCGTGACAAGGTTCTGGAAGAAGAAGAGCGCGATCTGCACAAGCTTGGCCGCCAGATCGCACGCGAAGAGCATTGGTTGCGCTATGGCGTGACGGCTCGCCGCAAGCGCAACGTGCGTCGTCTTGGTGAGCTGCATTCGATGCGGTCGGAGTTTCGCAATCATCGCAAGGCGCAAGGCAATGCTGTTCTGGCAGCAAGCGATTCCAAGGAGTCCGGCAAGCTTGTCATTGAAGCGAAAAAGCTCAACAAAGCTTATGATGAGCGCGTACTGGTCCGAGATTTTTCGACTCGTGTTCAACGCGGTGACCGGATCGGGCTTGTTGGTCCTAACGGGGCAGGCAAGACCACACTTTTGTCAATGCTTACTGGCAAGCTTCAACCGGACTCAGGCACTTTGCGCCTTGGTGTCAATCTCGAAATGGCCGAGCTTGATCAGAAGCGTGAAAGCCTCAATCTGGATGATACGCTGGCGCATTATCTGACCGATGGTCGCGGCGAAAGCCTCATCGTCAACGGTGAGCAGCGCCATGTCGTTTCTTACATGAAGGACTTTCTTTTCCAGCCTGAACAGATACGCACGCCGATCCGTGAGCTGTCAGGCGGTGAAAGAGCGCGTCTTATGTTGGCGCGCGTTCTGGCAAGGCCTGCCAATCTGTTGATCCTTGACGAGCCGACCAATGATCTCGACATGGAGACGCTCGATCTTTTGCAGGAACTGGTTTCCGGATTCCCTGGCACGGTCATTCTCGTCAGCCATGATCGCGATTTCCTTGACCGCACTGTGACCTCTGTGATTGCGCCGGAAGGTGATGGCAACTGGCTCGAATATGCTGGTGGCTATGCCGATATGATGGCGCAGCGCAAAGAACAGGCTTTGGCGCGCCGCAATGTGAAGGCCGCTGCCGCACGCGCCGACGAAAAGGGCAATGAGGCTGTGCAGCCCAAGCGGGAGGAAAAGCGCAAGCTTTCCTACAAGCAGAAATTTGCACTTGAAAGCCTGCCGGGCAAAATGGATGCGCTGGCAAAGGAAATCACCGTTCTGGAAGGGAAGCTGGCTGATCCGCAGCTGTATGCCAAAGATCCAACGCTGTTTGCCAAGACGGCCGATCTTCTTGAAAAGAAGCGCACAGAGCATTCTTCCATGGAAGAAGAATGGCTGGAATTGGAGATGCTGAGGGAGGAGATCGAGGGATAATTTCTTATCCCTCGACGACCGATTCTAAGCACTTGCCTTGTTGAGCAGCGCGATAGCTTCCGCATCCAGTTTTATCTGCGTTGCGTCGATCAGTTCACCAAGCTGGGCAGAACGCGTTGCACTGGCAATGGGTGCAGTGATTGCCGGATGGGCAATCAGCCAGGCAATCGCAATCTGCGCAGGTGTGGCATCATTTGCGCGGGCAACCTGATCGAGCGCCGCAATAATGCGTGATCCACGATCGGTCAGGTATTTTTCGACGGATGAGCCGCGCGCACTCTGCCCAAGATCATCCTTCGAACGGTATTTACCCGTCAGGAAGCCGGCTGCGAGCGCGTAATAGGGAATGACGCCCAGCTCATTGTCACGGCAGATTGCTTCAAGTCCGCTTTCAAAACCCGAACGATCATAGAGATTGTAAAGTGGCTGCAAAGTTTCATAGCGCGGCAGATTGTGTTTGCTGGACGTATCAAGCGCTTCGGTGAGACGTTCTGGGGTGAGGTTTGATGCGCCGATAGCGCGCACTTTGCCAGCGGCCATGAGCTCTTTATAGGTTCCCAGCACATCCTCGAACGGTGTTTCCGGGTCGTCCCAGTGAGACTGGTATAGATCGATATAGTCGGTTTGGAGCCGCTTGAGGGAGGCATCGACGGCTTTGCGGATATAAGTGGGAGAAAGGCCTTTTTCGTCCGGCCCCATTTCTGAGCCAACTTTGGTGGCGATGACGACTTTATGGCGCAGGCCACGGGATTTCAGCCAGTTGCCGATAATAGTTTCGGATTCACCACCAGTATTTCCTGTCGCCCATGCGGAATAGACATCCGCCGTGTCGATGAAATTAAGTCCTGCATCGACAAAACGGTCGAGAAGCGAAAATGAAGTCGCTTCGTCGACCGTCCATCCAAATACGTTGCCGCCAAAACAAAGCGGCGAAACTTCGAGTTCAGTACGTCCGAGCTTTCTAAACTCCATGGACCCTATCCTCTTCCTGTGCATACGACCCCTTGCGGACCCGCAGGGTTACGATTTCAGGAAGAGAGTCGGGCCCTTAAAGTCAGCCCATGCCCAATGCATCCATATAGAGCTGGAGCATGGCTTCTTCTTCCTGACGTTCATGGTCTTCTTTTTTACGCAGACGAATAATGGTCCTTACGACCTTGCTGTCAAACCCCGAACCCTTCAATTCCGCGTAAACTTCCTTGATATCGTCGCCGATGGTCTTTTTTTCTTCTTCGAGACGCTCAATGCGCTCGATGAAAGCACGCAACTGGCCAACAGCAATTGTCTGGGCTTCGCTGGTAATGTCGTCGCTCACGGGTTTCTCCAATTCAAAGTCGATTATGAATGCAAGCAATAGCGGTTTGTTTCGACGCGCGTATCGTCACCGGAAAGCCGGTTCCATCTTTTCTGCGACATGCTGTAAAGGAACGGCGCGATTGTCGAAAGTCTGAAACGTTTTTCGTGCGAGTCGCGAGCAAAATTAAGAGGCTTTGGGGCCATTTATCGCCTTTTGGCTGTGGATAGCGGGCAAAGGCGATTAATCGATAGGCCCTGTTCGCGAACCAAAATGCCGGATTTCATGGATTTCCGGCAGCGTGTTGATAGCGGTAAGCATTGGTGCCAGTCGCTCGGCCCACTCAGTCGCGCCAGTTTTCTCTGCGATCAGATCCTGTCGTACTTCAATGAGCACATGCGCATAGCCGCGGCTGGTTGCGTGACGATACATGGCATCGTTTTTCAGCGCGCCATTATATGGCTCATTGTCGCCTACGATCAGGCCGGGTTGGTCGCGTAGCATCGAAAGGAGTGGAGTAATCGCGCGCGGGTCGGAATCCCATAGAAGACCAATGTGCCATGGCCGATCGTTGCCACGCCAGTTTGGCGTGAAGGAGTGGATGGAAACAACAAAAGGCGCTTTGCCACTCGCAAGTGCGACCTGGGTGCTCACGGATGCGACTGCATCATGATAGGGACGATAGAACTTATCGAGGCGTTTTTTACGCTCATCCGGGGTCATCGGATAATTGCCGGAAATGACCGCGCCGTCCGATAATTGCATGATGAGGGTCGGATCATCCTCACCGCGATTGGGGTCGATCAGCAGGCGCGAGAAGCCACCCATGACTGCTGGTGCGTCAATCTTTGCAGCGAGCTGACGTGTAAGTTCCTCGACGCCGATATCATACGCGATATGCCGTTCAAACTCGCTTTTTGCCAGACCCAGACTGCCATATTCAGCCGGCAAATCACGTCGGGCATGGTCGGCGGTCAGAAGCAGGCCAAGACCGAGATTGCCATCGACCTGATGGACGGGGGAAAAGGACGGAGCAGATGACATGCAAGTGGCTTCTTCGGTGAGATTTTTGTCACAAATCGCAAGTAGTTCCAGCTCTGTCATGAGAAAGTCGAGATTGCAACGATCATTCTCAAAAGATTGAGGAAGGAGTTTCCGGGTTGAGACAAAGAAGCCAATCTAATCGTTTAAATTGGACGTTTTTCCGCTTAAATCGCTATGCAGTTTGAATGGAAATGCTGTAACTGATTTGTTCTCTCCGGGATTGCGTTGACATCAAAGGCGAAACTGCCGAAAAGAGAGCGATCGAAAGAGGATTTCCTTGCGTGAGACAAAAGCGATTGCGGGCTGAAGGAGTTCGGCGAATGCGACTTCCACTTTTCTTAGGTTTGTTCTCCAGCGTGCTTATCGGTACACTGGGCATAACAGCTTTGGAAGCGCGTGCTGATTTTCGGGTGTGTAACTCAACTCAGAACCTGGTTGGTGTCGCCATTGGCTATAGAGCCAAGACAGGCTGGGTGACTGAGGGCTGGTGGCATATTGACGGTTCAACCTGCAAGACGCTGCTCGAAGGCCCACTCTCGTCACGCTATTACTATCTCTATGCTGAAGATTCCCAGAGCGGCGGCCGCTGGGAAGGTAAGGTGAACATGTGTGTTGCGGAAAAGGAATTCCGTATCACGGGTGTTCAGGACTGCTTTGCGCGGGGTTTCCAGCGCAATGGCTTCCAGGAATACGATACCGGGGAACAATCGAGCTGGATGGTACAGCTTACTGACGAAACGCCGCTAGAAAACTCCACAGTTACAGGAACTAATAATCAATGAAGCGCAACCGCAAGGTCAAGATTCTCGCCACACTCGGCCCGGCGTCCGGCGAGGAATCCGTCATCCGTCAGCTTTTTGAAGCCGGTGCAGACGTCTTCCGTATCAACATGAGTCATGCCGATCATGACACGATGCGTACGCTTGTTCAGCGCATTCGTAATGTAGAAAAGGAACTTGGCCGTCCTATCGGAATTCTGGCTGACCTTCAGGGTCCCAAGCTGCGCGTTGGCAAGTTCAAGAATACCAAGGTTGCGCTCGTTGCAGGCCAGACTTTCACACTCGACAACAATGAAGAGCCGGGCGACGAAACCCGTGTGTATCTTCCGCACCCGGAAATTCTGGAAGCTGTGGAGCCCGGTCATCGTCTGTTGATCGACGACGGCAAGCTGGAACTGATTGCCGAAGCCTCTGACGGCAAGTCGATCCGCTGCAAGGTTGTCGCTGGCACAAGCATTTCTGATCGCAAGGGCGTGAGCCTTCCGGACACCACTTTGGGTGTCGGTGCTCTGACAGAGAAAGATTACAAGGATTTCCACGCGGTTCTGAAGGAAGAAATCGACTGGGTTGCCCTGTCGTTCATTCAGCGTCCGGAAGATCTGATCGAAGCACGCAAGATTTCGGGTGGCAAGGTCGGCCTGATGTCGAAGATTGAAAAGCCGCAGGCTGTGACGCGTCTCGATGAGATCATCGAGCTTTCCGATGCGATCATGGTTGCTCGTGGTGATCTTGGCGTTGAAATGCCACTGGAAAGCGTTCCGGGCATTCAAAAGCAGATGATCCGCAAGGCACGCCGCGCTGGTAAGCCGGTCGTGGTGGCGACGCAGATGCTCGAATCGATGATCACTGCACCGGTTCCGACCCGCGCTGAAGTGTCTGACGTTGCGACCGCTGTTTTCGAAGGCGCTGATGCTGTCATGCTTTCTGCTGAATCCGCGTCCGGCCAGTATCCGGTCGAAGCTGTTGCAACAATGAACCGTATCGCCGAGAAGGTTGAGCGCGAGCCGACCTATCCGGGTATTCTCGATGCACAGCGTGCGATCCCTGAGCCGACTGGTTCAGATGCGATAGCGCTGGCTGCTCGTCAGATTGCTGAAACGCTCAATCTTTCGGCTATTGTCACCTATACGGCTTCAGGAGCCACGGGCCTGCGTGCAGCGCGTGAACGTCCTCGTACGCCAATCATTGCACTGTCGCCGATTGTTGAAACCGCGCGCCGTCTCTCGGTCGTCTGGGGTCTGCATTGCGTGGTGACAGAAGACGCGCATGATCTGGAAGACATGGTTGATCACGCCTGTCAGGTTGCTTTCAAGGAAGAGTTTGGCAAGGCTGGTGATCGTTTGATTGTTACGGCAGGTGTACCATTCGGAACGCCGGGTGCTACCAATTTGCTGCGCATCGCCTATATCGGTGCCGACGGTCAGTCCACAGACTAAACTGCCGGCATTCGGTTAAGGTGCTAGTTATGGTTGATAAAAAACGCGCTCCTTTCGGGGCGCGTTTTTGTTTGTTGAAGAAGGACAAGGCCTCGGTCTCATCCTAAGCATGGCAAAGGATCAAGCCATGGAGAGCCGCAGGTGATCAACGCCTTGCGCTTTGAGATGACGCTCTACACTTTCTCAGTTTGAGGCGTCCTGCAAAGGAATCAGGTGCGAGTGTCGCTCAGTTCTTCGGTGAGATCGAAGAAACTCTTCTGCGCGTCCCGCATCATTGGATTGATCTGTAGCGCTTGTTCATAGGCGCGCAGCGCCTGTTCTTTCAGCCCGCGTGCACGCAGAATCTCGGCCATGCCGGTAAGCGCACCATAATGACGCGGCTCAAGTTCCAGCGTACGATTGATGTCGTACATAGCGTGGGCATAGTCGTTGCGAAGGTAATAGACAGTCGCACGACGGTTCCATGCTTCAGCATAGTCCGGATCGATTGCGATGGCTTCATTTAGGAAATCGAGTGCTGAAGTATAGCGTTTTTCAAGCATGGCGCTACTCGCCCATTGCACGAGAAGGTCTACCGTAGCGCTGCCAGATTGCGACCAGATCTGATTGATCTGAACGGTGATGCGGCGCGCCTTTGTCTCGTTGGATGTGCGCTTGAGATCAGCAAAAAGCTTGTCGAGGCGCTCTTCAGGCGTTTGCGCTGCAGCCGGAGCAGGCTTTTCCTGCTGTGGCTTTTGTTCGCTGTCAGCGCCAACCTGAACAGGCAGAATAGGGGCTGTGAGCGATGGCTTTGTATCAGCAAGGGCAGAGCTTATGATAAGCAAAGCTGCGCTGATAGCTGACAAAAGCGAGGTGTGACCCAGATGTGCAAAAACGTTCCGCATGCGCATAATCTTCATCATGCGCAGCGAAACGTCAAATGCAAAATCAGAAATAAGATTAGCCCTGGCGAGCCTTGAAGCGCGGAGCAGTCTTATTGATGATGTAAACGCGGCCCTTGCGGCGAACGAGCTGGCAGTCACGATGACGAGCCTTGAGCGCCTTGAGCGAATTCTTGATCTTCATGTCAATCACCGGTCTTGGTTGGCCCATCGACAGAACATGCCGCCGGGCTGCATAAAAACAGGCGCCCAAGGCGCCAATTGGTTACAGGCAGTATTCCTGCCCGAAGGGTTGGCCGAAATACACAATATTCCAGCCAAATGTCAACTCCCGCACGACAGATTCACGAAGCTCTGTTCGGAAAATCTTGCCGCAGGGGCCTGTTAACAGGGGAATCTGATGGATTCCCCTGTAATGCTTAACTTGCACGGGGCTTAATGCGGGTCACATGACCCATTTTGCGGCCCGGGCGAGCTTCCTTCTTGCCATAGAGATGAAGCACTGCATTCGATTCTGCGAGAATCGCTGGCACCTGCTCAATGTCGTCACCGATCAGATTCTCCATCACGCAGTCTGAATGGCGAACCGTATCACCAAGCGAAAGCCCCGCAACTGCGCGAATATGCTGTTCGAACTGTGAAATGGCGCAAGCGGCTTCTGTCCAGTGACCTGAATTGTGCACACGTGGCGCAAACTCATTGGCCAGCAGAGTGCCGTCGGCGAGAACGAAAAATTCGAGGCCAAGCACACCGACATAGTCGAGTGCATGTAAAAGCTTCTCGGCTGCCTTGCTGGCCGCTTCCGCCGTTTTTGCAGGGATGGTTGCTGGAACGCTAGAGGTCGCGAGAATGCCGTCCTTGTGGACGTTTTCGGCGATATCGAAAATCGCAATATTGCCGCTGCGGTCGCGGGCGGCGATAACCGAAACCTCGCGCTCAAACGCAACAAAGCCTTCAAGGATCGCAGGCGCGTGCTTGATCGTCTCAAGTGCTGCGCGAGCCTCGCTTTCATTGAGCGACGTCAGGCGAACCTGTCCTTTGCCGTCATAGCCCAGACGGCGGGTTTTCAGGATGCCGCGTCCGCCAAGTGCACCCAAAGCTGCAATGAGCGATTCTTCATCATCAACCAGACGCCATGGTGCGGTCGCGATATCGCTTTCATTGAGGAACTGCTTTTCTGTAAAGCGATCCTGCGAGATTTCGAGTGCAGCGGGCGGTGGCAGGACGAGCGCCGTTTCCGCTAGCTTGTCTGCGGCAATCACCGGCACATTTTCGAATTCATAGGTAATGACATCAGAGGCGGTAGCAAGCTCTGCGAGCGCAGCTGGATCATCATAGGCAGCAACGATCTGGCGATTTGCGACTTGTGCTGCAGGGCAATCAGCCTGAGGTTCCAGAATAACGGTCTCATATCCGAGACGAGCAGCCGCCATTGCAAGCATACGGCCAAGTTGGCCGCCGCCGATAATGCCGATTGTCGATCCGGCTTTCAGGCTAGCTGTGAGTGCTGAATTTGCCATATCAGACCTCGTCGGATGGGCGTTCTGCAACGCTTTCGGTCTGCGCTGTGCGCCATTCATCCAGACGTGCCGCGAGTGCATCGTCATAAAGTGCAAGAACGGCTGCGGAAAGAAGGGCTGCATTCACAGCACCTGCACGGCCAATCGCCAGAGTGCCGACTGGAATGCCTGCTGGCATCTGGACGATCGAAAGAAGCGAGTCCTGTCCCGAAAGAGCTTTGGATTGCACGGGCACGCCAAATACCGGAAGAGGCGTCATGGCTGCGGCCATGCCTGGAAGGTGGGCAGCACCGCCTGCACCGGCAATCACCACCTTGAAACCTTCGGCTTTCGCGCCTTTGGCGAAAGCAACAAGGCGATCAGGCGTCCGATGCGCGGAAACAATACGGGCATCAAAAGATATTCCCAATGCATCCAGCGTATCGGCAGCATGACGCATGGTTTCCCAATCGGACTGGCTACCCATAATGATGGCGACGTCTGCACTCACGCTCATTGATCTTTCCTATTTCCGCTTCCGTAGTTCGGTCGTTAGTGTAGTAAAAACAAAGCCGGGCGGACCCCGGCTAAAAACTCATTGCTATCTGAAGGTCAGGCGATGATGTCAGGAATGACGTGATCTTCCATTTCCTGCAGCTTGTCTTTGATAGCGAGTTTTTTCTTTTTCATGCGCTGGATACGCAACTGATCACAGCCGACCGTCATCATGGCGTTGATGGCTGCATCGAAATCCGCGTGTTCCTGTTTCAGACGTGCGACGGCCAATCTGATTTCGGCCTGTTCCTGATCGGACATGCGGTTTGCCCCGTATTGTTCAGAATAATATTACGGGCCGCGCCAGCGTGGCACAGACCCGTTTCGAGAGCAGCCCTTATCACATTTTTCGTGATTGGAAAATGCTACCACGACAAATTCGACTTTCGACCTCACTCATGCCAAAGTGTCATGGTTCTGTCATGGGCGGCTGTCAACGAGCTGCGGTTCATGACAGTCGGGACTGCGTAACTGGCCCGAAAAAACAGGAGTATTTTGGGTATTTGCGCAGTGTGAGCGGGTGAAGCTTTGCGGTTGGCAGGTACTTCGCGCACGGTTTCATCCTTTGGGAAATCAATCAAAGGAGAAATGATGATGGCTATCGAGTCCCATCTTGCCACGCTCGAAAAAAAGCACGGCGCTCTGGAGCAGGAAATTTCCGATGCCATGGCGTCACCGGCAATGGACAATCTTCACGTTGCATCTCTCAAGCGCAAAAAGCTCGTGCTCAAGGAGCAGATCGAAAAACTGAGAACACAAGTCACTCGACATTAAACCATCCGTCAGTAGCGTGTGTTCGATCTGATCGAATAAGGTCGACACCCTAATGTTTTGGATCTTCGCGTATTCTATCCGAGAATAACTTCAGACTTCTCGGGCCGCGCTCCAAAGCTTATCGCTTTCGGACTTTTTCAAATCCGAAAGTTCCATGGACAGTACGCAATCGCCATTGGTGACGGCCAATAGGATGGTACTGTTGAAGATGTTGGCGGCTGTGCGTCAGCCGCCGAGCATCCCAAGCATCCAATATTAGATAAATTTAACAGCATGGTGAAAAGCAGCGATTATTCGCTGCTTTTTTGTTGCTTGCCTGAAGCGACTTCTCAGCCGTCAACTTCCGCTCTCGGGTCGAGATTCATGCCTTCTGGTGTCGCGCTCTTCACAGAAGGCATGCTCTTGAACTGTTCTTTCTCAGCCTTTGGCACGGATGCGCGCCTGCGCGAGCGGAACAGCGCATAGCCGGTGATCGAGATGTGGGCGAGGGCAGTTATTGCAAATAGACCGGATGGCCAGAAGATGTCCATAGCGGCGGCTGCCAGCAAGGGCCCGAGCATGGTGCCAAAACCGTAAAGCAGCAGCAGTCCACTTGATACTTTCACGAAACTTTCAGACGACGCGTGGTCATTCGCATGGGCAACGGCGACGGGATAGAGTGCATAGGCGAGCGCGCCATAGCAGCCTGTCATGATGATTATGACTTTGCCGTTCGACGGGCCGATGATGAAGGCCATAAGTCCGACGAGAGCTGCAAGTGAAGCAACCCCGGCCAGAACATAACGTCTGTCAACAAGATCGGAAATGCGCCCGACCGGAATTTGCATCAGAGCACCGGCAGCAATGGTTACGCTGACCATCAATGCGATTTCTGTAGTCGAAATGCCAGATTTTGCGCCGAACACAGCGCCCAGTGTGCCCCATGCGCCATTGGCAATGCCGATCAGGATACAGCCGACGAAGGCGGCGGGTGAATTGCGGTAAAGCGCTTTGAGATCAAGTTGAACCTCGGTGAGAGGTTTTGGGCTGACAGCCGTCGACATGGCAGTTGGAATAAGCGCCAGACAGAAAAGAATGCCGGTGATCATGAACAGATGATCGCCGCGGATATCTCCGTTCGCCACCATCATCTGACCACTCATTGTGGCCCCGTAGTTGACCATCATATAGAGGCCAAAAATCTTGCCGCGGGATTCGTTGGTGGCGCGCTCGTTGAGCCAGCTTTCGATCACCATGAATGCGCCCGCCATAGAGAAGCCAGTGAAGGTGCGCAAAATAATCCATGATATCGCATCAATATAGATGCCGGACAGAAGTGCAATGATCGCTGCGGAGGCTGCAAAGCAGCCAAATGCACGAACGTGCCCGACGCGTCGCACAAGGCGCGGGGCGAAGACACAGCCCGCGACAAAGCCACCCGCCCATGTGGTGCCCAGCATACCCAGAGATGCAACGGAGAAGCCTTCAAGGCCGCCGCGCAATGGCAGCAGCAGGCCGTGAAGGCCGGAGGCCATCAGAAGAAAGGCTGTGCCACACAGTAGCGCCAGAACCTGAATGTAAATTCGCAAGATCACGTTCCCGGGATTTTATGAAGTCGCGAGAGGTGCGACTTCGCTCTATCGTTGATGATCGGGCTGAGACGATAGCTCAGCGGAAAAGCGCTTCGGCAGCAGCGCGGCTGTCACCTTTTTTAAGCCTTTCAGCCTTCAGACGCTCAATTTCGGATTGTAGCAAAGTGATGCGCTGGTCGATCTCTATGACTGAAAGCAGCGCCAGCTCATCCTCACTTAGAACCACGCTGTCGCGGGGCTTACTTGCATCTTCATCGATACCGATCATGGCCTTCCTCCGGAGTCTATGACGGACTTATAAGCGCAGAAAAGATTTAACACCTTGAATCTTCGCATATATATTTCAAGAAATCGATGGAGAATTATATTGAAATGAGCAGTGTACTCCTGTGGGTGGTATTTCTGCGACGAGACGTTTGAACAGGAGTTTGATCATGATGGCCGAATTGCCTTCCCAGATGACAGCAATCGAAATCGCAGGCCCGGGTGGCGCTCATATGCTGCGCCCGATCCAGCGTTCGGTGCCTGCGCCAAAAGCAGGGGAGGTTCTGGTTCGGATACGTGCGGCGGGCGTCAATCGCCCCGACGTTCTTCAGCGCGAGGGGCATTATGCGCCACCGGCGGGTGCTTCCGATATTCCGGGCCTTGAGATCGCGGGAGATATTGTTGCGCTTGGCGAAGGTGTCAGGCGCTACAAGATCGGCGATCAGGTCGTGGCCTTGCTTGCTGGTGGCGGCTATGCCGAATATGCGGTTGTGCACGAAACCAACGCGCTGCCGCTGCCGTCTGGCTATGGCTATATTGAAGCTGCGGCAATTCCCGAAACCTTTTTCACCGTCTGGCATAACGTGTTTGAACGTGGCGGCTTGAAAGAAGGCGAGACTTTGCTGATCCACGGCGGCTCATCCGGTATTGGAACAACAGCTATTCAGCTTGGCAAAGCGTTTGGTGCCAATGTGATTGTCACGGCAGGTTCGACGGACAAGTGCGAAGCCTGTCTGAAGCTCGGCGTAGACAGGGCCGTTAACTATCGCGACGAGGATTTCGTCACGGTGGTCAAAGATGTGACCAAAGGCAAAGGAGCCGATGTCATTCTCGATATGGTGGGCGGCGATTACGTCGATCGTAATTACAAGGCCGCCGCAGAGGATGGGCGCATTGTGCAGATTGCGTTTCTGAATGGCGCGAAGGCAACCGCAAACTTTGCACTTCTGATGACAAAGCGCCTTACCCATACCGGCTCGACATTGCGTCCGCGGTCTGTTGGCTTCAAAGCGGACATTGCGCGTGAACTGGAAGCAAAAGTCTGGCCGCTGCTGGCGGAACGCCGCGTCTCCCCGGTTATGGATATGATTTTCCCGCTCAAAGACGCGTGGCGGGCGCATGACCGGATGGAAGGTGGTCAGCATATCGGCAAAATCGTGCTCGACGTGGCATGATTTTAGCTTGCGATAGAGAATAGGGGATGTGGTGGAAGCACTTTCTTGCTCTATGGTCAAAAAAAATATATATAGGCCGTGATTTCCCGGAATTTGTGGTTTTTCCCACGTCCCGCGCCACCGGAGCGGACGAACAGAAGGATTATATCTAATGGCCACCCAGCTTCTTATGCCGAAGGCAACGGCCGTCTGGCTCGTCGATAATACGGCTTTGTCTTTTGATCAGATTGCTGCTTTCTGTAAGCTGCATCCGCTTGAGGTAAAGGCAATTGCTGACGGTGAAGCTTCGCAGGGCATCAAGGGGCTTGATCCAGTTATCACCGGCCAGATTTCGCGCGAAGAAATTGCCAAGGGTGAAAAGGATCCTTATCACCGCCTGAAGCTTTCCGATCCAAAGGTGCGCGTGCCAGAAGCCAAGCGCAAGGGACCGCGTTATACGCCGCTTTCCAAGCGTCAGGACCGTCCAAATGCGATTCTCTGGCTGGTGCGTAACCATCCTGAACTGAAGGATGCGCAGGTTTCCCGTCTGATCGGCACGACCAAGTCGACCATCGAACAGATTCGCAACCGTAGCCACTGGAATTCAGCCAATCTGACAGCAATGGATCCTGTGACACTCGGCCTTTGCACGCAGATCGACCTCGACCTTGAAGTCGAACGTGCAGCACGCAATCGCCCAGCGCAGGAATCTGACAGCACGCTGCTGCCAGCATCTGCGACCGAAAACTTCGATTACCGTGATGAGCAGCCTGAAGAAGAAGAGCTGGATGCGGACAAGGTATTCGCAAAGCTCTCTTCGCTGAAGGGCTCAAACACCGAAGAAGACGAAGAATAAGCTTTCTTCGAATGGACATAAAAAACCCGCCGGTCTGGCGGGTTTTTTATGAGGTTTTGGGAGATCAATCCTTAAATGCGTTGTATTCGCTCATTTCCATGAGACGATAGAAATCGGCAAGCGTCTTGCCGCGCTCAGAGCGAAAGGTGCGACCTGCATTGCCTGCCGTAAGAATACGGTCTGTGCGGAAAGTGCGGAAAGCATTGCGCAACTCGCACCAGCCAATCACTGTCCACACTTTGCCCCAGAACCACAGACCCAGCGGACGGATATCGCGCTCGCTCTCCCGGGCTTCCAGATCGCGATAACGGATGTTAAGAACTGTGCCTTCATCGACAGCACGTTCGACCGCATCGATGACACGGCGTTCACTTACGCTGATGCTTGTCGACGGCGCGTGAATTTGTGTGCCGGTGATGCGGGCACGTTCTTCCTTGGGCAGAACGGCTTCGATTTTTACCAGCGCTTCTTCAGCGCCACGCGCCATGGAAACGCCGCCCCAGGCGCGGATTAGGCGCGCGCCTGCTACAAGCGCCACGATTTCATCACGCGTAAACATCAGCGGCGGCAGCTCAAAGCCTTGCCGCAGAATATAGCCAACGCCGGCCTCGCCATCGATAGGAACGCCTGTCGATTGCAGATCAGCAATATCGCGATAGATGGTTCGTTCTGACACTTCGAGCCGCTCGGCAAGCTGTCGCGCGGTGACAAGCCTGCCACCGCGCAGGTGCTGAACGATCTGGAAAAGGCGGTCTGCGCGGCGCATTCCGGGTTCATTCTCCGTTGCATTGTTTGGCTTTGCGCTGCTCCAGATAGCGATCTGGCCAACCCATATCCTTGCGCAGGTCACGCGGGAGATTGTCGAGCGCGCGTTGTGTGAGGATGAAGCGTCGACGTTCGTCCTGCCTGCGCATGTATTCTTTCAGAACTGCGAGCAGTGGTGCGATTGCGAGTGCCATGGTGAATCCCTCTTCTCTAGGAAGATACTATGACACAGGGCTCCTGACAGCTATCTGTCAGGAGGGATCGCTTTATTATCATCCTAATATTAGCGCACCGCAATTACTTGATCAGGCTTTAAACCGTGGTGTGGCGGTGTAGCTCAGTGGCAGACGACCACCATCTGCATAGATCGTCTGGCCGGTGACATAACTCGAATCACGGGATGCCAGAAACGACGCAATTGCTGCGATTTCAGAAGCTTGACCGATTCGCCCGAGCGGCGTGCGCTCGACAATCTTTTTGCGTGCTTCGGCATTCGTGTTTACGGCTGACAGCATATCAGTTTCGATGGAACCCGGACCAATTGCATTGACCCGAATCCCCCATTTGGCAAGTGCCACTGCCATCGTGCGTGTCAGCTGGTTCATGCCGCCTTTGGAGACAGAATAAGCAAGTTGTTCCGGTAAGCCGAATATCGCATTGATCGACGACATGTTGATGATGCTGCCAGCCTCGCCCCCCGCTTCCACGCGGGCAACCATACGTTTGGCGACAGCCTGACCACAGAGAAACGCGCCTTTGAGATTGACGCGCATCACGCGATCGAAGTCTTCTTCCTTGAGATCGAGAAAATCGGCCTGATGCACGATGCCTGCATTGTTGACGAGGATATCAATCTCACCAAGATTGGTGGCGGCATAGGTCAGAAGATTGTGAATATCGAGCTTGTCGCCAACATCGCAAGCAATGCCGAGAACCTTGCCATACTGTTCCAGATCCCTGACAGCCTTTGACGCTCCTGTGCCGTCTATATCCGACACAACAACGCTCGCACCATCCATGAGGAAACGCTTGGCAATGGCATAGCCAATACCGCGGGCAGCACCCGTGACGATTGCCACCTTGCCTTCTAACTGCATCGATCAATCTCCGAATTTTGACGGAGAGTGGACCGGCGACTTGCGCCGGTCAAGAGTTGGAAGCGCATCCCGAAAAGTGTGAAGCGGTTTTCGGATTTGATGTGCGATAATGCAGAGCTACGCAAAAGCCAGACCGATGTGTCGCTCTCGTAAAACTGAGCTGATTTCATCGAGAATAGCCGGATCGTCGATGGTGGCTGGCATTTTCCATTCTTCGCCATCCGCAATTTTCTGGATCGTTGATCGCAATATTTTCCCCGAACGGGTCTTTGGCAGGCGCTTTACGGTCAAAGCCAGTCGGAAAGCAGCGATAGGGCCAATGACATCGCGAATCATACTGACACATTCCTTCTCGACCTCGTGCGTATCGCGGTCGATATTGGATTTCAGCACAAGGAAGCCGCAGGGCACCTGACCTTTGACGGCATCGGAAATGCCAAGCACCGCACATTCTGCAACATCGGGATGACTGGACAGCACTTCCTCCATGGCCCCCGTCGAAAGACGGTGGCCCGCGACATTGATGATGTCGTCGGTGCGGCTCATGATGTAGAGATAGCCGTCTTCATCCATGTAGCCCGCGTCAGCGGTTTTATAATAGCCGGGAAATTCGTTGAGATAGGCTTTGCGAAAACGGTCATCGGCGTTCCACAGGGTTGGCAGACAGCCGGGCGGTAATGGCAATTTGATCAGGATGTTGCCGAGCTGACCGCGTTCGACCTCATGGCCTGCATCATCGAGCACGCGAATATCATAGCCTGGCAGGCAGACAGCGGGGGAGCCGTATTTGGTTTCGAGCAGTCCAAGGCCAAGCGGGTTGGCAACCATCGGCCAGCCACTTTCAGTCTGCCACCAATGATCGATTACCGGACAGCCGAGCAGATTTTCCGCCCAGTGGATCGTGTCAGGATCTGCGCGTTCACCAGCAAGATAAAGGGCGCGGAATTTGGAAAGATCGTAGCGTCGCACGAAATTGCCGTCTGCGTCTTCCTTCTTGATAGCACGCAGCGCAGTAGGCGCGGTGAACATCACTTCAACACCATGCTCCGCGATAATGCGCCAGTAGGTGCCAGCATCAGGCGTTCCGATGGGTTTGCCTTCAAAAAGGATACTGGTCGCGCCTGCAATCAGCGGTGCATAGACGATGTAGGAGTGACCGACCACCCAGCCGACATCGGATGCTGCCCAGAAAACCTGTCCCGGCTCAATACCGAAGACATGTTTCAGCGACCATGCGAGCGCCACCATATGCCCGCCATTGTCGCGCACCACGCCTTTGGGCTCGCCGGTGGTGCCCGATGTGTAAAGCACATAAAGCGGATCGGTGGCTGCGACCGATGTGCAAGGGACATGACGACCGCGCGCCGCATCTACTGCTGATCGATAATCGATATCGCGACCTTCAATAAGATTGTGCGGATGTTGTTCGCGCTGGAGGATGATGCAGTGTTTGACTTTGTGGTGGGCAGTTGCAATCGCCTTGTCGAGCATCGCCTGATAGGGCACGACGCGCGTTGGTTCGATGCCGCATGAACCGGCAATGATCATCACGGGCTTTGCATCATCGATACGGGTTGCAAGCTCGTTGGCGGCAAAGCCACCAAACACCACCGAATGCACGGCGCCGATTCGAGCGCAAGCCAGCATGGCAATGGCTGCTTCCGGCACCATCGGCATATAAATGAGAATGCGGTCACCTTTCGTTACACCATTGTCGAGCATGACGGCAGACAGCGCCACAACCTCTTCGAGCAATTCGGAATAGGTGAATTTGCGTGCCGAATTTGTAACAGGACTATCGTAGATAAGCGCTACCTGATCACCACGCCCATTTGCGACATGGCGGTCGAGTGCATTGTAGCAGGTGTTGCATTCGGCTCCCGTGAACCAACGACCATAGACACCTTCATCGCTTGCGAGAACCTGATCCCACGGCTTGAACCAGTCGATGGCCTTGGCTGCTTCGGCCCAAAAACCTTCGGGGTCGTTCTGCCATGCGGCATAGGTTTCGGCATATCTTGACGTCATGCGTTCCTCCCAGAAGCGCGTGCTCTACCAGACCGGATGGCCCGCAAAAGCGTCGCGATAACATGCTGGATGAAAGCGCAAGACAGGCCAGTTTGGCCTCGTCTCCTCCATGCGCTTTTCATCACCTCCGGTGGTTAGTGTATGCTGACGATTAAAGCCTCGTCCATGAAACTAAAGATGAATAAGTGTATCATAGCCACCGTATAATTTGATGAGGCTTGCGGGATACGAATGGCTGGGCCACAAGAAAGCATGAGAGGTGTTTTGTGACCAAAGTCCTGCCTGTGCTGCTTATGGCCCTCATGGGCTTGCACATCATCAAGCCGCTTGGCTTGCCGGGTTTGAAGAAACGTGGTGATTTCTGGAAGATCGCTGTTATTGCAATCTTTGTAATGGCATTGGCCGTTGGGTTTCATTTTGCGGAAAACTAAAAGGCCCGGTCGTAAACCAGGCCTTTCATGTGCAATATCCGGTTAGGCAGCTTTTTCGAGGTCTTTTTGCCAGCCGCCAGTTGCAGCAAGGCCATTCATCTTGGCGCGATGCGCAAAGGCACGCTGGCCAGCAGCAACGTTTTCGTCCTTGCCGCCCCAGGCTTCCAGTGAAGCGGCTTGCAACGCACGGCCATAGGAGAAGGTCATTTTCCATGGCATTTCGAAGCCGGCATTCATTGCAGACAGATGTGCTGTTGCTTCTTCGCCAGTCTGGCCACCCGACAGGAAAGCAATGCCCGGCACTGCGGCAGGGACCGTGTTGCGGAAGCAGCGGACGGTCTTTTCGGCCACTTCTTCAACAGAGGCTTTGCGCGCCTTCTTGCCGTCGATAACCATGTTCGGTTTCAGGATTATGCCTTCAAGTCTGACGCGTGCGTCGTAGAGTTCTGTGAAAACGGTCTTGAGCACCCATTCGGTGACTTCGTAGCAACGGTCGATGGAATGATCGCCCGGCTTGCCATCCATCAGCACTTCCGGCTCAACGATTGGCACGATACCCGCTTCCTGACAGAGTGCCGCATAACGGGCGAGGGCCTGCGCGTTTTGCTTGACCGCTCCCCATGTCGGAAGCCCATCAGAGATGGAAATCACAGCGCGCCATTTCGCAAAGCGTGCGCCAACGCCATAATATTCGTTGAGGCGCTCACGCAGGCCATCAAGACCTTCCGTGATGGTTTCACCGTCAAAACCTGCAAGAGGTTTTGCACCGGCGTCAACCTTGATGCCCGGAACAGCACCCGCCTTGCGGATAAGATCGACAAGTGGTGTGCCGTCTTTGGCCTTCTGACGAATGGTTTCATCATAGAGGATGACGCCAGAAATGTAATTCTTCATCGCGTCGTCAGAGCGGAGCAGCATCTCGCGATAATCGCGGCGCGAATCCTCAGTCGAGGCGAGGCCGATGCTTTCAAAACGTTTTGCGATGGTGCCGGAGCTTTCGTCCGCAGCCAGAATCCCTTTGCCGTTTGCGACGAGTGCAATTGCAATATCTTCAAGACGTTCGGTCATGTGTTAGCTCCTTAAGGCCCCGCAAGGGGCAATATTGGGAAGCTGGGCAAAGAGCCTCAGCCGCTCTCAAGACACATATTCATTTTCGATAGCAGAAGAGTTAGGCCAACAAAATGGCAGCGCAAGTGGTTGAAACGATTGAAATTTTTTCAAACGATTTAGCCGGGACAAGTTTTCTTACCGGCTGTCAGAACTCTGCTCTAATTGGCGTGCAGAATGAATATTCCAGATTCGACAGACGAATATGCGATTTCAACCCCATTTGGTTTTGACATGACGCCTGAGAATCCCATCTAAAGGATATCAATTATAAGGAGGAGAGATGCGAAGTGCCCTACTAAGCCTGCCGTTCATTCTGGCTGCATCGATGATCGCCCTTCCGGCTCAGACCGCCTTTGCGGACAGCATCAATGCAGGAAGCAGGGAAGCCACCACTGAATTGCCTTTCAATGTGGCAGCAGTGGCGGAATTTGACACACCATGGGCGATTGCATTTCTGCCGGGCGGCAAACTGATCCTCACCGAGAAGGGTGGCAAGATTTTTGTCGTAACCGAAAAGGGTGAGAAGACGGAAGTTGCAGGCGTGCCGGAGGTTTTGTTCAGCGGCCAGAATGGTCTGCTGGATGTTGTTCCTGCGCCTGATTTTGCCAAGAGCAAGGCGATCTATTTCACCTATGTCATGCCGGAAAATGGTGGCGGCGCGCTCATTTTGGCGCGTGCAACGCTGTCTGAAGGCAAGGGCAAGGCTGAGCTTAAGGATATCAAGGCAATTTGGCAGCAGGCTACGCCCGCGAAGGGCGGCCAGCCAGGCGGCAAGATTGCCTTTGCGCTGGACAAAAAACATCTGTTCTTGTCGGTCGGTGATCGAATGTCACCGGCGACTGCTCAGGATGAAAATGCACCGATGGGCAAAATCCTGCGCATGAACCTCGACGGTTCTGTGCCCAAGGATAATCCGATGGCTTCCGAAGGCGGCGTTAAGGCACTGACATGGACAACGGGTCATCGTAATCCCTATGGGCTAGCTTTCGCGCCGGACGGCAAATTGTGGGAACATGAGATGGGGCCGCGCGGTGGCGACGAGTTCAATCTCATCAAGCCGGGTCTCAATTACGGCTGGCCGGTTGTCTCCAATGGCGACAATTATAGTGGCCGTCCGATCCCGCGCCACAGCACGCGGCCAGAGTTCGAAGCACCGATGCTGTTCTGGACGCCGGTGATCTCGCCGGGCGGACTGGCATTCTACAAGGGCAAAATGTTTGCCGACTGGAATGGCTCTGCGCTGATCGCTGGCCTTTCGTCGATGGCGCTGATCCGCGTGACGATCAACAGCGACGGTCAGCCGAATGAAACTGAACGGTTTTCCATGGAAAACCGTATTCGCGACGTGGCAGTTGGTCCTGACGGCGCGATCTGGGTGATTGAGGATGATAATCCTGGGCGGTTGTTGAAATTGACGCCTAAGACATAAAGAAAAAGCCCGGAGGAAACCCCGGGCTTTTCGTTTTCTTACTTCTTCAGCACATCAACGCCGGGAAGTGGCTTGCCTTCCATCCATTCAAGGAAAGCGCCGCCAGCGGTCGAGATATAGGTAAAGTCGTCGGCGACACCTGCATGGTTGAGCGCTGCAACAGTGTCGCCGCCGCCGCCGACAGATACCAGCTTGCCTGCCTTGGTGCGAGCTGCAACATGCTTGGCTGTCTTGACGGTTGCTGCATCGAAAGGACGCAATTCGAATGCGCCGAGCGGGCCGTTCCAGACGAGTGTTGCCGCATCATCGATGGCCGAGGCGATCAGGTCGGTGGAAAGCGCGCCAGCATCCAGAATCATGCCGTCGCTTGGCACAGCGTCAACGCCATAGGTCTGGTTTGGTGTGTCGGCAGCAAAATGCCAGCCAACAACCGCATCGACAGGCAGAATGATGGCGCATTTGGTCTTTTCAGCCTTGGCCATGATTTCGCGCGCAGTGTGAGCAAGGTCATGTTCGCAAAGCGATTTGCCGACATCGCGGCCTTGTGCTGCGAGGAAAGTGTTGGCCATGCCGCCACCAATCACCAGTGCATCAACCTTCTCGATAAGGTTTGACAACAGGTCGAGCTTGGTCGAAACCTTGGCGCCGCCAACGATTGCAACGACCGGACGCGCTGGCTGACCGAGGCCCTTTTCAAGCGCTTCAAGTTCTGCCTGCATGGCGCGGCCTGCATAGGCTGGCAGCACATGGGCGAGACCTTCGGTCGAAGCGTGCGCGCGGTGCGCTGCCGAGAAGGCGTCATTGACATAGATGTCTCCGTTGGCTGCAAGTGCTGCAACGAATTCTGGATCGTTCTTTTCTTCGCCCTTGTGGAAGCGGGTGTTTTCAAGAAGCAGAACATCGCCGTCTTTGAGTGCCTCCACTGCCGACTTGGCTTTATCGCCAATGCAATCTTCGGCAAAATGCACTCCGTGACCAAGCACTTTTGCGAGCGGCTTGACGACGTGTTTCAGGGAGTTTTCGTCAGAAGAAACGCCTTTTGGACGGCCGAAATGAGCGAGCAGGATGACTTTGGCACCCTTCTTCGACAGTTCCGCAATGGTTGGAACAATACGTTCGATACGGGTGAGGTCGGTTACCTCGCCGTTAGCCATAGGCACGTTGAGGTCAACGCGAACCAGAACGCGTTTTGATTTGACGTCGGCATCATCGAGGGTGCGGAAACTCATGAGAATTCTCCCGGGGCTTTTTCCAGCAGTCTGTGAGCGATTATCGCTCAGACAGGCAGGCGCTGGAACAGGGTTGGGTAATCGGTGACAAGCCCGTCTTCATCGACGGGCAATTCAGCGGTAAACGTGCGGTCGGCGGCAGCGTAACGGTAGAGCTTGTCTTCCTTAAGACAGGTATAACGTTGGCTGTCTCGCAACGGACGGAAACTATTGAACGGTACATAGAGCATGTCGAGCTGTACCGTGCCGCTTTCGGGCGTCAAACCCAAACGGCGGATAGGCAGAGTATTCGTGAAAGGTGTTCCTGCCAGATCAATGTCTATGCAACCATCAAACTCGGATAGTACGTCGCCGGCCATAGTAGTCCAGCGCCCATTTCCATCGGATTTGAGTTCGAGCGTTAAGCCGGATGTCGTTTCGATGAGGAAATGGAATACGCGCCAGTCGCTTGCGCAATCGATGCTATAACGTACACCGTAAGGAACATCGCCACGCTCGCCGATAATAACGCCAGTTGCGTTGATAGTGTTACCGGCGGGCGTGATATTGAGATGTTCGAGCCCTTCTCCTTCCAGCGAACGCCAGCGCGCAACGGTGGGGAGAAGGGAGCGAAACATTGAGCTGCTTAGATCAGCTTGCCGAAAGCGACTGCAGTGTCGCTCATGCGGCTCGAGAAGCCCCATTCATTGTCGTACCAAGACAGGATGCGTACCATCGTGCCGTCCATGACCTTGGTCTGGTCGGTGTGGAAGATCGACGAATGCGAATCGTGGTTGAAGTCGTGCGATACGAGTGGTTCATCGGTGTAACCGAGGATGCCCTTGAGACGGCCATTGGCAGCTTCGCGGATCGCATTGTTGATTTCTTCAACAGTGGTCGTGCGCTTGGCGACGAAGGTCAGGTCGACAACCGAGACATTCGGGGTTGGAACGCGGATTGCAACGCCGTCGAGCTTGCCCTTGAGTTCTGGCAGAACCAGACCAACAGCCTTTGCAGCACCCGTCGAAGTCGGGATCATGGAAAGTGCTGCTGCGCGTGCGCGGTAGAGATCCTTGTGCATGGTGTCCAGCGTTGGCTGGTCGCCCGTGTAGGAGTGGATCGTGGTCATGAAGCCCTTTTCGATGCCGATTGCATCGTTGAGAACCTGAGCCACTGGCGCGAGGCAGTTGGTGGTGCAAGAAGCGTTGGAAATGACCAGGTGGTCCTTCGTCAGCTTGTCGTGGTTCACACCGTAGACGACAGTGAGGTCAGCACCGTCGGCAGGAGCTGAAACGATGACGCGCTTGGCACCTGCTTCAAGATGAAGAGCGGCCTTGTCGCGTGCAGTGAAAATGCCGGTGCATTCCAGAGCGATATCGACGCCTTCTTCTTTCCACGGCAATTCAGCCGGGTTGCGAACAGCGTGTACCTTGATCGGACCGTAGCCAACGTCGATGGTGTCGCCAACGACTTTTACTTCTTTTGGAAAACGACCATGAACGCTGTCATAGCGCAGCAGATGCGCATTTGTTTCCACCGGGCCAAGGTCGTTGATTGCAACGACCTGAATGTCGGTGCGGCCTGATTCGACGATAGCGCGGAGGACATTACGGCCGATGCGGCCAAAACCGTTGATTGCGACGCGAACTGCCATTTTCTCTAAATCTCCCGAAAGGGTTCTGCATATGCAGTGGCTTGATAAAACAGTTGAATGCGTTTGGGAACGCCCCAACTGGAAACGTAAACGCCGGCGTGTTTAACGCCGGCGTTTGATAATTATGCGGCGGCGTTGAGTTTCTTTTCCGCGGCTTCGGCAGCAGCTTCTGCTGTGATGCCGAAATGCTTGTAAAGATCGTTGATCTCGCCCGAAGCGCCGAAGCCCTTCATGCCGATGAACACGCCGTTGTCGCCGATGAAGCGTTCCCAGCCGAGGCCGAGCGCTGCTTCGATAGCAATCTTGACCGGCGCATTTCCAAGCGTTGCCTGCTTGTATGCATCGCTCTGTTCTTCAAACAGCTCAAAGCAAGGAACGGAAACAACACGGGTTGCAATGCCCTTGCCTTCGAGAAGGTCGCGAGCCTTGAGCGCGATTTCCACTTCCGAACCGGTTGCGAAGATCGTGACTTTGGCATCGTTGCTTGCGGCTGCAAGTTCGTATGCGCCGAATGCGGAGAGGTTTTCTTCGCGATGTTCGGTACGCACGACTGGCAGGTTCTGACGGGTCAGAGCGAGCGTCGAAGGGGTCTTTGTCGACTTCAGTGCAAGCTGCCAGCATTCTGCTGCTTCCACTGCGTCTGCCGGACGGAAGACGTTGTGGTTTGGAATTGCGCGCAGAACAGCCAGATGTTCGACCGGCTGGTGGGTCGGACCATCTTCGCCAAGACCAATCGAATCATGCGTCATGACGTAAACGACGCGGATGCCCATCAGCGACGACAGACGCATTGCCGGACGGCAATAATCTGAGAAGGTCAGGAAGGTGCCGGAGTAAGGAATGACGCCGCCATGCAGTGTCATGCCATTCATCGCAGCCGCCATGCCGTGTTCGCGGATACCATAGTGGACGTAACGGCCACCGTAGTTTTCTGGCGTCACAGCTTTGGTCTGGCTGGTCTTGGTGTTGTTGGAACCGGTCAGGTCGGCAGAGCCGCCGATGGTTTCAGGAACAACGCCATTGATGACTTCCAGAGCCATTTCCGACGCCTTGCGGGTCGCAACCTTGGGCTTTTCAGCGGAAAGCTTCCTTTTATATTCGATGATGGTTTCATCGAAGTTTGCAGGCAGATCGCCACGCATGCGACGTTCAAATTCTGCACGGGTTTCAGCATCGACATTTGCCAGACGCTTTTCCCATTCCTGACGCTTCTTGGCAGAGTTCAGGCCAGCAACGCGCCAAGCGTCGAGAACCTCAGCAGGAACCACAAATGGTTCTGCCGACCAGCCAAGTGCCTTACGGGTCGCAGCGATTTCTTCTGCGCCGAGTGGCGAGCCGTGGACCTTGTTCGTGCCGGCCTTGTTTGGCGAACCGAAACCAATGGTGGTCTTGCACGCGATGAGCGTTGGCTTTTCCGAAACCTTGGCCAGTTCGATAGCCTTGGCAATCGCATCCTGATCATGGCCGTCAACAGCAAGCGTATTCCAGCCGGAAGCGGCGAAACGTGCAGGCTGGTCGGTGTTATCGGAAAGGGAAACGGCACCGTCGATGGTGATGTTGTTGTCATCCCAGAAGACGATGAGCTTGTTAAGCTTCAGATGGCCGGCAAGCGCGATGGCTTCCTGGCTGATGCCTTCCATGAGGCAGCCGTCACCGGCAATCACATAGGTGTAATGGTCAACAAGGCTGTCGCCGAACTGTGCGTTCAGGATGCGCTCGGACAGCGCCATTCCGACAGCATTGGCAATGCCCTGACCAAGTGGACCGGTGGTGGTCTCGATGCCTGCGGCATGACCATATTCCGGGTGACCTGCGGTGCGCGAGCCCAGCTGACGGAAATTCTTGATTTCGTCGATGGTGATATCTTCGTAGCCCGAGAGGAAGAGCAGCGAATAAAGAAGCATTGAGCCGTGACCTGCTGACAGCACGAAACGGTCGCGATCTGGCCAATGTGGGTTCTGCGGGTCGTGCGACAGGAAACGCGTATAGAGCGTTGTCGCGATGTCGGCTGCGCCCATCGGCAGGCCGGGATGGCCGGAATTGGCTTTCTCAACCGCATCAATCGAGAGAAAGCGGATAGCGTTGGCCAACTGGTTTTGTTTATCGGAATTCGTCATGGTCTCGGCCGTCTTTCCATAGAGGTTTTAACGGGGTTGCGGCGATGCCTCGGGACTGAAGCACGAACTCCTTATACTAAACGATTTAATCTCTTTAAACCGATTAAATTCTTCAGATGCTCGCGCTGCAGAAGGCTTTGGGACACATAGCACCTGCGCCCGAGGAGTCAACAAAACGATGACTTTTGAACGATAAACAGTCCGCGACTGTGCGTTGAATGCGGGCAATTTATGGGCTGTTCATCACCGAAAAGCCTTTTTTGCGCTGATAACGGTGCATGAACAGCCAGTCTGGCTCGTCATTTGTTGCTTATCGGGCGGTCGATTATTACAGTATTTTCAAAGATGCCCGTCCGGCAGGCGCGATTCGATGTCTGTGATCTGGCATTGGAAAGGATATGGATGGCACCCGAAACGACCCTCAGGCAGGTCCTTGAACGGCTGGAAAAGGCACTCAATACGCTTGAACAAGCGGTGGACCTGCGGCTGGACAAGGAAGGCGATTTCGCCGAAGCCGAGGAAGAGGTGCAGCGCATGAACGCTGACCGCAGCCGTCTTGCTCAGGAACTCGATCAGTCTGAGGCGCGCGCGGAACGGCTGGAAGCCGCAAATCGCGAAGTCTCGCGTCGTCTTGTGACGGCGATGGAGACCATACGCGCCGTTCTGGATCGATAGGGGAATAAGCATGGCGACTGTTACCGTTACCATTGACGGCAAAGCTTATCGCATGGCCTGTGACGAAGGGCAGGAGGAGCATCTCTCAGGTCTTGCTGATCGTTTCGACCAATACGTCACCCATCTCAAATCTTCTTTCGGCGAAATCGGCGATCTGCGTCTGACGGTGATGGCCGGCATCATGGTGATGGATGAGCTTGCCGAAACGCAGAAGCGTATTAAAGGGCTTGAGGCCGAAATTGAAACTTTGCGCCGATCCCGCGATGAGGCACTGACCAGTGCCGACAAGAACGATGCGGCGATTACCGGTCTGCTTTCGGACGTAGCCGCTCGGCTTGAACAGGTCGCCTCGCGCATTGCGCCGCGCCCAAGCTCTTCGTAACGAAAATATAATAGCTCATATCAAGGTAGCTACTGGCGCTCACCTGTGACAGGGCCTATATAGGTTGTCGGCGTACTGCGCTTCCCGACAGGTGTTACAGCATCCCCGGGGCCTTATTGATCTCTAAGGGAGCTGTCCCTGTGAAGGCCTGTGGGCTTTCGCATATGGCACCCACCTACGTTGTAGGTTCCCGGGATCAATCACAACCATCGGTCGTCGTGGTCGCCACTTTTCTCTAAATTACGCATTTTTCCTAACTTGTGCATGGTCCGGGCCAAAGGTGCCTCGCGCTTTCGGTTCAAATGCTCTAAAACGCGTTATCCTTCAAAGATATGTGCGTTTTTAGATGAATTCTTCTTCCCCAAATGTAGCCGGCTTTTTTGAACGTTTGCGCGTGGCTGTTCCAGTCGCAGTGGCTTACGGGCTTTTGCTCTATCTCCTGATTTGGGTGAGCACAGCGCGGGAATGGATGCCGTTCATCGGCGGGCTTATGCTTTTGCCGATGGCGATATCAAGTCTTGCTTCCAGCCTCAGCGATCCGCGTGCAGAAAAAGACCTCTGGCGTCATGTAAGAATGGGCTGGATGATTATCGGCGGTTTGGTTGTCGTCAGCATGGTTGGCTTCAGAGAAGGTGGCATTTGCGTCGTGATGGCATCGCCATTTTTCTGCATTTTCTCCGCACTGGGTTCATGGGTGACGCTTTCGCTTATTCGGCGTTTCCGCACACCGCGTTCCACGATGCTGGTGATCGCGCTGCCGTTGCTGTTTTATCCGCTTGAGCCATTGCTGAAATATGAGCCGCATGATGGGGCTGTGACAACAATCATTGACATCGCAGCGCCACCGGAAGTGGTTTGGCAACAAACGGCGGAAATCCGCAATGTACGTCAGGACGAGCTATCATGGACATTCAGCCATGGCATCGTTGGCGTTCCACAGCCCGTGGACGCTCGTCTTGAGGGAACGGGCATCGGTGCCGTGCGTCAGCTTGAATGGACGCGGGGCGTCAAGTTTCAGGAAGTCGTGACGCGCTGGGAAGAAAACAAGCTTTTAGCGTGGGATTTCCGGTTTTTGTCTGATTCGATTCCCGCGGCTGTCGAGGCCCATATCAATGTGAACAGCAACTATCTCAAGCTCGCCAATGGCGATTATCGTCTTGAAGCATTGCCGAACGGTCATACGCGCCTCACACTCACTACCCGCTATCAGATTGCGACGCCGATCAATTTCTACTGTGACCTGTGGGGCAAGGTTTTCCTGAATGATTTTCATAGTGTTGTGCTGAAAGTCATTCGGGATCGCTCAGAACAGATTGCAGCTGCTTCTTGACGGATGCCGCCATTCCGGCTCCACTAATGTTTATCTCCCAAAAGTGGGAACCGGTTATTGGATAAAGACATACGAGAAAACAAGGGCTTAAATCGTGTTGCATGGATATGATTAAACACGACATGCTTTAGCAAAATCACTGGAGGGCGCTGCAATGAACGACGATGGACAGCCACGAGGCGATGACAAGCAGGCATTAAGGCGTGAGGTGCTTTCGCGCCGTGACGCACTTGATCCCCGGTTTCGCTATGAGGCTTCCTTGTCGGCAGCGAAGAAGGCTGAAACGGCTATCGTTGCCCTCAAAGGCATGATGATCGCTGGTTACTGGCCAATCCGTTCAGAGATCGATCCGCGCCCGTTGTTGTCTTACATGCGTGAAAAGGGTGTGCGGCTCTGCCTGCCTGTTGTGCTCGACAAGGTAACGATTGCTTTTCGTGAATTTCTACCCGATGCGGAACTCGTTCAAACAGGTTTCGGTACCATGGGACCAGACAAAAATGCACCGCTGGTCGATCCTGCGATCATGCTGATGCCGCTGGCGGGTTTTGACAAGCGTGGACATCGGTTGGGTTATGGTGCTGGGCATTATGACCGAGCGCTGGCTCGCTTTGCCGAACGCGGTCTGGAGCCGCTGTTAGTCGGGATGGCTTTTGACTGCCAGGAAGTGCCACATGTGCCCAATGAGCCGCACGACATTGCTCTTCACCATATACTGACCGAGACCGGCTTGCGCTCATTCAATCAGGGCTGATAAAGACGCATTTATGAGATTACTTTTTCTTGGTGACATGGTGGGCCGGTCGGGGCGCACGGCGGTCTATGAAAAGCTGCCGGGGCTGATCTCTGATCTCAAGCTGGATTTTGTGATCGTCAACGGTGAAAACGCCGCTGGCGGCTTCGGCATAACCGAAGAAATTTTTCACGACACGATCCGCGCAGGCGCGGATGTGGTGACGACGGGAAACCACGTATGGGATCAGCGCGAAGCGCTGGATTTTTCCAAGCGTGAAGATCGGTTTCTGCGTCCGGCCAATTTTCCGAAAGGAACAGCGGGTAAAGGCGAGGGGCTCTTCATTGCGAAGAACGGCGCGCGCGTGCTGGTGTCCAATGTGATGGGCCGCGTGTTCATGCATCCGGACCTCGATGATCCTTTCATCGCTGCCGAGAAGATCCTTGAAGCTTGCCCGCTTGGTGAACAGGCGGATGCGGTGTTCTTCGATTTCCATGCGGAAGCAACCAGTGAAAAGCAGTGCTTCGGCCATTTCGTCGATGGGCGGGCGAGCGCCGTTGTTGGAACGCATACCCATGTGCCGACCGCTGATTGCCAGATACTGCGCAATGGCACTGCTTATATGTCTGATGCAGGCATGTGCGGCGACTATGACTCGTCGCTTGGTATGGATAAGGAAGAGCCGCTCAATCGCTTTTTGTCGAAAGTACCCAAAGGCCGTTTTGAAGCGGCCAGCGGCCCAGCGACAATTTGCGGTGTCGGGATCGAGATTTCCGACCGTACGGGTCTTGCCGAAAAAGTGGCTCCTTTGCGTATCGGCGCAAGGCTTGAAGAGGCCATTCCGGAATTCTGGAAATAAAGCATCTGAGCCAAAAGTGGGAACCGGTTTTGCGTTCGGAAATGCGTAAAAACAAATAGTTACAGCGGTTCCAACGATTAAGTCTTAACTGGAACCGCTGTAACGCTTCATTTTGTGCTGATTTACGAAGTTATCGCCAATGGGGCTGCTGATTGCAGATAGGGGATCGCCGCCCGTTGAACGCTTTTGCGGAGTTCCTATTTCCTTGCGATGAGCTTTCGTAAGGGGACACGACTCAATGGAGTTTTTTGCCGAGCATCTGGCATTTCTTTCAAGTCCAGGCGGATGGGCCGCACTGATCACGCTGGTGACGATGGAAGTCGTCCTTGGCATCGACAATCTTATTTTCATATCGATTCTGACCAATAAGCTTCCCGCTGAATTGCAATCCAAAGCACGGCGCATTGGCATTGGTGCAGCGCTCATTTTGCGTCTGGCATTGCTGTTTACGATCTCAATCATTGTGCAGCTCAAAGAACCGGTTTTCCACGCCTTCGATCATGGTTTCTCCTGGCGTGATATAATTCTCATCGCTGGTGGTCTTTTCCTCGTCTGGAAGGCGACCAAGGAAATTCACCACACTGTCGATCCGGAAGACGGTAAGGAGAACATTGGCGGCAAGGTCGTTCAGCTGACGATGAGTGCTGCCATTGTGCAGATATTGATCCTCGATCTCGTGTTCTCCGTCGATTCGATCATTACCGCTGTCGGTATGACCGACGAGATTGCGATTATGGTTATTGCTGTGCTCGCCGCCGTTACAGTCATGCTGCTCGCTGCCGATCCGCTGTCGCGGTTCATTGCCAACAATCCAACCATTGTGATGCTGGCACTGGGCTTCCTGTTGATGATCGGTATGACGCTGATTGCCGATGGTTTTGGCTTCCATGTGCCAAAGGGCTATATTTACGCGGCTATGGGCTTTTCGGCGCTGGTCGAGGCTCTCAATATGCTGGCTCGACGCAGGCGAAAACAGTAAAGTTTTCAGGCACGAAAAAGCCGCCCTCTTTTGAAGAGGGCGGCTTTGTTATGTTTGAGTTAGCGTGCGGCAGCTTTGAGAATGGCAGCACCGAGGGCTGACTTGATGAGCGCGCCGATGAGGAATGGCGTTACGCCGAAGGCGACGGCCTTTTCAATGCCGATAGCACCTGCAAGCCACATTGCACCCAGTGCAAGGCAGAGAAGATTGGCGGCAAGAAACGATACAAAAGCTAGGCCTACGCGCTTACCATTCCAGCCGCGTTCTGCCAGATAGCCTGTCATTGCTGCGATGATCGGAAACGAGACGAGATAGCCCGCCGTCGGGCCCGCAAAATGCTGGATGCCACCAGCGCCACCAGCCAGAACTGGCAAGCCGATCATGGCTTCGCCGAGCCACGCCAGAACGGTAATAAGGCCAAGACGCCAGCCATATAGTGCACCAATCAGTGGAACGATCAGTGTTTGCAGCGTGATTGGGACGGGAATCATCGGCACCGCGACCTGTGATGAAATCGCCAGAGCCAATGTGCCGAGTGCAATGGCTGCGAGACGCATTGCCGGTGAACGGGATTCAAGATTGAGTGGGCTGAACGTTGAGCGTGGTTGCGTGATGCTTACCATAGCGTCCTCAAATTATAGATAAAAATAAGATTCGATCTATTTAAATTCCAGCGAAACGCTGGATTTGGCAAGTGTGAAATTAATAAAATATATAATTCACTTATCACGAGGCGCAAAGTGCCCGGAAATCAAAGATTTATAGCTGTGACTTTAAATTGGTCAGCCGACGATAGCGAAGGAATCGCGTGTTTTGCCGGAAGCGGTCTTGACCGGACGATGGCCAATCCACTGCACATGGCGGGAAAGAATCGTCGCAGCGACATCGACATCATTTTGCCGGAGTGCTGTCAGAATCGCGCGGTGATCGTGATCTGTTCGGGTTTCCCATTCGGAGCGCCAGGTGGCAAACAGAAAGCGGGCGCTGGCCGCGTGGAGATCATCTATCGCGGCAAGCAGGCGCGGCATGTTGCAGGGGTCGAGAATCAATCGGTGAAACCGGCGATTGGCATCTTCCCAGCTTTTTACGTCGCGCGATTTATCGCCTTCAAGGGTTGCCTGTTCTGCGGCATCGAGTGTGGCGCGGGTGATATGCGGGGCCGCGTGACGTAGCGCCAGCACTTCAAGCGCTGCTCGCATTTCGGCAACTTCGTGGAGTTCACTGATATCAAATGATGCAACCCGCACGCCCCGGCGCGGTTCCGACACAGCAAGCCCCTGAGCTTCAAGCCGCCGAAACGCCTCGCGCACAGGCACATGGCTGGTTTCGAACTCTTCGGCAATATGATCCTGCCGCAGTTTGCTGCCCGGCTCAATCTCACCCGCAATGATGCGATCCGCGAGGATGCGGCTGATGCGGACGGCAATGGTTTCGCCGGGAGTTTCACTGGAGCGCTGATTCATGATTTTATAGATAATTTGTTTGCAACATCACGTCGAGACTTAAGTGCATTATCGACATAGGAATCAGCAAATTAGCGCTTTTGCTGGACGAATGAGGCTCAATTCCTTATAACGCGCGCATTCTGCACGGAAAGCACGGTGGCCCGAGCTGTGGCCTGCCCTATTCTCATGTGACGCTTTCTCCGTGCGCTTCATTAGAACAGAACAGGGGTGCCATGGCTGGCCATTCACAGTTTAAGAATATCATGCACCGCAAAGGGCGCCAGGATGCCGTGCGGTCGAAAATGTTTTCCAAGCTCGGACGCGAAATTACTGTCGCGGCCAAGCAGGGTCTGCCTGACCCATTGATGAACCCGCGCCTGCGTCTGGCAATTCAGAACGCCAAGGCGCAGTCTATGCCGAAAGACAATATCGAACGCGCTATCAAGAAGGCCGCCGGCAATGACGGTGAAAACTATGATGAAGTGCGTTACGAAGGCCGCGGCCCGGGTGGTGTTTCGGTGATCGTCGAAGCCCTGACCGACAACCGCAATCGTACCGCATCGAATGTGCGTGCTGCTTTCACGAAGTCGGGCGGCGCGCTTGGCGAAACCGGTTCTGCATCCTTCATGTTCGATCGCGTTGGCGAAATCGTCTACAAGGCCGAAGTCGGTGATGCCGATAAGGTCATGGAAGCAGCCATTGAAGCTGGCGCTGAGGATGTTCAGTCGGGCGAGGAAGATCACGTGATCCTTTGCGCCTTTGAAGACATCGGTGACGTCTCCAAGGCCCTCGAAGCCTCATTGGGTGAAGCCGAATCGATCAAGACGATCTGGAAGCCGCAGACCAATACCGAGCTTGATGAGGAAAAGGCACGCTCTGTCCTCAAGCTGCTCAATGCACTCGAAGACGATGACGATGTGCAGAACGTTTACACGAACTTCGAAGTCAGCGAAGAAATCATGGAAAAGCTGAGCGCCTGATTTCGGCTTTCAGTTCTGGATTGGAAAACTCCCGGTTTGTTCGGGAGTTTTTTTATTGTGCTGATGAAGAGTTGGGGGTCGCTTACCGCAATACAGCGGTTCCGGTTAATATTGAATCGTTGGAACCGCTGTAACTATTTGTTTTTACGCATTTCCGAACACAAAACCGGTTCCCACTTTTGCTGGAAATGCATTAATTCCTCATAAAGCTCATCCATTGCGCCGCTATCAGCCACATTCACCAATTTCATATGGTGAGTTTGTGCGGCAGCTTGCATTTCAATGTTTTCACGGAGAGAGCGTTCAATGAATTTATCGATGATAGCCTGATGAAGGGCGTCGGCTCTGCTGTAGCCAGTTTCGCTGCGCATTCGCTCTTGCAGAAAATCGGCTTCCGCATAAAGACAAACGCAGCTCGTGAAAGCCGGGTTGAGCGTTGCAAGATATTCGGGGCGTAGCGCTGCGCCTTCAAAGATGAAAGGCCTTCGGGCGTGGATTTCATCTTCAATTTTTCGCCTGATAACAGGCCAGATATTTTGATGGTGCACTTTCAGAAACCAATGAATCGTCTCTGATGACAAGTGTTGATAATATTCAGCGATTGTGGGGCGAACTGTTGGCCACGGACGTCCGGGATGACGGGCAAGTTCATCTGTAGAAATGACGTTCCATCCAAGCTTATCGGCAAGCCGGTGAGCAAAAGAAGTTTTGCCGACATGAGACGTGCCGGTAATCATTATGCCTGAAAGCGCTCTCATCATCATTGGAGTAAAGATTAGAGCGTTTGTTCGTACTTTAAAAGCCGCAACAAAAAACCTCGCCGAAGCGAGGTTTTTCGTAAGTTCATCAATGACGGTATTAGATACCGAGATTGCCGAAACGGTTCTTGAACTTGGTTACGCGGCCACCGCGATCAAGCAGGGTCTGCGAACCACCGGTCCATGCTGGATGCGTGGATGGATCGATATCGAGATTCATCGTATCGCCTTCCTTGCCCCAGGTAGAGCGGGTTGAATATTCAGTGCCATCGGTCATCACGACCTTGATGGTGTGGTAGTCGGGATGGATATCAGCTTTCATCTTCTCAATCCTGAAAGTCTGGGAAGAAAAGCCCAGCTCTAATGTTAAAAACTGCGGCACTTTCGCCCAATGGCAGATATGAAGACCCGTTACTTGCAGGCAACGGCTTCCAAAAGGGTTGGCGAGCCTATACATCAGGCGCACAGCAATAACAAGGGCGCAATCTCAAGAATGGCCAGCAGAGACAGTCAAATTCGCATGAATCCCGATTTCGATGCACAGGAAGGCCGTAAACGCCGCTCGCTGAAGCCTCTGAAGCGCATGGTTCCCTTCCTTTCACGCTATAAGATTCTGGTTGTGGGCGCTCTTTTCTCGCTGGTTCTTGCTGCCGTGACGACGCTTGCCGTTCCAGTCGCTGTGCGCCGGATGATCGACCACGGCTTCACGGGTGCCAATGCTATCTTCGTCAATAATTACTTTGGCATGCTTGTGGCACTCGCGCTCGTTTTGGCTGTTGCCTCGGGGCTTCGCTATTTCTTCGTTATCTCGCTTGGCGAACGTGTGGTTGCCGACTTACGCAATGCGGTGTTTTCGCATGTGACGAGTCTTTCGCCGGAATTCTTTGACCGCTCGCAATCGGGCGAAATCGTTTCGCGCCTGTCTGTCGATACCACGCAGATCAAGTCAGTTGTTGGCGCGACTGCCTCTGTTGCGCTCCGGAACCTTATTTTGGGCATTGGCGCGCTCATCATGATGGTGATCACAAGCCCGAAGCTCTCGGCACTGGTGATTGGAGCCATTCCGCTGATCGTTATCCCGCTGATTGCATTTGGGCGTTCTGTACGCCGTCGCTCGCGCATGACGCAGGATATGCTTGCCCACGCCAATGCCTATGCCAGCGAACAAATCGGTGCCATGCGCACTTTGCAGGCCTTTACCAATGAAAATATGGTGGTGGGTCGTTTTGCGGGTGCGGTCGAAAAGGCCTATCAGGCTGCAAGGTCTTCGATCAAGGCCCGCGCAATCCTGACCGGCTTTGCAATTTTCCTGATCTTTTCGAGTGTTGTTGTAGTGCTCTGGTTCGGTTCGCGTGATGTGCTTTCCGGCACTATGACTGCGGGGACATTGGGCCAGTTCGTTCTCTATGCCGTCTTTGCGGCCAGTGCGTTTGGTGCGCTTTCAGAAGTGGGCGGCGAACTTGCGCAGGCAGCGGGCGCTACAGAGCGGCTTGCAGAAATACTGGATGAGAATCCCGATATTGCAGCGCCTTTGAAGCCGGTCGCATTGCCGGAGCCGCCGCGTGGCGAAATCAGCTTCGATGCAGTGCATTTTTCTTACCCTTCACGCCCGGACGCTCCGTCACTCAATGGCGTGAGCTTCACTGTAAAGCCCGGTGAGACGGTTGCGATCGTTGGGCCATCAGGTGCTGGTAAAAGCACAATCTTCTCGCTGGTGATGCGCTATTACGACCCTCAGACGGGTTCTATACGGATGGACGGTGTGGCACTGCCTGAAGCGGATCCGGTCGCTGTGCGCGCGCGCATTGCTGTTGTTCCACAGGACGTAGCAATCTTTGCAACAAGCATTCGCGAGAACATTGGCTTCGGCAGACCTGGTGCGAGCGATGCAGACATTGAAGCTGCCGCGAAGGCCGCCTTGGCGCATGATTTCATTCTGGCACTCGACAAGGGTTATGACACAGAGGTGGGCGAACGCGGCGTTACGCTTTCCGGTGGTCAGCGACAGCGCATTGCTATAGCGCGCGCTGTCTTACGTGCTGCACCAATCTTGCTGCTCGATGAAGCGACATCTGCGCTGGATGCCGAAAGCGAAATGCTGGTGCAAAAGGCGCTCGATGTTCTGATGGACAATCGCACAACGCTAGTCGTTGCTCACCGTCTGGCAACCGTGCTTAAAGCCGACCGTATTCTGGTGCTCGACAAGGGTCGAATTGTGGAAGAAGGCACGCATCAAACACTCGTTGCTCAGGGCGGTATTTATGCGCGCCTTGCCAAGTTGCAGTTTGAGGCAGGCGCTGGAGCCTTTGGTATTTAATGTGAAGGGGGGCGAAAGCCCCCTTTACAGCGGTTCCAGTTAATATTGAATCGTTGTAACCGCTGTAACTATTTGTTTTTACGCATTTCCGAACGCAAAACCGGTTCCCGCTTTTGCTGGAAATGCTTTAATTCACGTGCATCTTATTCGAAAACCGCCTCACCCTTTTTGGGATGTGCTCTTTTATCTCTCAGTCAGTTTCAACTCGATACGACGGTTTCTGGCGCGGGCATCTGGTGCGTCTGAACTATCGAGGGGCTGATATTCGCCAAAGCCGGCTGCGACGAGCCTATTGGCTGGAACGCCATTGGCGATCAGATATTTGACCACAGCCGTCGCACGCGCCGACGAAAGCTCCCAGTTGTCGCGGAAGCGCCCGGTGCCTGCAAGCGGCACATTATCGGTATGTCCATCCACGCGCAGAACCCAGTTTATATCGTCCGGGATTTCCTGATTGAGCGTGATAACCGCATCAGCGAGCTTTTTCATTTCGTCCTGACCCGCAGGGTTGAGGTCAGATGAGCCTGTCGGGAAAAGCACTTCCGACTGGAACACGAAGCGGTCGCCGACAATGCGGATGTTTTCCTTGTCAGAAAGAATCGCACGCAGGCGGCCGAAGAAATCCGACCGATAGCGGTTGAGTTCCTGCACGCGCTGCGCCAGCGCCACATTGAGCCGGCGGCCAAGGTCGGCAATCTTGGCATTCGATTCGCGGTCACGCGATTCGGAAGCATTGAGCGCATCTTCAAGCGCTGCTATCTGGCGCCGAAGCGCAGAAATCTGCTGATTGAGCAGCTCAACCTGTGAAAGCGCCTGCGCACTGACCTGCTTTTCCGAATCAAGGCTCTGGCTGAGTTCGCCCGCCCGCTTTTCTGCAGCAGCACCCGCGCCGGTTCCTTCATTGAGCAGAGCTTGCAGGCGTGAACGCTCGCTTTCAGCGCCTGAAAGTGAGGCTTGCAAGTTGGCAATCGTGTCCTGCATATCCTGCGAATTGCTTTTTTCAAGCGACAGAAGCTGTGTCAGTTCCTGTATCTGGCTGTTGAGACGCGCCAGCGCGCTGTCCTTACTGTCGACATCGCGGCTTAGCAAAAACTGTCCCAGCACGAAGACCGTCAGCAGGAACATAATGGCCAGGAGCAGGGTCGTCAGCGCATCGACAAAGCCTGGCCAATAATCGACATGACGCTGTGGGCGGCGGTTACGAGCAAGACCCATGATGCTTACTCCGTCCGCTTGTTGTCGGTCGGACGCTCGTTTGCGGTTTTCGAGCCGATGGCTTTGTTAAGACGGTCCAGCGTCTCGCGGATGGCTTTTTGTTCCTCGGCCTGTTTTTCGACCCAGTCACGCATCATCTGTTGTTCGCTGCGCATGCTTTTGACGAGGCCCTGAATTCCTTCAGCCAGATTGGCGAGTGCTGCTGATGTGCGCTGGCTGGAAGCCTCGTCCCCTTTCAGGTTTTGCACGTGTTCAGCGAGGTTGCGAATACCGCCAAGATTATCGTCGGGTGTCAGATCGGAACTAAGGTCCGTGACTGACGAAAGCCAGTTTTCCAGTTCGGTGTAGAAACGGTTTTGCGCGCGTCCTGCTTGCAGATCGAGAAAACCTAAGATTAGCGAGCCGGAAAGGCCGAAGAGTGAGGAGGAGAATGCAGTGCCCATGCCGGAAAGCGGTGCCTGTAAGCCCGCTTTAAGCGAATCAAGCACATCCGTAGTGCTACCCGAACTTGGGTCCAGTGACTGAATGGTTTGTCCAATGGAACCTACAGTTTCAAGCAGACCCCAGAAAGTGCCGAGCAGGCCGAGGAACACTAGAAGGCCGATCAGATAGCGCGATATATCGCGGCTTTCATCAAGGCGTGTGGCGATCGAATCGAGGATGGAGCGCATCGACGCTGTCGTGAGTGCCATGGATTGCCTGCGCCCGATCAAAGCACGCATGGGAGCAAGCAGCACAGGCGGGCGCGTGGCTCCGTCGCGTTCGCCGTCTCGGAATGAATTAACCCATCGGATTTCCGGGAGCAGTCGCAGCACCTGACCAAAGGCCAGCAGAATTCCCACGAGCAGCACAAGGAAGATCAAGCCATTGAGGCCCGGATTGGTGACGAAGAATGTATGGATCTGCCGCATCAGCACCGCAGCCAGGAAAGCGACAATGATGAGAAAGATGACCATGGAGAGAATGACAATTCTCGGGCTGCTCAGGCGGTAGGGGTCATAGTCCCGTGCATCGTCCAGTCGTTCCCGTGAAAGTCTCAAATCGCTCATGCGTCCTGCTCCATGGTCGGGTGCTCAAACAGAATCCTACTTCATTAGTTCATGAAGCGGAATCATCTGAAACAAGAAAATTGCACAGCTTTATGACGTTGGCTCTCAGCTTTACGATGCGGACAAAAACAAATCTTCCAATGCAGCTTTTATATTAATATTGGTAGCTAAAATAACTTTAGAGAATGCTTCTTTTAGTATAAAAAATTGTTATATCAATTTAAATAAAATATTGGTCTTTTTAATTATTCAGATCTTGCTATTTATTTTTGGTACACTCAAATATAGAAAGGGATATTATCATGCATTGGTGGAATATACTTGGGAAGGTACTTGAAGTTATCGGTAAGGCTCTGTCGTATTTCTAATACTAATTCGTTGTTTTATAATTAAATTAAGACAAAGCCGAGCGATTTATCGCTCGGCTTTGTTTGTCCACTTTGTTGATTCGATCCAAAGAAAAAGAAGAGTGGATCAATAAAGTAATGGAGCTTGTTTTTAGATAGGTTTCTTGATGGTCTTCAACAGTGCGCCATGAATGGCTTCATTGCCTGCAACAATGGTCTTGGTGCCGAAGATATCCTGACCGCCATTCTTATCGGAAATAAAGCCACCAGCTTCGCGGATCATCAGCATACCTGCGCCGAGATCCCAGGGATGCATGCCATCTTCCCAGAAACCGTCAAGACGGCCCGCAGCAACATAGGCCAGATCAAGGGCAACAGCGCCCATGCGGCGAATGCCAGCCGTTTCGGCCATGACATTGCGCAGTTCGACCAGGTAATGGCCGTGATGGCCGCGACCCAGATGCGGTATGCCGGTGCCGATTACGCAATCGACCAGCTTTGAACGGGCCGCAACACGCAGACGACGATCATTGAGGAACACACCACCACCGCGTTCAGCCGTGTAGAGTTCGTCCATAGCTGGATTGTAGATTACGCCCGCAACGATCTGTCCCTGACGCTCAAGAGCGATAGAGACTGCGAAAACTGGAATACCGTGCAGGAAGTTGGTGGTGCCGTCGAGTGGATCAATCAGCCAGCGATGCTGACCGTCCTTGGATTCGACCTCACCCGATTCTTCCATCAGGAAGCCGAAATCAGGGCGGGCGCGGCTCAATTCCGTGTAGATGATCTTTTCCGCTTTGCGGTCGGCCTGGCTGACGTAGTCGCCGGGACCTTTAAGGGAAACCTGAAGGTTCTGGACTTCGCCGAAGTCGCGCGCAAGGCTGCGGCCGGCCTTCATAGCGGCCTGTACCATGACATTGAGAAGGGCTGAGCGGGCCATTTCTTTTATCCTTTTTGGCGTGATCCCGAAACGTGGCTTCCAGCTGGATCACACAGTTTATAGTAGACATCTTGATGTTTCTGACGCCAAGGCATCTGAAAACAATCGGGGAATTGAGTAATCTGAGAAAGAACAGTCACAGCTTCGCACTTTTCGGGATGCGCTTTGGCTGTGACGAAACATGCGACGCCTGAAACAAGCGCCGCATGTTGATAAGCATATTTATGCGCGGCTGATGTAGGTCAGCTCGTTGGTATCAACGATGACGCGCTCGCCAGATGCGATAAATGGCGGAACCAGAATGCGGATGCCATTTTCAAGAACAGCTGGCTTGTAGGAAGAAGCAGCAGTCTGGCCTTTGACGACCGGATCGGCTTCAGTGATTGCGAGCGTTACCTGATCTGGAAGACGGATGCCGATTGGCTTTTCTTCGTAGAGTTCAACGGTGACCATCATGCCGTCCTGAAGGAAGGCCGCGCGGTCGCCAACGAAATCTTTCAGGAGTTCGAGCTGTTCGTAGGATTCAGTATCCATAAAAATCAGCGCTTCACCCTGTTCGTAGAGGAACGAGAAATCCTTCTGTTCCAGACGAACGCGCTCGACGGTTTCAGCAGCGCGGAAACGTTCATTGAGCTTGGTACCGGTGATGAGGTTCTTCAGTTCAACCTGATTGTAGGCGCCGCCTTTGCCGGGCTTGACCGCATTGGTCTTGACCGCAACCCACAGGCCGCCATCATGCTCGATGACATTGCCGGGGCGGATTTCGTTACCATTGATCTTCATGAGCTTAATCCGGGAATAAATGTGAAAACTGTTGCGGCCCGGCGCATCACGACAGAAAGGCAATCTCCCGCTTTATTTCGGGGATTGCGTCCATCTTTAACTCGAACCACGATAATCGGGTCTCCAAGACCATAAAACGAGGCTTTGTGCAAGCCTGAGCAAGCATTCAGCTCGTTTTGAATCTCTAAACCGGCGTCAAATCCATCAATTAGGCGGTGGTTTTTCGGGTATTTTCGATCCTGCGGCTCTGGGGTTCATCGCAATTTCTTGTGGCTTGATGCCAAAATCTGCCCTATGTCCGAACACCAGTTCCCCGTGCGAGATCGCAGGAGATCTGGTTTATCGCAGTAGTTTTGCCGCTCATGCGGGCAGGGCACTGCAACCAGTCTTCATGTTATCCGCAGACATTTTGGAGAGACATATGAGAACCATTGTGAAGGCATCGCCTGCGTTTCGCCGTCAATATGTTCGTTCTGCCGTGGCAGGTTTGTTGGTCTCTACCTTTGCGGTTATGTCCGCTCCGGAGCTTGCGACAGCAGCATCGCCAGCAGTCAGTGCGCATCAGCACGATGCTGCGGTTTCAGCGCCCGACGCTGCAACTGTTTTGAAGTCCATCTACAATGTTGCAGGCGATGGTTCTGATTCCTACGATGTTGGAAAAGGCGTGACGGCGACCTACTGGTTCGGTCATGCGTTTGAGCGCGATGGAAAGCAGTACTTCACCGGTTTTGCCTGGGAAACTCTTGAAAAGCAGGGTGATTCCGGCGAGGCAGAGGCGGCCCCCGAAGCGCAGGTTAATCTGTCTGAAGCAACCTTCATGCTTTCTGACGGATCGTGGTCCCTCCAGCATGCCGCGCGAGATATCGGTGCGATGGGATCTTATGAAAAGCCCGATGAGGTCGACACCGATCGCAAGGCGGTGGAACATCGCACGCCAGCAGGTAAACTGGTGCTGGCAATCCCGATTGCTGGTTTTGACCGTGGCACGTCTTACAATGGCTATGATGTATTTGCATTGGGCAAGTCATGGACACATGTCGGCTATCTTCTGGCGGGCGAAGATAATGGTGCGGCCTGTTCAGATGGCGAGGTCATGCCATGTATATCCAATCTGGGAGAGGTGACTTTCGCTCCTGATGACAAGTCCGATATGCCGAAACTTGTTGTAAATTTCAGCGGAACAACAATTTCCGCGCCGGGTAAGACACGTGAGCTCAGTGCTGCCGATGCTGCGACCTACATTTATGATGCCAGCAAGAAGGCTTACGAAAGTCAGTAAGGCTATGCCGTTCCAAAGAATGAAAAAGCGCGTCACTTCTGGTGACGCGCTTTTTGCATTTTCAAAGTGGACGATGCCCGAGATTACCGGACGCGAAGGCTGTTAGCGGTCTGGATCGCTTCTTTGAGTTGCTCGTCGGACAAGCCATCCATCATGTCATTGAGATCGGGCGAATGGAAACCGGCGCGCTGCGCGATGACATACCAGGCGGCAGATTTTACCAGATCACCATCTGTACCGATGCCATCACGATAAAGACGGGCGAGCCATGCCTGTGCCAGGACCATACCGCGCTGGGCGGCAATCTGCATCCAGCCAAAGCCTTGTTCGTAATTGCGGTCGCCGCCACGACCTTCGATCAGCCAGCGTCCCAGATCATATTGAGCGGTGTCGTAGCCTTTGCGTGCAGCGAGAAGCAGATATTCCCGCGCCTTCTTTTCATCTTTTGCGATTTTGTCAGTGCCATTGGCGTAAATCTGGCTGACTGCATATTCTGCATCAGGCAGTTTTGCTGCAGCAGCCTTTTCAAACCATGGGAAGGCCTGATCAATTCCTGCCTTGCCGGATGCCTTCATCATGACGAGCTGGCCGTAATTGAACTGTGCCATAGCATTGCCGCCTTCGGCAGCTTTCTGCATCAGTTGAGTGGCCTTGGCGGCATCTTTCTGAATGTATCGGCCCTGAAGCAGCAAGGCGGCGTAACGAAACTGCGCTTCGTTAACGCCATTTTCTGCGGCCTTGGCATACCATTCGGCAGCCTTCTTCTGATCGGCAGGCACACCCAGCCCACGGGCATAGATTTCAGCGATAAGCGTTTGCGATGCTGGGTCACCTTTTTCAGCCTGTGGCTTGGCGAGATTGAAGGCCGTCAAATAAAGTCCGCGCTGATAGGCGCCAAAAGCTTCATCGGCAGGTTTATCGCCGAACCGGCTTGGATCGATGTGAGGCAAAGTGTTTGTCGACGCTGGCTGCGGCAGCATCTTTGGCTTTTCCGCAGGCTTGTCGCTTTTACCGTCATGCTTTTTTTGAGCGCTTGCCGGTTCGCCTGCAGCCATTGCAGCAGGGACGGACGCGACAAAGATCAAAGCCGTGGCGAGAAGAATTCTGCTCTTCATGGGGGCGTACAAAACCTTGGCGGATTTAGTTTTCGAAACGAGGGGCATTTTCATCAAGAAGGCGGTTGGCTTCCGCTACGGCCTTTGCAGGATCTTCTGCTTCAAAGACTGCGCGGCCAAGGGCTACAAAATCAGCACCGGTCTGTGATGCTTCAATGACGCTTTCAATTGTATTTCCAGCCTGTGCGACGCTTGGAATTTCGACCAGTTCAGCCCACCATCCGGCCAATGCCAGATTGCGAGGGTGAGCATCTGGCTTGTTATCCGCGCCAATTTTGCCAAAGAAAACGTAATCGGGCTGCAATTCACCAATTTCCATAGCGCTGTGACGATCACGAAGATTGCCCGTTCCAACGATGAATTTCGGTGTGTGCTTCTCGATGGCTTCCGCAAGCTCTGCAGCCTTGCCTTCAATGTGAATGCCATCCGCGCCGACACGGCCGGCAATACGCGTATCGTTGAGAATGATTGCAGCAGCGCCTTTTTCCTGGATAACGGCAACGGCCTTTTGGGCAGATGCCTGAAAAGTCGCTTCATCCAGATCGCCGCCGTCGAGAATCACGCTTGCGACATCGCCACCTGAAAGCGCTGCGGACAGGAGTTTCGCCAACGCATCACCATTTGAGATCGGTGGTGCAACCAGCAAAAGGCGGCAGCGTTCGTTATCTTTTGTAGCAGTTGGCGCGTTCATAAACCAAACCTAGCGAAAAATGTTGATGGAATTCGGGCATAAAGTAAGAGGGGTTCATTGAACAGCCCCTTTACATTTTCGGGACATTTGCGGGCCAATGTTCGGGGGCGATGAAAGTCTCATGTTGGCATTATGTTATCCACTGGAACGAAAGTTGATTGGAACCAACCGGGTTCCGCCGGAATTACCCGCTATATAGACGGCAATGAGTGCTGCGCTATTGCAGACGAAAAACAAACGGCAGGCAGGCGAAATGACGAATGAAACGGCGAAAATAGTGCCAAAAGTTCGCGATACACGCATCGACGTGTTTCGTGCTTTGGCCCTGCTTACGATTTTCATCAATCATGTACCCGGTACGATTTATGAGCACTTCACGCACAAGAATCTCGGCTTTTCTGATTCTGCCGAAGCTTTTGTTCTGATTTCAGGCATGGCTGTTGCGTTGGCCTATGGCGGCAAATTTGCGCCAGGCAATCGTCTCGTGCTGACATTGAAAATGTGGCGCCGTGCGTGCGTGCTTTATACGGCGCATATTATGACGACGCTTGCGACCATCGGAATTTTTGCTGCTGCCGCCATTTTCCTCAAGCATCGTGAGCTTCTGACCCAGATCAATATCGGCCCGCTGGTCAAGCAGCCGGTAGAATCTTTACTGGGTCTCGTCACGCTGGGTCATCAGCTTGGCTATAACAACATTCTGTCGATGTATGCCGTCATGCTTCTTATGACGCCGCTGCTGCTACTTCTTGCGCGCATCAGCCTTTCGCTGATGGTTGCTGTGTCGGGCACAGTCTGGCTGTTGTCGGGCCTTTATGGTGTAGCGCCTATCAACTATCCGACCGGAGGCGTCTGGTTCCTTAACCCGCTATCGTGGCAGTTCTTGTTTGCAATTGGTATTGCTGGCGTCATCCATGTGCGTCGCGGTGGTAAGTTGCCAACACATCCTGCGCTGATTGCAGTAGCAGTTGGTTATCTGGTTCTCTCACTGGCCTGGGTTCGTATTCCGCTTTGGGGCATTGACGCATCAATGGGCATGCCGGCAGTTCTGACCGGTTTCGACAAGACCTTTCTTTCTGCTCCGCGTCTTCTGCATGTATTGGCGATGGCCTACCTGATTGCTGTCGTGCCGACACTGAACAGCATCGCGCGCACGGCACCGGATAATCCGCTCGCTATTCTCGGCAAGCATTCGCTGCCCGTCTTTATCGCGGGTACGCTGTTGGCGATGGTGGCACAGGTCATGAAGCTGATTAATCCAGGTGGCCTGCCATATGATACACTCTTGATCGCAACGGGCGTGGTGATGCAATTTGCACTTGCTTATTATCTTGAGTGGCTGCCAACCATCGGTTGGGGCAAGAAGCCCGCTGCGAAGCCTGTGGTGTCCGAGGGTTCCAAGACTCCTGTCACTTCAAGTCCAAAACCTGCGTTACAGCGCGGTTAATAAGCCAGTTTTAAAAGCCGCCTTCGGGCGGCTTTTTCGTTTGGGTGTATTCTGAGAATAACGATTTTTCCACAGCTCGAACGTAAAATTAACCCTTCATTAATCTTAACGGCGTTAAATGGTTTACATCCAGTTCGGCTGGATTCTTACCGAGTGGTTTAGCCACTCTGTTTGACGCCTCCCTGTTAAACTCCTGAGAGCCGCCTTTGCGGCTCTTTTTTTATGCGCTTCATAGAATCAAGTGCATCTGGGACTGTCTGGCGTCCAAACTTTTCACGCTTTGTTTAAATCTGCCGAAAAATATTAACCGAACGTTAAACATAAACTTGCGCGACCGTGCATGAAGGTGCAGTTTGTCGTGGACTTGTCTAACGCAGCTGTTCCGTCCCAGCTCTCCCCATGGTCGAACAGCGGTTCAATAATTTCATTCGCATTCATTTGACGAGAATGCGAGCAACAGAATGATCGCCCGTTGTGCGGTCATGTAAGGTGGCAGAGCAGTGATTAGCGAACAGGGACAGATGCCGGGTAACATGATCAGCCTTGCTGAACGCATGGTGTTCTCGGATTCCTTCAAGCCGATTTACAGTGAAGGCATGGATATGGTCGAGGAAGCCGCAAGCTATCTCGACGGTGAAGGCCGCGAAGACGCGCGTAATCTCTCGCGCGTTGCCGCAACGCTTTATGCTGCCGAATCGATGCGCCTGACCACCCGTCTCATGCAGGTGGCGTCCTGGCTTCTGTTGCAGCGCGCCGCTCGCAATGGTGAAATGTCTCGCCAGCAGGTCGAGGCCGAGAAGGCGAAAGTTCGTCTTGATACGCCTTCGGCTGGTGAAGTGGCGACCGGCTGGAATGAACTGCCATTCGCATTCATTGAACTCATCGAACGCTCAATCCGCCTTCAGGCGCGCGTCCGTCGCATGGATCGTAATGTTTATGGTGAAGTCGTTTCACTGCAAACTGCTCCACGCGGCAATCCGGTTTCGGATCAGATCGTGTTGCTTAAGACGGCTTTCGGCGCCTCTTAAAAACTGCTGATATTTCGGCTGTGATGGCCTGCAAATGACGCTCTTTTGCGCTTCCGGTGCTCATGTACCTTTTAGTACACTCCGCTCCGGTTCTCAAAGAACGGCATTTTCGGCGGATCACAGCCAAAATCTACCCAGTTTTCCTGCATCAGCAGATGTGTATGTTTCTCTTTTGTTCACTTTTGTGCTGTCAAGTGAACCTGTCTGAGGATAGGGTTCACTTATGAAAGAAACGATTCGCATCATTGGTATTGATCCAGGGCTCCGCCGCACCGGTTGGGGCGTTGTCGAATCGCTTGGAAATTCCCTGCATTTCATCGCTTCCGGTACGGTAACCTCGAATGCTGAAATGGATCTGGCTTCGCGGCTTTGTCAGCTGCATGAGGGCCTTTCCAAAGTCCTGCATGAATTCATGCCCCATGAAGCAGCGGTTGAGCATACATTCGTCAACAAGGATGCGACGGCCACGCTGAAGCTCGGGCAAGCGCGCGGCATTGCGCTATTGGCACCGGCACAGGCGGGACTTCCGGTTGCGGAATATGCGCCAAATGCTGTCAAGAAGGCGGTGATTGGCGTTGGCCATGGCGAAAAGCAGCAGATTCATATGATGGTGAAGGTTTTGATGCCGCGTGCAACATTCGATACCAGCGATGCTGCCGATGCGCTCGCCATCGCAATTTGTCACGCACATCATCGGCAAAGTATTGTCAGCGCACGCAGGATGCAGGCGCTTTTGAGTTAACGCGCATTTGGTCCTGAAAACCATTTTACACTTTCGGGATGCGCTTTTAGCGGGGTAGCACTGATATGATCGGCAAGCTTAAGGGCGTGATCGATGAAATCGCTGAGGATCATGCTGTTATTGACGTGCATGGTGTCGGCTATGTTGCCTTTTGTTCCGCCCGCACGCTCGGTAATCTGGGTGGGGCAGGCGAGGCGGCTATTCTGTTTATCGAGACCTATGTGCGCGAAGACATGATCCGCCTCTATGGCTTCGGATCACAGCTTGAACGCGAATGGTTTCGTCTGTTGCAGAATGTGCAGGGCGTGGGTGCCAAGGTGGCGCTTGCCGTGCTTGGAACATTGACGCCACCTGAGCTTGCCAATGCCATTGCACTGCGTGATCTCGCGATGGTTTCGCGTGCGCCGGGCGTCGGCAAGAAGGTGGCCGAGCGCATTGTTACTGAATTGAAGAACAAGGCACCTGCCTTTGCGGGTGATGCAAGCGGGACTATCGGTCTTAAGCAGGAGCTGGGCGCAGGTGCAGCCTCTGCTCCCGTAACAGATGCGGTTTCAGCACTTTCCAATTTGGGTTATTCGCGCGATCAGGCAGCGAATGCCGTAGCTGCGGCTTTGAGGGAAGCCGGTGATGATGCCGATTCGGCCAAGCTTATTCGCCTCGGCCTGAAGGAGCTGTCGCGGTGAGATACTTGCCTGATTTCAGCGATCATGCGAGGAGGGAGCCATGAGCGACCGTAATCCTCTTATCGATGCTGACTTGCGTGGCGAAGACGCCGACAGCACCTTGCGTCCACAAACGCTTAACGATTTTGTTGGGCAGGCGGCGGCGCGCGCCAATCTCAAAGTGTTCATCGAAGCTGCCAAGGTTCGCGGTGAAGCACTCGATCATGTGCTCTTTGTGGGGCCTCCGGGACTTGGCAAGACGACGCTCGCGCAAATCATGGCCAAGGAACTTGGCGTTAATTTCCGCTCAACGTCTGGTCCGGTGATTGCGAAGGCCGGTGATCTGGCCGCCCTTCTGACCAATCTTGAAGATCGCGATGTACTCTTTATTGATGAAATTCATCGACTGAGCCCGGCCGTTGAGGAAATCCTCTATCCGGCGATGGAAGATTTCCAGCTCGACCTCATTATCGGGGAAGGCCCGGCAGCACGTTCGGTCAAGATCGATCTGGCGAAGTTTACGCTGGTCGCAGCAACGACGCGGCTTGGTCTTCTGACCACGCCTTTGCGTGATCGTTTCGGTATTCCGGTAAGGCTCAATTTCTATACGGTTGAAGAGCTCGAATATATTGTGCGCCGTGGTGCTCGCATTATGCAGATGGGTATTTCGCCGGATGGTGCTCTGGAAGTAGCGCGCCGCTCGCGCGGGACACCGCGTATTGCGGGCCGTCTGTTGCGACGTGTGCGCGATTTTGCGCTGGTCGCGGGTGCTGATGTCATAGATCGCAAGATTGCCGACGAAGCTCTGTCACGGCTTGAAGTGGATAATCGCGGCTTTGACCAGCTTGACCGGCGTTATCTGGATATGATCGCCCGTAATTTTGGTGGTGGCCCAGTCGGGATTGAAACCATTGCGGCCGGCTTGTCTGAGCCGCGTGATGCTATCGAAGACATTATCGAACCCTATATGATCCAGCAGGGCTTTCTGCAGCGCACGCCGCGCGGACGTGTTCTAACTGCGCTCGCGTGGCAACATATGGGGCTGGCAGCACCTGCCGAGGTGGTCCAGCAGTCGCAGTTCGGCCTTTTTATGGAAGACGAATGACGGATAAAATCGATCAAGCCGCAGCGCAATCTGTTTCGGGTGAGTTGAGGGACGGTGCCCATTATCTTTATGCGCGCATCTATTATGCTGATACGGATTTTTCCGGCTTCGTCTATCACGGTCGTTATCTCGAATTTTACGAGCGTGGCCGCACCGATTTTCTGCGCTTGCAGGATGTCAACCATATCGAGCTTGCTGAAGGCGCGCTTGGCGAAGAAATGGTCTGGGTCGTTCGTCGTATGGAAATCGACTATAAATCGCCCGCAAAAATGGATGATCTCATCCTGGTCGAAACACGGGTGAGCGAGATTCGCGGCGCGCGCGTAATCATGGCGCAGAAGATCACTTGTGGGGATCGGCTGCTGTCGGAGGCCAAGGTTGAAGCGGTCATGATTACCAAACAGGGCCATCCCCGCCGTATTCCGGATGAATGGCGCGAAGCTTTCACGAAGGCCGACTGATTTTTTGAGTTGCCCTGCAATAATTAACGGGCAAGCTCGCCTTCTCAGCAAATGCTAACGCATCTTTAACCATAATATTCCATTAATGATGATGACGGAATCGGTTGAAGGGCCGGGTTGAAGCGCAGCGCCTTCCTTTCACCAAAATTAACCGTAACAAGCGCTTTGAGGATTTAAAGTTGAAATCCGGAATGGCGGTTGTGGCGTAGAGCGTCAGCATATCCGTCAGGGTGTGCAAATAGCTCCCGCATAATTCCTTGAATGAATTCAATTCAGGGAATTATGCATAAACTTAAGTTGTTAGAGCGTCCTTTGTGCATCCCAAGGGACGCACGGCGCTCTAATGATAAAGCTGCGCAGGTTGAGACGTTCGGAAGCGGATGTTTCTTGAATAATTTGCGATGCCGCCCGGTCAAGAGGCCGGGCGTTTGGATTCGAGGACGGTAGATCGATGGAAAATGTTGCGCTCGCGGCCCCTGCCGCCGATATTACCCTCTGGGGCCTGTTCATGCAGGCGGGCTGGGTCGTTAAGCTGGTTATGCTTGGTCTCGTGGTCGCCTCGGTCTGGACTTGGGCTATCATCGTGGACAAAATTGTTGCTTACGGACGCGCGCGTCGCGCGATTGATCGCTTTGAACAAGCGTTCTGGTCCGGGCAGTCACTGGAAGAACTTTACCGCAATCTCAATGATCGCCGAACGACTGGTATGGCCTCCATCTTCATGGCTGCCATGCGCGAGTGGAAAAAGTCGTTTGAGAAGGGCGCACGTTCTCCGATTGCACTTCAGATGCGTATCGACAAGGCAATGGATGTGGCTCTGGCGCGAGAAAGCGACAAGCTGGAATCGCGACTAGGCTTTCTTGCTACAATCGGTTCTGCTGCTCCGTTTATCGGCCTGTTCGGTACGGTTGTTGGTATTATGACGTCGTTCCAGGCAATTGCTGCATCGAAGAACACCAATCTCGCGGTGGTGGCACCGGGCATCGCCGAAGCGCTGCTCGCAACAGCTATTGGTCTGCTTGCCGCTATTCCAGCAGTTATCGCCTACAACAAGCTTTCGAGCGATGCGGGTAAGGTCAATGGCCGGCTCGAAGGTTTTGCGGATGAGTTCTCTGCCATACTGTCGCGCCAAATTGATGAGAAGCTGACGCCGCGCAGCTAAAGCATGTCGCGGAAAAGTGGGAACCGGTTTTCCGCGACATGCGTGAAAGCAAAAAATAGAGCGTTCCAGCATCAAAGCTAAAACGAGCCTTCGGGAATATTGAAATGGGCATGTCAGTTGGAAATCAGGGAATGCAGTCGGGTGGTCGCCGCAGGCGTGGCCGCAAGAAGGCATTGATGAGTGAAATCAACGTTACGCCATTCGTGGACGTGATGCTGGTGCTGCTTATCATCTTCATGGTTTCTGCCCCGCTTTTGACGGTCGGTGTGCCTATTGATCTGCCAGATACGCAGGCGAAAGCCATGAATGCTGACACACAGCCGATCACCGTATCGGTGAACAGCGAAGGCCAGATTTATCTGCAGGAAACTGAAATTCCGCTTGATGAAGTTGTTGCCAAACTTCAGGCGATTGCCAAGACCGGTTACGAAGAGCGCATTTTCGTGCGCGGTGACAAGTCTGCCGATTACGGCACTGTCATGAAGGTCATGGCTCGCATTTCCGCCGCCGGTTTCAAGAATATCGGCCTTGTGACACTCCAGGAGCAGGATAGCTGACGCCATCATGAAGGCTGGCCTGACATCTTCTGTAGCGCTCCATACCGTCGTTATCGCGTTGGGGCTCTTCTCCTTCTCCTCGCCGAAGGCATTCGACGTGCAGGATTCGGAGTCGTTTCCGGTCGACATCGTGCCGATCGAATCGATTACCCAGATTCAGCAGGGCGATAAAACCGCGCCGATGAAGGAAAAGTCGGCGCCTGTTCCGACGAAAAAGCCGCAGACTGTTCCTGAAGCTCAGAATTTCGGCGATCAGGAAGTCGATAGCCAAACGCCACCACGGCCTGAAAATAAGGCCAAGCCGATTGAAGCGGCTGAGGAACCAAAAGCGCAGCCGGAGCCGGTGAAGAAGCCGGAACCGAAGCCCGATCCTAAGCCAGAACCCACGCCGCAGGAAAAACCGACGCCGGTGCCCGCGACGGAAGTTCAGACCAAACCGGAAGAAAAACAGGAAGTGAAACCTGATCCGGTTGCTGAAGCGATCGAAAAACAGGCCGAAACGCCAGATCAGACCGCGCCGAAACTGCCGGACAATGTTCCTGCACCACAGGCAAAGCCAAAACCGCCGCAGGCGCAAACGGCTAAGACACCAGACCGCAAGCCAACGGAAGATCAGAAGAAGTCCCAAACTGCTTCTCAGACATCGCAGTCGAAGAATGACGCCATTGCTGATGAGGTCGCCGCCCTGCTTAACAAGCAGAAGGCATCCGGTGGTGGTGCAAAGCGTTCGACCGATCAGGCATCGCTGGGCGGCAAGAAGAATACGGGCGGCTCGAAGCTGAGCCAGAATGAAATGGATGCCCTTCGTGGCGCGATTTCCAAGTGCTGGAACGTTCCTGCCGGTGTGGCAGATGCACCAGGACTTGTCGTGACGGTGAAGATGCGTCTCAATCAGGATGGTTCTATCCAGGGTTCCCCCGAGGTGACATCTGGTGGTGGTGGAGATGGTGTGGGTCGTGCCGCAGCTGAAAGCGCCAAGCGCGCTGTGGCTCGTTGCGCACCATACAATCTGCCTGCAGACAAATATGACAACTGGTCGGAAGTGATCGTCAACTTCGACCCGAGCGAAATGTTCTGATCAGCTTGACTGATCACTCCTAACGAATGCCTGAATGAGGCCCGCCAATAAGGCCCCTCAATAAGGTCTCTGCATAGTTCCCTAGGAATTATGCAGCAAATCTAAACTGTTAGAGCGACCTTTGTGCGCCCAAGAGGGCGCACGGCACTCTAAGGACAAAAGAGGTCCCTGAAGACATGAAGATCGGCATCATGAAAACAAAGATCCGGACAGTTTTTTCGGCTTTCGCCTGTATGATTGCTGCAAGCCTTGTTGCTACCATGCCTGCTCGTGCGGTGGTGGAAATCAACATCAACAAGGGTGTGGTAGAGCCATTACCGGTAGCGATCACGGATTTCCTTTCGGGCGATCAGCTCGGAGCGAATATCACCTCGGTCATTGCGGCAGATCTTGAGCGTTCGGGCCTTTTCGCACCGATCAACAAGAATGCTTTCATTGAAAAGATTTCCAACCCGGACGCAACACCGCGTTTTGAAGATTGGAAAGTCATCAATGCGCAGGCACTGGTCACGGGCCGTATTACAAAGCAGCCGGATGGCAGGCTCAAGGCTGAATTTCGTCTCTGGGATACGTTTGGTGGCCAGCAGCTGATCGGTCAGCAGTTCTTCACAACACCGGATAACTGGCGTCGTGTTGCTCACATCATCGCAGATGCGATCTATGAACGCCTGACCGGTGAAAAAGGCTATTTTGACACCCGCGTTGTTTTCGTCGATGAATCGGGTCCGGCACAGAAGCGTGTGAAGCGCTTGGCTATTATGGATCAGGACGGCGCGAATGTTCGATACCTTTCCGATGGTCGCGCCATTTCACTGACGCCGCGTTTCTCGCCAAATCGTCAGGAAGTAACCTATATGTCGTTCGAAGGCGGTTCGCCGAAGGTGTACCTGCTGCAGCTCGAAACCGGCCAGCGTGAGCTTGTTGGCAATTTCCCAGGCATGACGATTGCACCACGCTTCTCGCCAGACGGCCAGAAGGTTGTGATGAGCCTTCTTCAGGATGACGGCAGCGCGAACGTCTACACGATGGACTTGCGTAATCGCACCACAACGCGCCTCACCAATAGTCAGGCGATTGATACCAGTGCATCCTATTCGCCAGACGGTTCGCAGATCGTATTTTCATCTGACCGTGGTGGACGCCCACAGCTCTATGTGATGGGTGCCGATGGTTCCAACCCGCGTCGTATATCTGCCGGTGACGGTAGCTACTCCACTCCAGTATGGTCGCCACGCGGTGATTTGATCGCCTTCACAAAACAGTCGCAGGGACAGTTCTCCATTGGCGTCATGAAGACCGATGGTACGGGCGAGCGTCTGTTGACCTCAGGCTTTCACAATGAAGGTCCGACCTGGGCTCCGAATGGTCGCGTCCTGATGTTCTTCCGCAAGGCAGCAGGTGCCGGTGGCTCAAGGCTGTTTACGATTGATCTGACGGGCCGCAACGAACGCCAGATACAGACGCCGAATTTCGGTTCCGACCCGGCCTGGTCGCCGCTGCTCGACTAAAGCATGTCGCGCTCAAATGGATTCCTTTGAGCTCCCGCGAACATGCGACAGTTAAAAGAATCTAGAGCGAGCGCCATGGGTGCGATTAAGCGCGGCACGCTCTACAGCATAATTCCTTAAACTTGAATCAGTTTAAGGTAAAATTATGCTGTAAATATAGAGTGTTAGAGCGACCTTTGTGCGCCCAAGAGGGCGC